>JBOGJS010000114.1:0-3141 GCA_050745365.1 Terriglobia bacterium
GTTCGCAAAGAGATCATTTCCGAGTTCGTTAGATTTATAGAAATCAAAAGAGGCTGAGCCCGTGGGCACATAGACGATGCCGCGCTTCGCATCGAGCGCCATGCCAGCCCAATTATTGGCCGCGCCGGCGTATTTCCAGGCGCCTTTCGGCCAAGTGTTATAGCCGAACTCCCCTGGATGCGGTATGGTATGGAACGACCAACGGAGCGCACCCGTTCGAGCATCATACGCGCGAATATCGCCGGGAGCACAGGGTAGCGTTTCCGGCTCTGCTCCCCCAACGATTAACAGGTTTTTATAGACGATCCCAGGGCTTGTTAGTGTGATCGAGACCGAGGAAGGATCTCGATGCAACCCTTCGCGAAGGTCAATCCGGCCATTCCTTCCAAATGTCGGTACCGGCTTACCCGTGCGCGCATCCAGCGCGTAAACAAAGTTCATTACGCCAGCGAAGATCCGCTTATCATTGCCGCTGGCCCAATAAGCTAATCCGCGACCCGGCCGCGTTGCATGTATTCCGGAATCAAATTTCCACAGGAGCTTACCGGTGGCGGCGTTTAGGGCAAACACCTTGAGGGAGGGCGTGAACGCGTAGAGTACTCCATCGATGATGAGGGGGTTCGTTTCCAATCCGCCAGACTCTCCCGTGTCATACATCCATGCAACGTGGAGGCGTTGTACGTTTGAGCGGTTGATCTGGTGCAGTTCGGAATAGTGGCCCTCGCCGGGATCCCCGTCATAAACTGGCCAGCTGCACTGTTGTCGCGCTCTCGCGCTCCGGGCGGCCTCTCGAAACTGAACTCGGCCCCATTTCGCAAAACCCAATACGCCAAACGCAAGTGCAGCACCGATGGCGAGCACGCTCGCCATCTTCGTTCTTAACTTCATCGCCGGTGTGGGCAAGGTGGATTACCTCATTGATATGACTATGAAATCGCTGCCATTCTACCCCAATCCGAGATGGATTGGCGCCGTGGACTCTCCGAATCCCATGAGCAGAACCCGGGGTATGCCGGCGCTCAATGGTAGCTCAATTGGAAGGGAAATACCGCGCTGCGGCTATCCGCTAAAAACATCAGTCTTTTCCGCCGTGGACAACGGCGCGAGATGTGGCTATACTTTTCATCTTTACAAAATACCTGCAATCCTGCGAGCGGATTTGCGGTCTCATCGCGAGTTGTGATAACAATTATATTTAAGGTCAGTTCCGCAGCGCCTGCTGAGTACGTTATTCTGTAGCGTGAAGCAGTTCCAGAGAGCGGTGCTACTTTAAACCGAGAAATTTGAGGAAACAGAGTTGGCTGTCTGGCCCATTGGACTCTACTTCATCCTCGTGGCGATCCTCATTGCCGTGATGCTCGGCGTGTCCTATCTTCTGGGGCAGCGGCACGAGGAAAAAGCCACCGGCGATCCCTATGAGGGCGGAATTCTTTCCGAAGGCTCGGCGCATGTTCGCATGTCCGCCCGTTTCTATCTCGTTGCGATGTTCTTTGTGGTATTTGACCTCGAAGGCGTCTTCATTTTCGCCTGGGCGGTAGCGGCGAGAGAGTCCGGATGGGCCGGGTACTGGGAGATTCTGGTCTTTGTCGGTATTCTCGTCGCGACATTGATTTATCTGTGGCGCCTGGGCGCGCTGGATTTCGTACCAACACGGCGCGAAAAGGCAATAAAGTTCGAAACTGACGGACGGACGGGGTTGTAGCCCCGCCGACGAGTCCCCCCTCCCCCGGCGTTTCTCGCCCCCTCCGGGTTGAGAGGCGCCGGCGGCGGGGCTACATTCCCGCCCCTCCGTCTGAAGGCACTAGAAATGCAAACGACAATTTTTCCGGCTGGTGAGGGAGCGGCGGCGCACAGCTCTGCCTTTGAGGATCAAGTCCGGCGAAGCGTAGTTCTTTCGCGATTGCAGGATTTAATTGCCTGGGGCCGCAAGAATTCCATCTGGCCGTTCGGGTTTGGGCTCTCCTGCTGTTTTGTAGAGCTCGCGACGAGTTTAACGAGCAAATACGACGTCGCCCGCTTCGGGGCTGAGGTGATCCGTAACACACCGCGCGAAGCAGACCTAATCGTGATCGCCGGCACCTGCTTCATCAAAATGGCACCGGTGGTCGAGCGGCTCTACGAGCAGATGATGGAGCCCCGCTGGGTGATTTCCATGGGCTCATGCGCCAACTCAGGCGGCATGTATGATATTTACAGCGTCGTGCAAGGCGTGGACAAATTTCTTCCGGTGGACGTTTACGTTCCGGGATGCCCGCCGCGGCCTGATGCCTTTGAACATGGCCTCACCCTTTTGCAGAAGGCGGTGGGAAATGAAAGACGGCCGCTGAGCTGGGTGGTGGGGCCACAGGGCGTGGAAAGGGTGCCGCTGCCGGCGGACCGTGACCTCAAGCAGGCACAGCGGCAGAGGGTATCCGTGTTGAGAACGCCGGATTCGGTGTGACCTTCAACTTCTTCCTAGATGATTGAAACCACAACCATTCTGAGTGATCTTCAGGAAAAATTTGGCGAGGCAGCGGTTGTGCCCCAGCCTGTCCTGGATGAAGTTCCAACTCTTTGGACAACTCGAGATCAAGTGCATGAGATGATGCGGCACTTGAAGACAGGAGTGCCGGATCCGTACCAGGTTCTTTACGATGCTACCGCTATTGACGAGCGCGTCCGCACACACCGCGAAGGGCAACCCGCGAGCGATTTCACTGTGGTCTACCACCTGTTTTCGTACGCGCGCAATGAATATCTCCGCATCAAAGTGCCTCTCAAAATAGACGATGCGCATCTTCCCACGCTGACGGACGTGTGGCCTTGCGCCAACTGGTACGAGCGGGAAGTGTGGGACATGTTTGGCGTCGTTTTTGACGGTCATCCGCACCTCGCTCGAATTTTGATGCCGCGAAGCTGGCAAGGACATCCGCTCCGCAAGGACCATCCTGCGCGCGCCACGGAAATGGAGCCGTATCGATTGCCTGAAGAGAAGGAAGAGGCGGAGCAGGAGGCGCTGCGTTTCAAGCCCGAGGAATGGGGGATGAAACGTGAGAGTGAAAATGCCGATTTTATGTTCTTAAACGTCGGCCCGCAGCATCCGGGCACGCACGGCGTGCTTCGCATTGTGCTGCAGCTCGACGGCGAAGAAATCGTGGACTG
>JBOGJS010000115.1:0-8801 GCA_050745365.1 Terriglobia bacterium
TGGCATAACTGCGTTATCGAGACGTAGTTGTGGCCGTGCGGAGGCGGCCTTTCTGATGACAGAGTGTAATCAAGAAACGTTCTCGTTTGCACCACATTTTTCGCGCCGCGTGGAGGCCGGGTTCACCGCCGGCCAGGTTTCCACCGACGGCGGAGCCTTGCTGCAACCTCAATTCGCGATTTGACAGTCAGATGGCCTTTCCGCAAGCCGTGCGACTACCTTATCCTGAATCAGATGCCGGAACTGCCTGAAGTGGAACTCACGGTGAGGGATCTGCGTGCGGATCTCGTTGGACGAACCATCGTCAACCTCGAAACCGATTGGCCCAAATACTTCAAACTGCCGAAATCGCGCGCCGCGTTCAAAAAGCGGGTAGCTGGCAAACGCATCACCGCCGTCGATCGCCGCGGCAAGAGCATTCTGATCCACCTGTCTGACGATTACCTGCTGCTCATCCACCAGAAGATCTCCGGGAGTCTTCTGGTTGGGAACTGGGAGCGCGTGCGGGACGCGAGATCGGGTCGCCTCCGCTGGCGGCCGGCGCCCTCTGCTCCGGGACTGCTGCCGACGCGTGGTCGCTTCGTTCACCTGCTTTTTGATTTGGATAATGGCCGCCAGCTTGGCCTCTCGGATTTGAGAAAGTTCGGCAAGGCTCTTTGCGCGAAAGAGGAGAGCATTCTGAATCTGCCGGAAGTGCGCAACCTCGGCCCGGATCCGCTGGACCCACAGTTCACCTTTACGCGCTTCCTGGATCTCTTCGCTGACCGAAGGGGACGCATCAAACAGATGCTCATGAACCCCAATTTCATTGCTGGGATCGGAAACCTCTACTCCGACGAGATCCTCTACGCCGCGAGTATCCACCCGCTAACCCCTTCCGCGCACCTGAAGAAGCCTCAGTTGAAGTTGCTTTACGCCGCTATCAAGCTCGTATTGCGGAAAGCGCTGCGGATGGGCGGCACCGGCAAGAAGCCCTCCACGCCTTCCGGTGAAGAGGCTGGTTACGACCGCGTCCGCATGATCTACCACCGCGCTCGGTGCCCGCGGGGGCACCGAATAGTCCGGCTCAAGATGGGCGGGCGCACCGCGCATTTCTGTCCCGAGGAACAGCGGCTGCTCTAGATGTGAAGTTTCAGGAGGGTTATCCATTCGATCTAAGCGAGAGAAGCTGGTTGTGTCGAACAAGCAATTTTTCAGGAGAGATCGAATGGACTATCACCAGAATGCCCGATTGACGATCCACAGTAGAGAGTAGTTAGCAAAAAAATGATTGTGCAGGGCAGTTCGACGAAGAAGGCCTCAGCGGTGGCGGTCCACGCGTGTAGGCGGCGGATCGCAGAACCGGAGCCGGCGTATTCTGAGGCAAGAGGCACGCGCGGCTGGCTAGCTTCGAGATATGTTCCGGTCATCCAGCTCAGTGCTTCACAGCAAACCGTTCTTGAAAGCCAGGGCCGGGATCGCGGTGAAACTTGGGATGGAGGATTTCGACCTGAGTTCGCTGGAACGGGCCTAACGCCGCCTGTTGACGCAGCAGGCCGGCCGGATTCCATTCGAACTCGGATATCAACTGCAAAACGCACATGGCCGTCATGTATAAAAGGTGGTAGAGCACTTCAGGGTGCCCGCTGATGGAACCAGAATTGGAAAGTGTGGTGGTTCTGGGAAGTGCGCACGATCCGGGTTTAGGGGCGTTTTGTGACCGTATTGTGCCAAGATCTGAAAATGATGACAATCATGACAGATTTGAACTTCGTAGAGTCAATAAGTTACGCAGATTGAGATGGTGACGTCCAGCCGACTCCCGCCGCCTCCACCAATATATAATCTGCTTGTTATCAATAATTTGGGCTGTGGGAAACTGATAGAAACCGCGAACTGTACCAAGATTGTACCAATCGACTTTTCGTGCTAGATTGACGGCATCATGTTGTCCGTCTACACCCGCCACCACCCCGATTGCGCGAAGAAAGACGACTCCAGCTATCGCCGCTGCCGCTGTCCCAAGTGGCTTGACGGCACTCTCCCCGGTCGTACTGGGCGCTTCCGCGTATCAGCGAAAACCAAGTCCTGGGAACAGGCGGAACTCCTCGCACGCAAATATGAAAACGCCGCCCTGAGCGGGGAAGATCTGAAACCGGCAAAGATGCCAACCGTCAAGGAGGCTGTCGCCGTCTTCCTCGCCGACGCCGAGGCGCGCGGTCTGGCTCCGGCTACCCTCCAAAAGCTGCACAGCATCTTCGCGGTGCAGCTCGTCGCCTTCGCCGAAGAATCGGGGATCACCTTTCTGCGGGAATTCAATTCCCGCAACCTCACTGAATGGCGGCAAACCTGGATGAAAGAGAAGGAACTCGCCCGCAAAAAGAAGTTCGAGCGTGTGATCGGCTTCTTCTGGTTCTGCGTCCGGCAGGGCTGGCTTCGGGAGAATCCCACGGCAACCATGGGCCGGGTGATCGCCAAACATGTGCCAACGGATTACTTCACTGCGGAAGAATACAAGCGCATTATCGACGCTACGTACCGGCTCGGGGAAGACATGGAGCGCTCCTGGGCTCCCGAAAAGCGCGGCATTCGCATCCGTGCCCTCACGGAGCTGATGCGCTGGAGCGGCCTGCGCATCCGCGACGCCGCAACGCTCGAATGCGCACGGCTCGTCGAAAACAAGCTCATGCTCTATCAGGCCAAAACCGGAACGCCGGTATTCGTGCCGCTGCCGCCTCACGTCGCTAATCTGCTCCGTTCAATCCCGCCCGGCCTCAAGCCGAATCCGAACTATTTTTTCTGGTCCGGCAACGGGTTGCCAAAGACGTTCGTCGCCAACTGGCAGCGCGCTTATCGGCGGCTGTTCAAAGTGGCCAATCTCTGTAAGCCTGACGGCACGCCAAAACGCTGCCACTGCCACATGTTCCGTGACACGTTCGCCGTCGAGATGCTGCTGGCCGGCGTGCCCATCGATCAGGTTTCGATCCTGCTCGGCCATGCGAGCGTTCGCGTCACCGAGAAGCACTATTCACCTTGGGTGCGCGCTCGCCAGGATCAGCTTGAAAACAGCGTGCAGTCGGCGTGGCAGGCGGGTCGCGAGACTGCAAGGGCGCAAATTCGCACTTAGTTAGCTCTGCATTCCCGTCTAACCGCTGGCACCATGGTCCAATCCGGCTCAACTCGCGATTGAGAATTAGCCTGCTCTTCGTCCTTGGCCGAGCATCGAGGGCAAATTCCGGTGGTGCCTCAGTTTGAATTTCACAGCCCTTGCGCGGGCTGGATCGGACGCCGATACTGGATTCATGCCAAAGCGCCCCCGCGATCCCGTCCAGCTTGCCAAGCAGGTTTTCGACATTGCCATCGGCGAAGCCGAGGACACTGTTAGCGAGTCCAAGCGGCGCCCGTCTGCGAAACGCAAGGGGGGAGTAAAAGGGGGGAGGGCACGTGCCAAGCGCCTCACCCCAGCGGCCCGCGCTGACATCGCCAGAATTGCGGCACAAGCGCGGTGGAAGAAGGGCTAACCAGCCTTTTCTTCTTCAAGATTAGCGGCCATTTCTCTTTCCTCTACGTCAGGGGACAAATCTGCGATAAACCCGAGCTTCTGCTGGGCGGGGTTAACCCGGTTCCAGTGGTTCGCCGTGTTGACTCCAATCACGGCTTCGCCCACCATTTGCTCGCGGTAGTGGTGCAATCCCTTGACCATTTGAGGTCGCGTTGCTTCATCAACGTCGAACCAGAGCCAAAGTTGCTTTCCACCGGCAGTGCGGCGGAGGTAGGCGAGATTCGCCTTGTATGATCTCCTGGTAACTTTGTCTTCCCGCGTCTCTTCGCGCGCCGCATCAGCAAACTGCTTGGCGAAGAGGTCCATCGGATCGACGGGTTTCGGAAGAGACCAACACATCTTGTGAGCCATCTGGGCCACTTCATGCATGTTTACTTCGCTCGTTCCAGTTTGCTGGCGGAAATAGCGGATGAACTTCTGCTTTCTCTGTGCTGCCGTTGACATGAGGTTATCTCCTTTTAGATTGCAGCCTGGGCCACATCTCCCCAGCCGTCGAACTCAGCGTTAGGTGTGACGATTGATCGAACTTTCGCAAGATGGTTGCGAAATAGGTCATAGCGTCCTGTGTGGCGCTGTAGTTGGCCCGCGACGATGCCGGGATGCACGTGCATAGTTGCTGCAAATCCCCGTATGTCCCGTTCCGTAAATGAAGGCGATTTGCGCGCTATAAAGTTGTCGAGTTTGGGTTTCGGGACACAGAAATCTGCGGCGGCCACATTTGCGACTCGTTCTTCTTCGGTGAATTCCGTGGATGCTCGTTCCATCTCCATGTCGAGCATGACTGCTGACTTGCCGTGACCGCACAGGACGTGCTCGATTTCATGGCGAAGCACAAACCAAAAATTGTCGATCCGGTCGAAGCGTAGGGTCATGCCGATTACAGGCTGCATTTCGCTAAGCCAGAAGCAAACACCGTCGATCTTGGATGCGGGCAGCGACTCGACGATGATGTATCGCACTCCGCATTCCATCAGAAGGCGCGGGACTTTACGCACTCCGTCGGCGGATATTAGCAGCGGTTTCATCTTTAATACGGCGCTGGAGAGCAGGTCTGGCAAATATTTTGGAGCCGGAAAATCCATCGCCAATTGCCGCACACGATAGAGCCATGCAAGCTGCGCAGGCGTAGTCTCTGAATCCGCAGCGGTTTTCTTGGCCGCATGTGGCAGCACTTGAATGTCATCAATCGACACAACCCCGAAAAACTTACAGAGACTATGCTGCAACTGTGGATCATTCATGTCCGTGATGCCGGGGAGCCAGCCGCGCTTGATGATGTCAGGGATGGGAAAATCTCCAAAAACCTTGGCCCTTGATTCCACCTCGGGGTCGAGGCGAAACTCAAGTTGCGCCTTTGCCAACTCGAAGCTGGTTTGCAACGCCAATAATTCGTCTGCGTTGATTCCCAGAACTGCTTGCAATTGAAGTGCGATTTGAGTTGTAACGGGACTGCGATTATTCATGA
Source organism: Terriglobia bacterium (assembly GCA_050745365.1). GTDB lineage: Bacteria > Acidobacteriota > Terriglobia > UBA7540 > UBA7540 > RH2-MAG17b. The sequence continues at coordinate 5,007 of JBOGJS010000115.1, forward strand.
TGTTGCTCACCTTCGTTTCGGTGAGCCCAAGTACCTTAGCGAGAACACGCTGTGACCAGCCGCGCTGTTCTAGCTGAGCCTCAATCACCTGAGCAGGGGTGCGGAACGCCGGATTCATAATGAAATGAGTTTATCACTCAAATCGCGTAATTGCAAAAATCGTCAAACTGAACTTTGTGCTTGACAAAAGGCTAATAGTTCGCTATGCTTCTCTTATGAATCGGCTTCCGGTTGAAACCCGCGCAAAAATCCTAGGAATGCTGGTAGAGGGAAACAGTCTCCGCTCTTGTAGCCGCCTTGCCGATGTTTCCCTCAATACGGTAACCAAATTGCTCGTGGACCTTGGCGCGGCGTGCGAACGGTTCCACGATGAGCGCGTGCGGAACGTTCGTGTGCGCCGTCTTCAGTGCGACGAGATTTGGGCGTTTGTGGGAGCAAAGCAGAAAAACGCCTCTCCAGAGCAAAAGGCGGAGGGATGGGGCGATGTTTGGACATGGACGGGGCTGTGTGCTGACAGTAAACTTTGCGTGAGCTATCTAGTTGGCGGCCGGAGCGCAGATTGGGCAATAGATTTTATGAAAGACGCCGCAAGCCGCATCCGTGGCCGCGTACAGGTTACGACAGACGGCCACAAGGCCTACCTAGAAGCGGTTGAAGAGGCATTCGGAGCAGACGTTGACTATGCCCAATTGCAGAAGATTTACGGGGCTTCAAATGAGCCGGATCACCGCTATAGTCCGGCAAACTGCATTGGCTGCGAAATGAAGACCGTGAGCGGCGATCCTGATCCCAAGCATGTGAGCACGAGTTTTGTTGAGCGCCACAATCTGACGATGCGGATGGGGATGAGGCGCTTTACCAGATTGACGAACGGATTCAGCAAGAAGATTGAAAACCACGCCGCTATGGTGGCTATCCATGCCGTCTACTACAATTTCGCCAGAATCCACAAGACGCTGAGGATCACGCCGAGTATGGCGGCTGGTCTGAGCGACCACGTTTGGAGTCTTGAAGAAATTGTGACGATGGCCGACAGCTACGCTCCCGCGCCAGTGAAGCGCGGCTCTTACAAAAAGAAAGCCTCACAGTGATTCCGTGCTATCCTAGCCGTCCTATGGAAAATTTACACAAACTTGAGCAGCCGGGCGTCGGCATCATTTGGCAGTGTTCCGATTGTGGCTGGGAGTCCTATCCTATGGATTTAGAAGAAGGCCAAAAAGTGCCAGATCACAACTGCCCTCAGAAATCTAAGGAACCTGCCAGAAATTCAAACTGAGTCGCTACCCAAATTCCAAGTCGTACGACACAATCCGGTTCGTCAGATATCATCTTCAGAGAGACCAGCTGAACGACATGATGCCGGCACTCGTGGAACTGGGCGCAGTCATCCGCAAAGGACGGCTGGAGAGGGAGCGGATAAATGCCGAAATACACGAAGAGTTTCGGCAACGGGAACTGGATCGGGCTCGCAGACAGCAGATGGAATCAGATTTGCAGAACTGGCGGGTTGCCGCTGACCTGCGCACTTTGATTGCTCACGTATCGAGCCAGTCTTCAGACGAACAGAAGAACGCGCCGGAAGTGATTCGCTGGCTTAAATGGGCCAACTGGGCTGCATCCGTGAATGACCCTTTGCACAAGGGGGTCGCGACTTTTGTGGAGCGATACAAATTCTGATCTGATCCGGCAACCCGGTATAGCGCATCTTCGAGGCGATTGCCCGGTGAATTGCACTTAAGAGGCATAATCTTACCGCTTAAGGCGATAGCAATCTATAATAGGTAAAATAGTACCGATTATCACCAATTCTCCAGCACGTCGCCGCAAGACACATATTTAAATAAACGGTATATATCTACCTATTACACTTGAATGTTCTCATAAACGGTAATATTCTACCGTTATGGACCAATTGTCCTTCAAGTCTATTGAGGAACTTCAAAGCAGCCTCGGAGAGCAGCTGCAAAGCCTCCGCCTCGCCAAGAATCTGGATCAGCGTACCACTGCTGAAAAGGCCGGAATCTCCGAAAAAGCATTGCGAAATCTGGAGGCGGGACGGGGCTCCACTGTGGAATCGCTGCTGAGGGTTCTCAAAGCGCTGGATTCACTGGAAGGCATCGAGATGCTTGCACCCAAGCCGTCTGTCAATCCTCTCGCTCTTCTGCGCAGCACAAAAGTGCGTCAGCGAGTTCGCCATCCTCGCGCAGCTCAGAGGCACGACTGATGAAACCGGTTCAGGTGATCGAAGTTCGGATGTGGGGCAGCCGGGTTGGCGCTGTCGCGCCGGACCCAAGCCTGGATTGTTATGCCTTTGCCTATGATCCTGCGTGGAGACGGAAACAAATCGACGCCGCGCCCCTGACGATGCCTCTCACAGACCGTCGCGAAATATTCGCGTTTCCTGCTCTTCCGAAAGCAACGTATCTTGGCCTACCCGCCATGCTCGCCGATGCGCTGCCCGATGATTTCGGCAATGCCCTGATTGATGCCTGGATGGCAACCAAAGGCATCGACAAAAGTTCCATCACGGTTTTGGATCGGCTGGCCTACATGGGCCAGCGCGGTATGGGCGCATTGGAGTTCCGGCCGGCACGGGGGTCGCATGAGGAAAGCGCAACACCGATTGCGATGAAGCAACTCGTGGAAGAAGCGCGGCGGTTGGTTCAGGGGAACTTCTCCGTAGATAACGAGGCCAAAGCCGCGCTCGCCAACATCATCAAGGTGGGCACTTCTGCGGGCGGCGCGCGCGCAAAGGCGGTCATTGCCTGGAATCCGAAAACTGATGAAGTGCGCAGCGGACAGTTCGATGCCGCGCCGGGATTCGAGCATTGGCTACTTAAATTCGACGGCATCGGGAAAGACAAAGAATTGGGAACCGGCGAAGGGTACGGACGTATCGAATATGCGTATTCGCTCATGGCAAAGGCGGCGGGAATTTCGATGTCCCCTTGCCGGCTGCTTGAGGAGAGCGGTCGGGCGCACTTTATGACCAAGCGCTTCGATCGTGAAGTCACAACTCGCGGGCAAACGCACAAACATCATGTCCAGACGCTCTGCGCTATGAATCATCTCGATTTCAGGCAGCGCGGGACTCACGCCTATGCCCAACTGTTTTTAACGATGGCGAAGCTCAATCTTGGCGATGAGGCGGTGAGTCAGGCATTCCGACGCATGGCCTTTAATGTGATGGCCCGCGACTGCGACGATCACACCAAGAATTTCGCCTCTCTTTTGAAACAGGGCAGGTCGTGGGAACTGGCCCCTGCATACGACGTAACCCATGCTTACAATCCTAAGGGCGAATGGACTTACCAGCATCTGATGAGCGTGAACGGAAAATTCCAAGGGATTACCCGGGCCGATTTGCTTGAGGACGCCGACCGATTCAGCGTCCGGAAGCCGCGGGATATCCTAGCTGAAGTGCGATCTGCCTTGGAGAATTGGGCCGAATTTGCCTTTCAGGCGGGGTTGGAGGCATCTTTGCGCGACCGTGTGGCTGTGGACTTTCACCTCGTATGAAGTAGCGAAAAGGATTCACTACAAGAGAGGTGGAGCGTGGACTTCGAGCCGACAGGCCTGATCTCATTCGTGATTGCCCTTCCTCCCACGTCGCAGCAATCCAAGAGGTCGACAAAGGACGCTTTTACGCGGGCCTGCAGACAGGCGATGGAGGTTTTCCCCATTACACCTTCGGCGCTTTCGAGAATTGAGCCAGGGATACTTTCCAAAACTTAGCCATCTGCTCGGTAATCAAAACTGTAACTGAGGCTGTGTGGGTGCGGTGGGGATGATGAG
>JBOGJS010000116.1:0-8349 GCA_050745365.1 Terriglobia bacterium
CATCTCCAAGAACCAGTCGAGCCACTCGTTGAAGGTTATTTTCTTGCCTGAAAGCAGGGTCGGAAGCGCCCCATCATCCCGTGCGTCCAGGCGCGTCCTGAGAAAACGCTCTGCCTCCTGTGGGTCCGTCGTTCCAGCCGATTCTTTGCATATCTCACCCTGTGCATCCCGGTAGCACACCCACAAGATCGCAGAATTTCGCCGGGGGTAAGCTCTTCCCCCAGTGTTGCGTGGTCTAGCCATTGATTCCTCCGTTTACAAAGAATTGTAGCCGCCACTTTTCGAGTTCAGAAAGGCTGAACCGAATCGAGCGGCCCATCATTCGGAAATGAGGAATCTGCTTTCGCTCGACGTAAGCATACACCAGCGACGGGCTGACCCCAAGAAATCGCGCTGAGGTCTCTACGCGTGAGCGCGCTTGGAGTCGGTTCGCCTTCGAGTCGCAGGACCATCTCCCTTGTTAAGGTGATATGGACTGTTTCCATGATGACTATTCCTCCGCAGTAAAAAAGAACCCGAAGTTGCGTCTCGGTAGTGTCGGTCGCTCGCGCCATCACAGCTCACACAGTGTCTAGCGACGAGCGTTCTCTCTCACTCATCTTGTGCGGCCCGCGCTAGCAGTTTCTCGGTGCGCGCTGAACGCCGCCGTTTCGCCGTCGGACCAGCCCTCGGGCAGTTTCTTTGCCGCTATGAGAGACCAAGCCGCTTCCGTTTAAGAGAGGAGTGCCAGCAAGTTTGCTGGCAAAAGTGCTCGCAAAAATGCCAGCAAAATTCGGTGACGCGGCGAAAGCACGAGAGGCACACGCAAGGTGCGTAGCGTGGCGGGGAGCGACCCCCAAAGCCCGCAGGGATTTTGGCCCGCCGAAAGGCGGGCAAAATGGGGTCGCTCCCCGCCACGGTTGTGTTTTTGCCGCGTCACTTCGATCTTGCTGAGCGAAACGTAACTCCTCGTGCAACCGCAGGTTAAACATCACAGGAAGCAGACCGGCCGACACACCGGGAACCAGACCGTCGGTCCCAAGCCGTCGGTCTGTAATCCTTGGAGGCTTCGGTATAGAAAATGTCGTACCGCTCAGGGAGCTCATAAGTTAGAAAATTCCTTTCCTGGCGGGGCTGAGGCGGGTCTAAAACGGCCTCCAGATCGGGTTGCCGAAGATTACCAGCGAGCCACTTTTGGTACGCCGATTCGAATCCCGCGTCGGCATACCGTTTGTCACCGTCGCGAAGTACATCGCGATCAGCGCGTGTGAGCGAATTGTATTTGCCAGCGTCCCAGAGACGGCGGGCCTCGAAGTAGCGGGCTAGCTGTTTGGCGCTGACCCTGTCCGAGCCCTCGAAGAGTCGAGTGAAGAACGCCGCCGCCCGGCTGAATTTGGCCGGATTTGGAGCCGCGTAAACGAAATTGAATGCAGGGAGCCGGCGTAAACATCTCTCGTAGCTGCGAAGGTGGGTGATGTACCGCGCGAGGCTCCAGTCGGCGGAGTCGCAATAGGTGAAAGTCACAAGAGGCGGAAGGGAAAGTGAACCGCCAGTATTCGGGAAAAATATCGGGAAGCGGTCGATGAAATAGCGGTTGGTGTTAGAGTTCGAGTGGGCGCCTTTGTAAGTGCGGCCAGGCAGCACGGGCAGCGGCAATCCTAGGGTCCCGTGAAAGTAGGCGAGTTTATCGGCCTCGGTTTCAAGATAACGGTACTCTGGGTTGGCCAAAACAAAATCGAGAATCAGCAACCGGACGAGAATGAGCTCCTGGGATTGGCGCTTTCGGTTTCGGAGATTGTCCTTGTCAATGGGTCCGTAGATTCGGCGCGAGTAGAGGTTGAATACACACGCCTGCTTGCCGTATTCGGTCAGCCGCGCATGGTGGTGTTCCAGCGTCTTACTGGTAAGCCGGTGCGCGCACCAGCCCTTAGTCTTGGCCGAGAATGTTAGGAACTGCTGCCGCGTAAAGTAGCCGGAATGAGTCGCCACAAGGTACAAAAACGCGGCTTCGTTTTCGGTGTAGCCGAGGTCTCGAATCGCCGCAAGAAACTCCGGGTGGATGTTCATATTCATATCGAAAAGAGCTCTCCTGAAGTTATGCGTCCCTCTGCGCGTTGCCGTTCACAGCGACATTTGGCCCCTCATTATGTAAGGAACCTTGAAAAAAGAGCTCCATCACTAGCGCTCCACAGGGTCAGACCAAATGCTTCGTGCCAGCATTGAGTCCCCGCCAGACTGCAGTCGCGCAAAGCAGAGGCCGCGTCAAAAAGTCCGAGTTGTGACTGGATAACGTTCACGATATATGGTATGTTCACGTTACCGTGAACATGGCCCGCATCATGAACACGACCGGGCTGGTGGGCTTAGCGCTAGAGGATGCTCTTGCCTCAAAGCTCCGGGATTTCCTCAAGGGCATATCGTGGCTGAAGGATTGGCAGGTTGAGAAGGCCGCTGTTCCAATCGGCAACGGGTTTGATCTGGTAGCCAAGCTTCCGGTTCGAGGGACCGCTGTGTCTCTCTGCGTGAACTGCAAGAGCGATTTGAGGCCAAACGCATTTGAAGCGCTCGCCCAAAAGCACCACCCTCCCTCTAATTCCAGGCAAATTGCAGTGCCCGTACTTGCCATGCCATTTGTGTCGCCCCGACTGGCAGATTTGTGCTTGCAACACGGTTGGGGCTGGTATGACCTCGCCGGCAACTGCCACATTGAAGCGCCGGGCCTGATTTTTCTTGAGCGTCGGGGGCAGGTTCCGGTCCATCGTCCGCCTCGTCCCAAAGCCAATTTGAGCTCGCCGGAGGCGGGGCGTGTGGTTCGGGCTCTTCTGGTCCCCGAGCATGCCGGCTGGCGCTGGACTCAGCGAATGGTCCAGGAACACTTCGGCGAGATGGAGAGCGTCAAAATTCAAAAGCCAAGTCTTGGGCTGGTTAACAAGGTAATCCGTTTCCTTCGGGATGAGGCCTTCATAGAGGTCTCGGACGAGCGAGGTTTTCGCGTGGGTGACTCGCTCAAGCTTTTCTACGCGTGGCGCGATGCCTATCGCTTCGAACGGCACGAACGGCGCAGCTATTTTACGCTCCTCCGAGGGAACCAACTGAACGAAGCTCTATACAGGCTTGACCTGGACGCCGGCGGTCGCGCGGCTTATGCAGCATTTTCTGCCGCAGACCTCCAGGCACCGCACGTTCGCCAGCCGAAGGCGTGGATTTATGTAGCTCGCGAGTACGTTGCGCGCTTCGAAGCGCTGATCAGCGCGAAATCCGTAGACTCTGGCGAAAACTTAGAGGTGCTTGTACCCGACGACGAGGGGGTATTCTACCTTGGCGAGAGGAAAACCCCTTCGCGGATGGGATGTACAAACCCAGTCCAGACCTGCATAGACCTTTTCCATTGCGGTGGCCGGGGGACAGAGGCGGCGGAGGCTCTGCTAGCCCAACGTCTAAGGCCAGTGTGGGAAAGCAGCCAGAAATGAGCCCGGAGCCTAGGCATCAGGCTGAATACGATTCTCGCCAGACGGAAGCCGCACGGCGTGTCTTGGTCGATGTCGGGCAAGTACTTGCGGCCTTTCAGGACTGCCTTGTACTGATTGGCGGCTGGGTCCCTGATCTGCTGCTCCCCGAAGCTGACGAGCCTCATGTGGGAAGCATTGATGTCGATTGGGCTCTGGATGCCGAGAAACTCAGCCGAGGCAGGTATGCGGAATTACTCAAGCAGTTGCTGGACACTCGGCGGTATCGGCCTGGCGAAAAGCCATTTCAACTTATTGCCGATGTCGGCCTGGACGATGGCGGTCTACCGGTTCGAGTTGAAGTTGAATTCCTGGCGCCCAAAGAAGTGAAGCTCAAAAAGAATAAACCGAAATTGCTTCAGGGCTTTCGTGTCTTGCAAGCCGACGCATGCGGAACAGCTTTCCATGCGCCAGTGGCGATTGAGGTTGAAGGCCGCACACTTCTGGGCGCCAGAAACAAGGTGCGTGTCCGGGTAGCTTCGGTCGTCGATTTTCTGATCATGAAAGCTCACGCCCTTGCCGGTCGCGATAAGCCAAAAGATGCTTACGATCTCTGCTATTGCTTGGATCACTTTCCAGGCGGGCTAGCACAATTGGCAGCCTCTTGGCGTCAACGGGCTGAAGAATCCGACGTAAAACGTGCGATCGATATACTCCACGACAAATTCGGGAGCCCGGAAGACTTCGGCCCGATGCAGGTTGTAGAATTCTTCGATTCGCCGGGATCAGATCGCCGCGCGATGGAGGCGCGTCGTGCATTTGAACTGGTGCAAGCCTTTCTGAAGGCGCTGTAAGTCGGCGGTGGCAATGACCGTCTCGACTCTGCTATTATCATCGCATTCGATGGAGGGGTTACTCACCAAGACGACTCGACTCATTGAGGAGCACTCAGCTCTCGGCGCTAGAGTTTCGATCTTCATCGGGGTACCTTTTCAAAGCGAACGGAAGCTTCGGCCAATGGACCCGAGCCGGCGCGGTAATTGTGCAGGCTTTGCGGGTTAGCCCGACGTGCCTGCAGCGAGAGCAGCCGTGGAAGTCAACCAAAAGCGAAGGGACATCGTCGAGAAGGCACGCCAAATCTGGATTAAGAAGCTGATCGATCTCTCCCGGCGTAATAATCTCCTCTATTACAGACCTCTGAAGTGGGGAACTTTTTCGTTGTCCTTTGACGGTGTTGACCGCTTGGCTGCTCTTCTGCGCGGTGATGGCGTACCCCTCAAGACACTCGTCAGAGGTGTGTCGGATGAGGAGTTGATGGCAAAAGTCCTCAGCATCTGGCGCAGATCTCAAGCCAATCAAGAAGAAAAGGGACTGGCGACGATGTTTGTTGCCCTCGGCATGGCGGGTTGGAAGGCAGCCGATGGAGGACGAAACCCGGACTCGCCAGTTCTACTTATCCCGGTCGCACTTGAGTTGAAAGGGCGCTCGGGTGCAGCGATCTCTGTTCACCGTGTCGGTCCCGTGCAAGTCAACCTTGTTCTGATGCATGTGCTGCAAGAGGAATACGGGCTCTCAATATCATCGGATCGGCTGCTTCCTCACCTGGAAGGACACGACGAAGAAGAGGTTTTTGATCCGTTACCGCTTTACAAGCTGGTCGAGGCAACCTGCAAATCGATACCCGACTTCGCGATTAAAGAGACGGCGGTTCTTGGCAATTTTGCCTTTCAGAAGATGGCAATGGTGCGCGATTTGCAAGAGAACCTGGATCATCTCGTGTCCAGTGACCTCGTCGCCGCACTCGCCGGCGACATGGACGCGAAGGAGTTAATTGGGACCAAAGCGGTCGACCCTGATCCCAAGGAATTCGACCGTATTCCACCGCAGTCGGAGTTCCTGATTCTCGACGCTGATTCGAGCCAACAGTCTGCTGTAGCCGCGGTCTTGCAAGGGCAGAGCGCTGTTGTTCACGGACCCCCCGGAACAGGAAAGAGTCAGACCATTGCGAACGCAATAGCCAGTCTAACCGCCGCTGGCAAGGCTGTGCTCTTTGTTGCGGAAAAGCGAGCCGCACTTGAGGCAGTGTTGAAGCGTCTTCAACAAGTTGGCCTGGACAAACTCACGGTTGATCTTCACGGGGCCGATGTTTCTTCCAAGCGCGTCATGGAACAAGTAGCGGCTGCCTTGGATGCTGTCCGGCAGTCAGTTCCAATTGCTTGCGATGAAATGCACCAGCGTTACGTAGAACGTCGGGACCGTCTGAACAGGCATGTCGCAAATTTACATAAGCCACGCACACCAGGCGACCTGTCCGTATACGAACTTCAAGGAACGCTTCTGCATTTCCAAACTCAAGTTCGGGCTGAAACGCGATGGCGTAAGGCAGACCTGAGCAAAATCGAAACCTCAGGACCGGCAAAGGTGCGTGATCTGCTGGCAGAAGCCGAGGGGCTCGCATCGCTGTTTCTTCGGCGTGACCCCTCCCCGTGGAACGGTGTAGAGCTTAGGGACGGCCCTGCTGCGCAGGAGGCCGTCGACGTCGCCGCAGAGCTATCCTCACGGATATGTCCAGAGTTTATGGCGTCTCTGTCAGAGGTTGTCAAGATGACGGGCTTCCGAACGCCAGGAAGCTTAAACGAGGCACGCGAACTCTATTCGCTACTTGATGTAGTTGGGCGGACACTAGAACATTACTCGCTCGAACTTTTCGGGCAAGATATCCCCGAGCTAATGAATGCCCTCGCCGCCGGGAGCGACGGCGGAGTACGCGCTATATGGAAGTGGTGTACCAACGGCGACTACCGTAGGGCAAGAGCTCGGGCGCTCGCCTGTCGATCAGCAGGCAAGTCTCGCACGGCAACGCTATTCACCGAGTTGCGTGCCGCTGAAGACCAGCGAATAAGGTGGTCCCGGCTAACTGGCGGGTCGCAGCCGCCCAACATACCGACTGGCTATTCGGACGCCCGCAGAAAATTTGAGTTAGCTTGTGGGGGCCTTCAAAGGCTTGCGCGCATTGTGGCCAAACAACAGATTGACCAAATGCCTCTCGCGGAACTGACCGCGTACATCGCCGGACTCGCCACAGATCGACTCACCCCGATGAAGTTGCCGAAACTGTTCGAGATCGAGCGTAATCTTGAGGCTGCCGGCGTGGGCAACCTGGTTGAGGAGTTCCGCAAAGGGAAGATAGAACCTGAAAAGTGGGCCCTGGCCTTTGACCAGTGTTGGTACTCCTCTTGCTTAGAAGCTGCGCAGGCTGATGACCCAGAAGTCGCCGGTTTTAGCGGCAAAACGCACAACGGATTCGTGCGCGAATTCAAACAGCTCGATAAGGAGCGTATTCGAGTCGCCGCGGCGCGGGTACAGCGAGCCTGGGCGGAGCGCGCCGTGGCGGCAATGAATGAGCACAGGAACGAAGAGTACATAATTCGGGCGGAGGCGGAGAAGAAGCGCAGGCACAGGCCTCTGCGACAGCTCTTTGCGGAAACCCGCCATGTCCTGACCGCCGTTTGTCCGTGCTGGATGGCAAGTCCACTCTCGGTTAGCCAGTTGCTGGACTCGACCAGGTCGTTTGACTTTGTGGTCTTTGATGAAGCCAGTCAGGTTCTTCCAGAGGACGCAATCCCGGCGATCATGCGTGGATTCTTGCTTGTCGTTGCCGGAGATCGGTGGCAGTTGCCTCCTACGACTTTTTTCGCTTCGGCTGATGATGACGAGTTGGCCGAAGATGAATCGACCTCAGGAGTAGAGGGATACGAGAGCCTCCTCGATACGACGAATGCCTTCCTGCCCTCTTGGCAGTTGATCTGGCATTACCGCAGCCGAGACGAAGCGTTAATCAGTTTTTCAAACCACCATATTTACAAAGGTCGTTTGGTGACGTTTCCTGGGCCGGGAGGTCCCCCTGTTATCCAGCACGTCTTGATCCAGCAGCCGCTCGGTGTCGACGGGCAGGAAGAAAGTTGTTCGGCGGAGGTCCGGAAGGTTGTGGACCTTGTGTTGGAACACGCACAAAAGAATCCGCACCGATCTCTAGGCGTCATCGCAATGGGGATTCGCCACGCTGACCGCGTCCAGCGGGCAATCGACCAAGCGCTCTCTGAGAGACCCGAACTGGCTGAGTTCTTCGATCCGAATGCGGCAGAGCGATTCTTCGTGAAGAACCTAGAACGTGTCCAGGGGGACGAACGAGACTCAATTATTCTGACAGTCGGTTATGGTAAAGATCGGGCTGGCAATCTTCCGTTCAGGTTCGGACCGCTCCTGTCATTCGTCGGACGCAGGCGGCTCAATGTGGCGATAACGCGAGCCCGCCAGGAAATGATTGTGGTTTCGTCCTTTAGTCACCTGGATATGGACCTCGCGAAGGTTAAGCCGGACACCGGAGTTGAGATGCTTCGTGATTACTTGGAGTACGCTGGCAGTGGCGGCAACAGGCTGGGCGGCCCGACTTCAACACAATTCCCAATGAACTCTTTTGAAGCCGAAGTTTTTGATGTCCTCACATCGAAGGGCATTCCTGTCGTCTCGCAGGTTGGTGCTTCAGGCTACCGGATCGATCTTGTGGCGGAGCACCCGGAACAGCCAGGCCGGTTCGTTTTGGCAATCGAGTGCGACGGAGCGTCATACCATTCGAGCCCCACAGCGCGCGACAGAGACCGCTTGCGACAACAGCAGCTTGAAAAACTCGGGTGGAAATTTCATCGAATTTGGTCAACGGACTGGTTCATGCGCAAGGACGAAGAAATACAGCGGGCCACAGCCGCTTACAAAGAAGCGGTCGCCTTTGCTGATCATACTAGAAGCTATTTCAAAACCTTCCGTAAGACGATCATGAAGCAGGCGATATGAAAGAAGCCCTCATAAATCGTCAGCGAGCGGTCGTAGCGCACAACCAGCCGGCGGAAATTGCCGAACCAGGCGA
>JBOGJS010000117.1:0-3059 GCA_050745365.1 Terriglobia bacterium
ACGATACCTCGAAAGTGCCCGCTCAGGCCGAACCCGGTGCAGTGGTGCTGGAGAACGCCGACATGCGTCTGGTGATCGGCGCGAACGGCTCGGCGCGCAGCTTGATCCACAAGGCTACGGGGCAGGAGTGCCTGGACACCACGGCGGACGTAAAGATGTTCAATGTGACCCAATACCGCCCACTGGACAACGAGCTGCAGTTAGCCTATCCGGCGAAGATTACACACTTTCCCGCCGATCGCGTGCGAAAGGAAGGCAACAAGCTGAGAGTCGACTTCGCGCTGGTGGGGTATGAAGGGACCATCGGGCTGAGGATCACCGATTCCTATATTGCATTTCGGTTGGAGGAGCTTACCTACAAGGGGTATACGCCGATACGGCCGAAGCACGCCTTTCCTTTGGATGAGACGATCTTTTTGCGACTGCCGATCCGGACACGGAAGAATTTTGGGGACTGGCTGAATGTGATGTGGGATGAGGACGTAGCGGTCAATGTACTGGCGACCGATCCCGAAACCGAGATTGATGCGACGCCATGCGCAGGCCACTATTTGTTCCACGCAGGCTCTGTTCGGAGCGTAAAGCTCAAAGACGTAGGGGCGGCGCTGATTGCAACCGCGACGTCCCGTCTCTTGGATCGAATTGCTCAGGTAGAGCAAGATTTCGACCTTCCCAAAGGCGTCCAAAGCCGCCGCAGCAAAGAATATAAGTTTTCCTATTACCAGGCATTCACGATCACACCCAAGGATGTAGATCGGCAGATCGAATACGCCAAAGCAGGCGGCTTTCGGCAGTTCATGGTGTACTGCCTGGCATTTTCGAAAACCGTCGGTCATTTCCCGTGGAATAGCGAATATCCGGGAGGGATGGCAGATCTAAAGGACGTGGTGGACAAGATAAACAAAGCCGGCATGCTCCCGGGCCTGCATATTCTGTATACGATGGCGACCGAGAAAGATGCCTATGTTACGCCCAAACCGGATCCGCGGCTGAACCTACTGCTGAACTATACACTTTCTCAGGATGTCGAAGCCGGAGCCACGACAATTCCGATTGAGGAGAACCCATGGCTCGCGACGATGGACAACGGCAAAAAAATTGTGAGAATCCAAAACGAGCTTATCGCTTACGCGAAGTACACCGATACACCGCCCTATCATTTTCAAGGCTGCCAGCGCGGCGCGCTGGGAACCGAGGCCGCCGCCCACGAGATGAGCTCGCGGGTTGGGGTGCTCGATATGTACGGCGGCAGCGGCCCGGATTGGTCTTTTGCGCGTTTCGCGCAGAATACGAGCCTGCAAGGTGAAGTCGCCGAGCGGATCAAGAAGTTTTATGAAGAAGCAGGCTTTAAATTTCTATACTTCGATGGCGCCGAACAGGTACCGCGCCCGTATTGGTACAACATACCGCTGGCGCAAGGGAGAATCGCAAATCTCCTGGAGCCAAAGTCCTTGCTTGCGGAGGGGTCCTGTAAAGCACATTTTAGCTGGCACACGATCACGCGGGGCAATGCCTTCGATATCGCCAAACCAGAGGAGGTCAAAGCAGCAATTCGCGCCTATCCGGCTCCCGAGATTCAACGGATGGTCAGGGACTTCACCTGCATCAATTTCGGATGGCTTGGATACTGGGCTCCAAGCCCGGAGACGATCGGCACGCAGCCAGACATGCTGGAGTATGCGACGGCGGTCGCCGCGGCCTGGGACTGCCCCGTCTCGCTCTCTCGAGGATCACAGGAACTCGTCGTCGCATTGGCGGCCCACCCGAGGACACCCGATAATCTCGAAACAACCCGCCGGTGGGAGGATGTCCGGGCACAGGGATGGCTGACAGAGAAGCAGAAGATCGCACTGCGTAACCTGGGCCAAGAGCACACGCTGCTGATCGATGAGGACGGAAAATTTGAGCTTGTGCCCTGCGATCAGATAAAAAACGTCGCCGACGCCAAAGCTCCCGGACGCGCTTTTATCTTTGAACGCAAGGGGTACATCTGGGTCTCGTTTTGGCATACTTCGGGCAAGGGCATTCTGGAGCTGCCGCTAGCGGCGGAGAAAATGACCCTGGTGAGAGAATTGGGCAAGCCGCTGATCATCCCCAGACGAGGCAAGCCAACCAGGCTGCCGATCGGAGAGCGGAGATATCTGAAGCTTCGCGGAACCACCCGGCAGGAAGCAATCACGGCATTCGAGCAGGCGAAGATTTTGAGCTAAACATGCAGAGGTCAATTCCAAAATGAGCAGACGAATCGTGAAACATCCCGATAAGGAAGTCAGCACTGGCGCCTATTCCGCCGCGGTCGAGTGCGATGGCTGGCTTTACGTGAGCGGCCACGCCTCGCTGGATATGAAGACAGGGCAGGTGATTCCCGGGACGGTCGGCGAGGAGACGGAGCGCACGCTGGCGCATATCGAGAAAGTGCTGAAAGCGGCCGGCTGCTCTTCCCGGGACGTGGTCAAATGCACCTGCCACCTGGCTAGAATCGAAGACTTCGATGAGTTCAACCGTGCCTATACAAAATTCTTTCCTCACGATGCGCCGGCGCGCACCACCGTGCAATCGGTCCTGTGGGGCGGTCTCAAGGTTGAGATCGATGCGATCGCGCGGATCCCTCGCGGCGAGGGCTGAGCACCCCGCGCGGGGAACAAAGCCAACGATAAGAGCACAATGTCTCATTTGGCTATCGTCAACAGTAGCAGTCGAAGCGTGTCATCGGGTGGGCCGCCGCATGCTCCTCTCTGTGCGAGCGGGATTACCGGCGGTCTCCCAAGGATAGTTGAAAGTTGAGCCGCGGCGGTTACTCCTCCGATTCCCATAGAATCGGGGGTTGCGAAACCACAAAAAGGAGAACCGCCGTGAAACGAAAGTACCATGCTGTAGCTAAGCACGAAAAGGTCAACGGACGGAAGCTGGGCGAATTTCTGGCGCGCAACAAGGCCCGGTTTATCTAAAGGAGTGGACCCTGGGGGTGAAGAAGCCGCGGCTACGGAAGAAGCAGGGGGGCGAAAAGGCGGAAGTCGAGATACCTGCCTACCAGGCGATGCAGGACCGCGCCGGGCTGG
>JBOGJS010000118.1:0-4285 GCA_050745365.1 Terriglobia bacterium
GTATGGGTTCCCCGACAGGGATGTGCAACGCATCGATCTCCCGAGGCCATTCGGGGTGTTGTATGTTCCACATCCACTGCTTGCCGATCACGTACACGTGAACGCTGTTCGCCGGCGCCCGCCTTTCAGCAATAAATAAGTGGGCTCCCCATACAAAAAGAATAATCACGATAATGACCGGAATCCCTGTCCACAGGATTTCCAACGGAAGCGAGCCGTGAATCTGCACCGGAATCTCATCCGGCGAACGGCGGCGATATTTGATGGCAAAAACGAACAGCAAGATAAAGATCAGCGCCGTGAAAAACACGGATATGCCAATCACGAACCACAGCAGGCCGTCGACGTGCGATGCTATCGACGAGGCTTCTGGAGGCAGGAATGGGATCAGGCACAACATTATTGCATTTCACCTCAATCGTTTGTCTCGCCGGGCGCGCGAGAAGTTTCATAAAGCTGCGAGAAAGATCAGCGGCCGCGCGGATAGTAGTTGCCGTTGCCTTCCCGGTGCTTTCCCGGATGTTCAGGACGGCGCCGCCACTATTTCTCGGCTACGCCGGCATATGACGGTGACGCTCGCCACGAAGCAAGACCAAAATCAGCGTGCCGAGGCACAGGACCCACACAATGGCCCCGAGCGTCAGAACTCGATTAATAACCCAGTCATACTTGCCAGTCGCGGGGTCGTACTGGCAGCAATATAGGATCAGTTCATCTACCGCCGATCCGATTCTGTTATCTGAAGCCTGCACGAGTGCCAGGCGCATGGACTTAGTTGGATATACCAAGCCGTAAAAGTATTTCGAAACCTTACCTTGCGGCGTTAGTACCAAAACCCCCGCGGCGTGCGCATAAGAATGTGTAGTCGGATCATAGTTATAATGAAAGCCGACCGCATCTGTTAAAGCTTTAATCGAAGCCTCGCTCCCGGTCAGAAAGTGCCAGCCGTTCTGGGATCCGTCGCGCCCGTACATTCCCAGATATATCGCGCGCTTGTCCGCCGCCATCTCAGGGGTATCGTGCGGGTCAAAGCTCACGGTCAGAACGTTGAACTGCTTCCCCACGGTGAAATTCAACAACCTCAAGGTTTGCACAAGGTTGTCTTCCACCATGGTGCAAAGATTCGGGCAATTGAAATAGACCAGCGATAGAACCATCGGCTTTTGGCCAAAATAATCGCCTAAACGGACCTGCTTTCCGCTTGCATCATGAAAGGCCAGATCTAGCGGTACCTGCTGGTTCAACCGTTGATCAATACCCACTCCCCGCAACAAGGCCGGCGTCTGCTTGGAATTCAGAGGTCCGTTCCCCACCATGTTCGGCGACGCCGCGCCGGGGAACACGGATTCCGCGCCGCTCTGAGCGATGGCCGGAGTAGCTACGCACATCCAACCCATCACGAGCCAAACAGGCACGAGCCAAACAGCCGCCAGCCAAAAGATTGCCGGCCAAACGATCTCCGGCCAACCGGCCGGCAGAAGGACCGGCGCAATCCACCGCCCAGGCTTTTGCCTATGCTCTCGCAGGCCGCGCGGAACCTCGATCTCATGTCCCGGCGCGCCAGATAATCTTGCTCGCGTCTCGATCATTGCATCATTGCGGTTGCGGCCCTGGGATAACGCCCTGGGGCAGTGGCCCGAAATCGCCGCGCGGAATTGAGACTGGCGCTGAAACACGGCGCGTTATCTGGCCGGGTGGCCGGACTGGCAGCCCCTTCTGCAATAGCAAAGCCATCGCGCGATCAATTGGAATTCTCACTATTCCTGCTTTCCTGTCGACCCAGCCGTAGCTGTCTAGAATGTGATTCTCCTGCTTAAGATATTGCTGCAGCTCCAGGCCCGAGTGCTCCTGTATTAGCGGAGCAGGCGGTGTCTGCCCACGTGTAAAAAGGGTCGTAGGAGACTTGATCGGCCGTGGGCCAACGAAATAATGAAACATGATCTCCGTTGCGATAAAGCCGCCGATAATCAACGCGGCCATACTGATGCCCATAATCACCAGCTTACGGATATCGGCATCTCTGGTTTCGTGCTCAGGAGGCGGCGCCGCCGGAGGCATTTCAGCGGCAGGTCTAGTCTCACTCATGCTTGCAGCACTCCTGGAGCAAACGTCGGATCATGCAGCGGGAGCAGCGGCTTCTTCTTCAACTGAGTTACGAAAATCGTCAGGAAGATCCCTCCAAGCCCAATCAAAGCCAGCCAGTCAGACCAATGAAACTGCGGACCATTTGGATTAAACGCCGGAACGAGAAGCCAGTAGAGGTCCACAATGCTCATCACAAACATCAAGCCTGCGACGCACGCGAGATACTTCTTTTGAAACGTCACGAAGCGGTTCAGGAGCAAGATAAAGGGCACTCCGAAGTGAAAGATCACAAGCGCCAGGGCAATGCCGGCCCACTCCTTGCCGGTGCGGGTCACGTACCATGGGATCTCGTTCTGAAGGTTGCCTGCCCAGATGATCAGGTACTGGTCGAACGATAAGTACGCCCAGAGCATGGTGAAAACCAGCAGCAGGTTTCCAAAATCATGGAATTGAGGTGCTTCAAGGACTTCCGACATCGGTCTGTCCCTGGAGATTAAATAAGCCACCACGGTAATGAAAGACATGCCGCCCACGGCTTCCGTGATCACAAACATCATGCCGTAGATCGTGGAGAAGAAGTGCGGTTCAAGCGACATGACCCAATCAAAGCCGGCAAAAGTCACCGTAAAGCCGTAGAGCACTAGCCCCGGGCCGCTGAGATTGCGCATCTTGCGTTGCGTGTCCGGGTCCGCGGTCTCATCCTGCCGCGTTGAGATCCGGTTGAGGAGAACGGCGAGCGTAATCCAAATCACCCAGTATATCACCTGCCTCGCGATGAAGAAGGGGGTGTTCAGATAAAACGTCTTCTGCTGAATGATCGGATCGGCAGCCACGACAGCCGAGTTGGACCAGATGTATAGGTAGTGCATCCCGCCCACGATCGGCACAAAGAAGATGGCCATCCAAGCGAGCGTTTTGGCGGCCGCCTCGAGGGGGCGGCGCAAGACGAAGCCCCATCGTCCGCTTACCAGGTGATGCAGCATCAGGATGCCCATGCAGCTTAGCCCTATTCCCAGCCAGAACACTTCGCCGAAGAGATAGGACCGGAAAAATTGAGTAGGATTCCGGGCGAGCTCGATAAAGCAGACGCCCAGGCACACGACGCCCACCACGAGGGCGTTCCGTTGGAAACTGCCCGTGGGCCTGAATGCAAAGTAATCCGGAGGGTAAGGATTCATTGTTGTTTATCCGACAAAAGCTTCAGCCGCTCGCTGGCTGGAACGTCACTCAGCGTCGCGTTTTGGCTCAGTTGCAAGGCGCGAATGTACGCGGCGATGCGCCATCGGTCTCGCACCGAGACGCGGCTTGCGTAACTGTACATTGTTCCGTAACCATTCGTCATCACCTCAAAGTAGTGTGAGACCGGCATGGCAATCATTTTAGGATTATGATAAGAAGGCGGCGCCGGAAACCCCCGCCGCACGATCATGCCTACGCCGCTGCCTGTATAGTCATGGCAGGGCGTGCAATAGATGTTAAAACGCTGCTGACCGCGCGCCAGATCCTTCTTCGTGATCGGGAACGGGAAAACATCAGCCATCTTGCCATTGATCATGCCGGTGTATAACAGCTCATCGGTACGCAGGTGTCCGCGCGCGACCGTTCCGGGAACCACCGGCCGCTCAGACCGGCCGTCTGCAAACACAGAGCTCGGCGACTCAGGGTTGTACCGGGGCTCGATGTGCATGTCGAGCCTGCAACCGTCAAACAGCAGCAGGCTGAGCAGTGCGCAGCCCAAAACCGCCCACTGAAGGGCACTCGGAGACCTTCGGTCCCGGCCGGACGCGCGCAATCCACCCCTGTGCCCTTCCCCATTGCGCCGGATTTTCTTAAGCCACCGTCTCAGATCGATCACTCGTTCCTCGGAAGCTGAAAAATCGCACCGTGCCAGTGCCAACCGTCACACAGGCACCACGTTGACCTCATACGGATTCATGTCTAGAAAGAATCTCTTCACCTGTTCCACATCGAATTTCGGATCCTTCGATTTTATACAAAGGAAAAAGCGCTCACGGCTGGCCAGCGCGAAGCGAGGCACGTTGAACACGGGATGATACGGCGAGGGCAGCCCGCACTGGATAATCAGCCCGAAAAAGCAGAACAAGCACGCAAACAGGATCGTCAGCTCAAACGTGATCGGAATGAACGCGGGCCAGCTATCGAAAGGCTTGCCGCCGATATCCAGCGGATAGCCCATGGC
>JBOGJS010000119.1:0-7553 GCA_050745365.1 Terriglobia bacterium
AGTGCCATCACCACGAAGTGGCCACCGGCGGGCAGTGCGAAATCGACCAGAAATTCAACCCGCTCGTTATCTCTGCCGACCGGATGATGATTTATAAGTACATTATCCGGAATGTGGGCTACCAATACGGAAAGACCGTGACGTTCATGCCGAAGCCGATTTTCAAGGACAACGGTTCGGGGATGCACACCCACCAGAGCATCTGGAAGGATAACAAGCCCCTCTTTGCCGGAGATAAGTATGCGGGCTTGAGCCAGACAGCCCTGTGGTACGCGGGGGGCTTGCTGAAGCACGCTGCCGCAGTGGTGGCCTTTGCGGCGCCCACCACCAATTCCTATAAGCGGCTTGTGCCGGGATTCGAGGCGCCGGTGAACCTGGCCTATTCGCGGCGCAACCGCAGCGCGGCCATTCGCATTCCGATGTATTCGGCCAGCCCTAAATCCAAGCGGCTGGAATTTCGCCCGCCGGATCCCTCCTCGAATCCTTATCTGGCTTTTTCAGTGATGCTGATGGCGGGGCTGGATGGGATTGAGAACAAGATCAATCCGGGAGAGCCACTGGACAAGGACATTTACGACCTCGGGCCCGAGGAGCTTGCCAAGGTACCTTCCTTGCCCGGGTCGCTAGAGGAAGCCCTTCGAGCGCTTGAGAAGGACCACGATTTCCTGCTTAAGGGTGACGTTTTTACGGAAGAGCTGATTGAGACCTGGATCGATTACAAGATAAAGAATGAGGTCCAGGCCATCGGCCAGCGGCCCCATCCTTACGAGTTCGCACTGTATTACGATATTTAACGGTCGTTCATGTCGCCTTGCGACACTCCAAAGAGTGAGGAGTATGAGCGGAAGGGCATGGCGCGAGCCATGCCCCCGGCCGTGCCCTTCCATTTTGCCCACCGAACCTTTCAGAGCAGGTTGCTGAAAAACCCTTCCAAGCTGTCATTCCGAGGAACCGTAGGTGACAAGGAATCTCGTATTTGCTTTTGTTTTCAGTTCGAGACTTCTCTTCCGCCATTGAGGGATCGGAATGACATGGTTCTACGGTGGTGGATCACGCCGGTTCTCCTTGTAGTCCTTAGCGTGTTACTGGGGGCACGGCTTCCCGCGCGGGAGTTGCCGCCGCTTGTTCCGCCGCCTCCGGCCATGGTTATGCCGGAGCCTTCGTTTAAGGTCCTGGCGAACGGTCTGAAGGTCGTCGCTCTGGAGCGGCACGCCCTCCCGATTGTGACTCTCACCTTCACCACTCCGGCGGGCTCCGCGGCAGACCCGCCGCACCTCGCCGGCATGGCACAGTTTGTTGCGGCACTGTTGAATGAAGGCACCAGGGATCGCAGCGCGCTCCAGATTGCCGAGGCGATTGATGATGCGGGTGGAACCATCGATACTGGAGCGGATTGGGATGACTCTTATGCCCGCCTCAGCGTCCTGGCCGACCACACCGGGCTGGCGTTTGATCTTCTCTCCGACATTACCATTCGCCCGGCCTTCGCACCGGATGAAGTGGAGCGGATTCGCAAACAGATCGTCTCCGCCCTCGACATTCTGCATGACGACCCCTCCTATCTTGCCGACACAATGTTTGAACGGGTGGTGTTTCAAGGAACGACCTATAGCCACCCGCCCGAAGGCGTGGAAGGCTCGATCCAGCGGATCACTTCGAAAGATCTCAGGAGGTTCCACGCCCGATATTATCGCCCCGCAAATTCCGCCCTGGTGGTGGTCGGCGACATCAGTACTACAAACGCTTTCGATCTGGCCCAGCGCTTCTTCGGGCACTGGCGAGGCGGCAAGCCGTTT
This sequence comes from Terriglobia bacterium, assembly GCA_050745365.1. Lineage (GTDB taxonomy): Bacteria > Acidobacteriota > Terriglobia > UBA7540 > UBA7540 > RH2-MAG17b. Next base: position 1,797 of record JBOGJS010000119.1, read on the forward strand.
CACCTTCCCCACGTTTCTCCAATCTCCCGCCTTGCACGCCGTGTTGTTGTGATTGACGATCCCGAAGCCGTGCAAACGGAAATCCGGATCGGCAATGCCGCCATCGACCGCGACAATCCGGACTACGATGCGCTCACCGTAGCCAACCAGATCCTCGGAGGGCCGGCGGAGAATCTTCTTTTCAGTGCGCTGCGAAGCAGGAGAGGGTTGGTCTATGGTGCATCAAGCGACTTGGTTTGTTATCGGAATGCTGGCGACTGGGAAGCACAGACATCGACCGAAACCAGCGAGACGATTAAAACCGTCGAGCTGATGCTCGACCAGATGAAGCGAGTGGCGGGGCGTGACATGGATCGAGAGGACCTCCAACTCGCTCAGAATTATCTGGTTGGACATATGGCGCTGGAATTTGAGACCTCGCCCGAAATCACAGACCAACTTGTGAGCCTGCTCACTTATAATCTTCCCCTGGATTATTGGAATAGCTTCCCGGCGCAAATCCGCGGCCTCACCGACCAAAAGGTAGCTGAAGCCACAGGACGCTACCTTAAACCGGAAAAGGCGGACATCGTTCTGGTAGGGAATGCGTCAGGGTTCAAAAAGAACTTGAAGAAACTGGGAGCAGCGCAGATCATCCCGATCGGAGAAATAGACTTTGCTTCAGCGACGCTTGAGCAGCCGCATGCCACGCTTGCAAGCAGCCATTATCGATATTAGTGCTTAGTTGTTTTAATCAGCGTGCGTTTGGTTTGTATCAGGGCACGACTTCAGTCGTGCCGAAATGGCGCCCAGAGAGAGACCGGCTTTAGCCGCTGACAGGGACTAAAGCCCAGCCATTCATACGCTTGCGTCCGGCACGACTGAAGTCGTGCCCTGATACGAGGCAACTGTGCCGACATGCAAAAGTGCGAATGAGGAGCCGGGGCACAGGTACGCTAATTAACGCAACGAATTACTAGAAACTGTTATCGTGGCGCGGCAGAGCCGGTCTGATTCGGAGTATAATCCACTTTTGTCACAGCGAGTTTGACGCATGCCCGAATGGTTTTTGGAGCCCGGACATACGGCCGCCGAGTTCTGCGTGCGGCATATGATGGTGACGTACGTTCGTGGCCACTTCAAGAACGTCCATGGAAAGCTGAGCTTCGACCCGCGACACCCGCGCGAGATGCGGGTTGAAGCGCGGATTGACGCGGCTTCGCTCTGGACCGGCGAACCGGAGCGAGATGCCCACCTCCGCAGCGCCGATTTTCTCGATGTCGAGCATCATCCTGAAATCACTTTCAGCAGCGACAAGCTGGAAGTCGTAGGCGACCACGACTACGTCCTGAGCGGTCGGCTGTCCATTCGAGGCATCACACGCGAGATCAGCATGAAGGTTCGTTGTTTGGGGCAATGGGCAACTCCGTGGTGGGAGGATGGAGTGGACAAGGGGCCAAAGGCGCGCGCTGGCTTCCTGGCGGAGACTACGATCAACCGGCACGACTTCGGCGTAAGTTGGAACAGCGCCCTGGATAACGGCGGCGTCGTTGTGGGAAATGAAATCGAAATCACCATTGATGCTGAAGCGATCATGGAGGCCGCGTACTTGGATCATCCATGAACGCGCCTCTGGGGGACGGAAAGGCACGGTTTCAACCGTGTCCTATCCACCCCATGTCGGAGCTTGGATCCATATCCAGGCGAGCTCCCTCTTTATGGATTGGACAGAGACGACGCCATCCCGGGTTGATCTCGTGAACGCGCTCCAGGAGGCGCGGGAGCGGACCCTTGAGCTCGTCAGCGATCTGACGGACGAGCAGATGATCGGGCCGCGCCTGGACATTGTGAATCCGCTTCGCTGGGAACTCGGACACGTCGCCTATTTCCAGGAGTTCTGGATCCTGCGCCATCTCCGCAACCAGCCGCCCATCCGGGCGGAGGCTGACGCGCTCTATGACTCGGCCCGCATCGCGCACGATACACGATGGGATTTACCGCTTCCCTCGAAGGCTGAAACCTTAACCTACCTTGCGCAGGTGCTCGAGCGCATCGCAGAGGCACCTCGGCAGGAACGAGTGAATACCCCCTCCCCGGCTGACGGTTACAACGAGGCGTACTTCATTCGCCTGGGGCTTCTTCACGAGTACATGCACGCCGAGGCGATCACGTATACGCGCCAGACGTTAGGATGGCCAGCGCCGAAAATCAGCATCGCGGAATCCCAAGACAACAACACCCAAGCCGTGAAAGATGAGGCTCGCGAGCAGCGACCTGAGACGGCGGCGGCCCGCACGCTTCTTGAGGATACGGAGATTCCGGGCGGGGCCTTTCTCCTCGGAAGCGCTCCGGACGCGACCTTTGTTTTTGATAACGAGCAATGGGAGCATGCCGTCACGCTCGAACCGTTCCGCATGGCGCGGACGGCAGTATCCAACGAGGAGTTCGCCGCTTTCGTTGAAGACGGCGGCTACCAGCGCCGAGAATGGTGGCGAGAGAAGGGATGGCAATGGCGAGAGCGTACGGAAGCCACTCATCCCGTTTATTGGCAAAAGCAGGCAGGTGGGCATTGGCTCCGGCGTGATTTCGATCGATGGGTTCCCCTGGAGAGCGGGTTGCCGGTCCTGCACGTCAACTGGTATGAAGCGGATGCCTACTGCCGCTGGTCCGGTCGCCGCCTGCCTACCGAGGCGGAATGGGAAATGGCTGCAAGCGCGAATACAGCCGGGCGCGGCGCGACGACCGAAAAGCGCCAATATGCTTGGGGCAATGAAGCTCCGCTGCCTGACCGTGCCAATCTTAACTGGCAAGCCATGGGTCCGGTGAACGTCGACGCCCTGCCCCGGGGCGATAGCGCTTTTGGATGCCGCCAGATGATCGGGAATGTGTGGGAGTGGACGGCAACGGATTTTGCCCCATATCCCGGCTTCGCTCCTGGCCCCTATAAAGAGTACTCGGCGCCATGGTTTGGAAATCACAAGGTCCTGCGCGGCGGCTGCTGGGTCACGCGTACGGGTTTAATCCGCAACCAGTATCGCAACTTTTATCAACCTCATCGCCGTGACGTCTGGGCCGGCTTTCGCACCTGTGCCTTGTAGAATCCGACGTGAAAATTGAAATCGTTACTCCCGCGCCGCCGCGGTCACGATTTGGCAACAGGGTTACGGCCATCCGTTGGGCTCGCATTCTGAGAAGCCTCGGGCACCGCGTCGTTCTCACCCAGGCTTATCTAAATCAACCCTGCAACGTGCTCGTCGCACTGCACGCAAAACGCAGTTACCCCTCCGTGCGCCAATTCCACCTCCTCCATCCTGAGCGGCCCATCCTTCTCGCCCTTACCGGTACTGATCTCTACCGGGACCTGCCACGGAGCCGAAGCGCGCGGAAGTCACTTGAACTTGCAACTCGAATTATCGTGCTTCAACCGAAAGCAAGCGAAAGGCTCGAAACACGATTTCACGGCAAAGTACGGGTAATCTACCAATCGTCGCCGGGATCGCCGGCGAAAGCTTCCCGCTTGCAGCGGACATTTGACGTCTGTGTGATTGGGCACCTGCGGCCGGTGAAAGACCCGTTTCGCCCCGCCCTGGCCGCGCGACGGCTCCCCGAATCATCGCGTGTCCGAATCCTGCATTTGGGCGCCGCCATGGATGAACGGATGGCACAGCGCGCTCGATCGGAAATGCGCGCCAACCCACGCTATCAATGGGTAGGCGAGTTGCCGCCTCGCCGCGTGCAGCGAATCCTCAGGCAGAGTGCGCTGTGCGTGCTTCCCTCACGGATGGAGGGCGGAGCCAACGTCATTTCCGAGGCCGTTGTGGCGGGCGTGCCGGTGCTTGCTTCGCGGATTCCAGGCTCTGTGGGACTTCTCGGCGGGGATTATCCGGGGTACTTCAGCGTGGGTGATACTGCGGGTTTAGCGAAACTCCTAAGCCGCGCCGAAAATGACCTTATGTTTCGGAAAGGTCTAGCAGCCTGTTGCAGAGATCTTTCTCCGCTATTCGATCCCCGCCGTGAAAAGAAGGCCTGGGGTGACCTGCTGCAGGAGTTGTAGTTCCGGCCTAACACCGGGAATCACGCTCGTCGAGCCGCCGGACGTACATGTTCAAAAAGCTCGCTCTCAACGGCGTCTTCATCGCGACAATCGCCCACGGCCTCATCGGGACATCCCTCGTATGGGATAAGGTCCTACTCGAGCGAAGGGATACGCGAAATCTCGTTTCCTACGTCTTTTGGCTTGGCGCGATCAGCATTTTCGGGCTGGTCCTGATTCCCTTCGGCTTCAAGCTTCCCCACTTCAAGATCGCAGCCATGGCATTTGGCGCAGGCCTGCTCGACCTGATCGCTTCCTACTTTTACTACTGGGCGCTCAAATCCGGCGAAGCATCCGAGGAGCTTGCGGCCATGGGCGGCTTCGCCCCGGTTGCGACGGCGCTGATCTCGATCCCGCTGCTCAAGCAGCCGCTAGGTGGACAGTTGATGGGCTTCATTCTGATGACTTCCGGCGGATTTCTGATGTTTTTCGCCGAAAAGGCGCCGTGGCAAAAAATGCTGCCCAAAATTCTGATCGCATCCGGGGCGTTCGGAATGACCGATGTGCTGCAAAAAATGGTCTTCGACCGCACCAATTTCGTCACCGGATACGTCTTTTTCACCATCGGAACTTTCATCGGCGCCGCAGCGCTTCTGGTTCCGCCTTCGTGGCGCCAGCAGATCTTCGCGCATTCGGAGGGGGCCGATCCCAGGAGCAAGTTCTGGTATATGGTTAACCGGGTCATTGCAGGAGTGGGCTCCTTCCTCGTCGTGTTTGCCGTTAGCCGCACCAGCCCGGCGCTGGTGGAAGCAATTTCAGGGGTACGCTACGCCATCATCTTCGCGGCAGCCTTCGCCATAACCGTCTGGAAGCCCTCCTGGTTCCGCGAGGATTTTGGCAAGCGAGCCCTTGCGGCGAAGGCGGTTGCAACCGCGCTGGTGATTGCGGGGCTCATAAGCGTTGGCCTCCGCGGGGGACACGGCGGGAGCAGCGGTCCGCATTGATGAGCAGGTGTTGCGGGAACCTACGTAGGTTGGATTTGCTTGGGGCTAAGAACTGATGCTGCGCTTCCTTTAGGCCGGTAATGCGAACCTGCTTTTGAAGTCCAAAGTCTTTGGCAGTTCCGCAGTACCGGCGCACGTGCGTTACTTAAGGAGCCCCCAGGGGCCGGGAGTTATCTTGATGAGTTAATACTAAGTTGATGAACAGGGTTTGTCAAGCGGATTTTTTCGGAATGATCACAAGACTGCCGAGTTTCGTGGAGTTTCGCTGCTCAGAAACTCTGCCTGAAGTTTCCACATCCCAGGCCCAAAGGGCCGCCAGAGAGTAGCCCACCGCGTCAGCCGTGTGGCAAAAGTGGAATCCCGAAATCCCACACCCCCGGAGGGGCGGGAACGTACCTCTAGCCCGCATTTCTCATTAAAAAATTGAAAAAGGCTGTCTCTTCTGGCATAAGCATTTTGATGAGAAAAACTTGCGCCAGAGAACGGAGACAGCCTTATGACCACAGAGTGTAGCGGAAAACTCTTTGAATTTCACCCCTTGGGTTGGCGGGAAGTGCGGGCGGATTTTGGGGGTGGGGCGATCAGCAGCGACGGAGGCGGGTTGCTGCTGCGGGAGGTGGAGAAGCGGACGGGGATCATCGCGCGGTTTGCGGAGTGCTTTCAGGACCATCGCGACGCGGAGCGGATCGAGCACCGGGTGGGAGAGTTGGTGGCGCAGCGGGTGTACGGGTTGGCGCTGGG
>JBOGJS010000120.1:0-3032 GCA_050745365.1 Terriglobia bacterium
CGGATTTTGCGTCCGTAAGTAAGAGAAAACAGGCACGCGGAAAAGCGAAGATTCAATTAATTCACAGCTTCTCAGTTTCGGGCGCGTAGAGGCGGCTTTATGCCGCCATTTCGGGCTGGCGGGGTAAACCCGCCGCTACGTCCGCGCCCGAAACTGAGAAGCTGTGAATTAATTGAATCTTCGCTTTTCCGCGTGCCTGTTTTCTCTTACTTACGGACGCAAAATCCGCGATTATTGAATTAATTCACAGCTTCTGAGGCATTCCTCAGATTGAGGTTCAGAAATGACACTCAGGCGTCCACGCTCGATCCAGGCGCACCGGCTGCGCGATTACAAGCTGACTGGGTGGGAAGAGAAAATCGCCGGACGTTGGAGTTACCGGGAGCTTGCGGCCGATCCCACGTGGTACAAGGGTTGGATCAGTTTTGATGCGATTCGATGGAATCCTTACAACAAGAAGCTTTATTGCGGGCTGAACTCGCTCGATGGCGATCTTCTCTATGCATTCGATCCCAAAAGCTCTGAATTCGAATCTATGAACACACAGCAGTGGACGGATAAGTACGACGTGAAAATCCATCGCACGTTGCTGTTGAACCCTCACGACCGGTGCTTATATTTTGCCACGTCGCTTCTGCATGATCTGGATGAGCAGCATAAAGCAAAAGGCGGCAAGCTGATGCGGTTCGAACCCGAAGCGAGAACCTATACGCTGATTGGGGTGCCCGCGCCTCGTTGGTATATTCAGTCTATTGCGGCGGATTGGGACCGGGCCATTATTTATGGATTCACGTATCCCGTCGAAGCGGTTTCCCGGACTGATTTGGACGGCAATTCTTCAAGCATTCTTTGTTGCATTGGAAACTCGATGATGTTCTCTCAGCCCCATAACGCCATCGTCGATCGAGAGGGATGGCTGTGGGGAACTTACGCCGAGACTCGGGCCTGGGATGAGACCATGGGGGAAGAACCTATCCGACTTTTTAAATATCACCCTGAAGAAGACCGGTTCGTCTGGTTTGATTACGGTCTGGCGCGGAAAGAGAAGTGCCAGCAACTGCTTCCCGATCCCTCGGGGATCCCAGCCGTCTCGAGCGCCCTCGGCGAAACCCGTCATAAGGATGATTTTGGCTTTTGTGACTCGATGATTTACGATGGCGTGCGGTTCATCTACGCAGGAAGCGTGGCGGGTGTGCTCAGCCGCATCGATACGTCAACGGCAAAGGTGGAAAAAGTGGCAAACGTCATGGCGGCCGGCCGATTTCCTGCGCTTGCTCTCCAGGACGGAGTTCTTTATGGAGCGGGCGGGATGAAGGGACACACGCAACTGATCCGCTGGGACACGAAGGGCGATCAGATTGAATGTTTCGCGGACCTTTCTGATCCGGAAATCAATGATCGCCCGGCAAGGATTCACGAAATGGCCATTGACGAAGAACACCGGATTTATCTTGCGGAAAATGATAATCACTGCCGGTCCAGCTTTCTCTGGACCGTCCGGTTAGATTAGGCCTGAGAAGGTGTATCTGCCCTGTTCAGGTCCGCGGCTTGTCGCGGTCTTCGGGCAAAAACCGCAGACCGCAACGACGGCGGTCTGCGCTTGGATATGATCGTAGAGAAGCCGAAGAGGAACGCAAAAAGCGCGTACCCCTGCGCTACCCCCCGGCTTCACTTCGTTCACGTTCAGTATGACGTGGTCGAATTGTTTCGCGCATTCTGACTCGCAATCATGCACCTGGCTTCTTCAAGCCTCACCCTGGGCATCGCCTTTGCAGTTTTTGCCGGGATTTTGAACGGTACTTTTACGCTCCCCATGCGATTTCTGGGGCGCTGGTCGTGGGAGAACGTCTGGGCGCTGTTCATCGTTGTCTGTTGCGTCGTGATGCCCGCCGTTATCGCCTGGATCACCATCCCGAAATTCGCGCTAGTCTTGCATGCCGCCCCGCTCGATTCCGTTCTGATCCCGATAGTCACAGGATTTGCCTGGGGATTTGGCGCCATCATGTTCGGGCAGGGCATCAGCGCCATCGGCATTTCGATGGGCAACACGCTGGTCCTTGCCATTAGCGCGTCTCTGGGTTCCTTTATCCCGATTCTAGTGCTTGACCCGCACCGGCTGGCGCTTCCACAAGGAAAAATGATTGTAGTCGGTACGCTGATCGGAATTGGGGGGATTATCTCCTGCGGCTATGCGGGTTTCTTGAAGGAACGCAGCCAGAAAGGCGGCAAGGAAGAAATTAAGGCGGTGCGCGGTGAAATGGTGGGCAAGGCACGGCCGTTCCGCACCGGCTTGTTGCTTTGCATTGGCGCGGGCCTGCTTTCCGCCGTCTTTAACATTGGATATAGTGCCGCCCAGGGGCTGGTTCAGGCTGCAGTCGGGCTGGGCTATAGCTCATTTGCCGGCTCCAATCTGGTATGGCTGTTAATGTTGGTGAGCGGCGCCATAGCCAACCTGGTTTTCTGTGGGTATCTCTTCAGAAAAAACGGAACCTGGTCCAAATACTCGATGCCCGGCTCGGGGCCACTTTATGCCCTCGTAATTGCGATGGGGCTCATGTGGGGCGGGAATACGTTTCTATACGGCTTCGCCGCGCCCCATATGGGAAAACTCGGGCCCGCTATCGGCTGGCCGCTCCTCCTGATCGTGGGCTTGGTGACGGCGAATTTCTGGGGATTCATCACCGGCGAGTGGCACTCGGCGCGCGCAAGGGCCTTGCAGTGGATGTTTAGTGGGCTGGCAGTGCTTCTAATCGCCATTATTGTACTGGGCTGGTCCAGCACCCTGGCCTGATTGCGTTAGGGCGAGACCCCTCATCCGGGTCGCGGAGTTTACCGTGAGCCCCTTCGCTCCGCTCAGGGCGATTCGACGAGGAGCGAATCGGCTCCCCACCTTCTCCCCAGGGGAGAAGGTGCCCGACCCTTCGGCTTCGCTCAGGGTAAACTCCGGAGGGCGGATGAGGGGTCGTTTTCTGGTTCAGCATGACACACTCAAGGAGTTTCTCAGCATCCTGCTATCTGCGCGCGCTAGCTTG
>JBOGJS010000121.1:0-2363 GCA_050745365.1 Terriglobia bacterium
CCTCAGCGGCTTCAAGCAATGTGCCGAGATTCTTCTTTCCGCCCTCGAGGTAAAGTTTCAGCGCTTCGCGGGCGGTCTCCAGGCCAATCTTGTAGCGGTACTTGAAACAGTCAGCAACCGTCTTTTCGGAACTGTAACTCTGTACTTGCGCGTTGTCGAGTTTGTGCTTTTCTGCACCGAAGGTGAAAGCACGGTTGGTGAACCAGAATATCCGGATGGGAGGATGATCCAGCCGTGGTGCTTCCGCGCCACGCGGCAGGGCAAGATACACCTCGTGAGGGATCTGCGTGGTCAGCTCGTGGAAGGCAAGCGCTGAGATAAGGCAGATTACAGCGGCCGGAATTTTCAGTGCCACTGTAATCAGGTCTGGATTGGCCAGTGGCGGCAGGTCCGAAAGTCGGTAGAGCCCACGGCTGAGTCGCGTGAGTTCTCCGGAATCGCGGAGCCTATACAGCGTCTCGGGATGGATGCCAAGGCGAAGGGCATCCTTTGTCCTGAGCACACCTCGGTGCCGGAGGAAGAGACTCCTGGCGCGGGACAGTCCGTCCCCGTTTTTTGGCGATCGCTGCATACGGTAATAGCACCAGCAATTGTAAAGATATGGCGGCAACTTTATCGCTTCCGCTAAGCTCCGCATCACCACCTTCTTCAATCTGCTGAGTAGGACGAATCCTGCTCCCAGCGGTCTCCTCGCACATTGTGGCAGCGGCGGAGCCGCTGTTTTCCACAGAATGTTTCTGCCTACTACAGGTTAACTTCAGGACTACAGGTAAATAACTACAGGAGGCGGCGCTAATCGCATCCTGCCAAAAGACTTAGCTGGAACTCGCGCGAACTAAATCACGTGCCACCGCGAACTCAATCACGTAAAAGCGCGAACTGAATCACGTATTATGCGCGAACTCAGTCACGTGATCGGCGCACTCAAATTCACGCCGCAGTGTGGAAAACTTTGGGGAGGCTTTGACGGCCCGGATCAGCAAGCATGCTCCGCCTTCCGGGAGGTTGGCCGGGCACTCGGGCCAGAGTTGCTGAATTATTTTGAGCCACTGGACGAGTTGCCGGCGGAAGTCGCGCTCTCGAAGCCTCTCGGAAATTCCGAGCTGTGAAACGAGGCCCTCCCCGCCAAACAAAGGCACAGTGACCGGGCCTTTGGCCGTCCAGCAGCGCCAGACCAGCCAGACGTACAGATCCAGGTTGCCTGGTGAATCCGCCAGCGCCTTGACGACCGCGAGATCGACGGGAATCGGGTGCTCCTGAATTTCCTTCCAGAATTCTTCCGAGAGCACGATGACGTTTTCGCCTCTAGGCTGTGGTGGGGGCGACAGGGACGCGCCTGATTCGCAATACCAGAGCTTTGCGTCCTTAACGAAGCGGAAACTCTGGCGCTCGATGATGAGGGTTTCGCCATCGTGTTGGTCGCTGGCGAAGAAGAATGTGGAGTAGAAGATTCGTTCGAAGCCGGCAATCAGCCTTTTGTAGTAGCGTCCGTCTTTGGGAAGGCCGAAGGTTTCGAGGATGGCAGCAGCAGAGCGGAAACGAATTTCGCGAGTCTTCTGCCATGTGGCCATTGTAGCGATCCAGATGAGGAGCAAGCGGTCCTGGCCGAAAGGAAGACCGTAATCGGGGTGACCGATCACGCGAAGGCGGAAGCGACCATTCTGCCGGGAATAGGCGCTACGCCAGTACTAAGGCGCCACAAAACCGGAGAGTCCGGGCTCAGCGTCACGCTGGGGTTTCGAGCCGTCCAGATGCGAGCAAGGATGCTTCGCCCATCGTCCCCGTCCCTCCAGGGAATTGTCGCCGCTTCATTCCGTCGTCGATCTGCCAGTTTGATTAGCCACAGAGGTCACGAGCTGGCTTGAAAGCCTCGAATCAGATCCAAATAATGGTCCGGCGTTTCAAGACCTGCCGCTTTGCTTTCAATCAGGAGCAGATTTTCCAAACCTGCACTTTTGTAAGCACCGAGGGCGCACTGATATGTTTCTCGCGCGACGCCAACTTCCACCACGTTTTTCATCGCGTCGGTAGGCAGCACTAAAGCCAGCGGGCGGACGGCCATGGCGCCCGCAACTTGCGGTAGATCAAGGTCCAAGAGGACATCTGGAATGAAAACGTCAGCTCCGTACACGTAACGATCCACTTGTGTGAGGCAACGGTAGGAAAGAAGGCTCCGCACGCAAATCAAGGCGCGAATGCGGGGATCGAGGGCTGCGGCATAGAGACACCACAATCCACCCATTCCTCTCCCAATTACATGCAGGGGCTTGTCGCCGGCGTCGCCACGGCTCATGGCGTAATCCACGCTGCGCAAGACGTCCTGCACGCGCATTCCCAGCAGCGACTGGTCCATGAACCATGCC
>JBOGJS010000122.1:0-10238 GCA_050745365.1 Terriglobia bacterium
GAGAGGCTGCTCACCGATGCGATGCAGGGTGATAACATGCTCTTCGTACGCGAGGATGTCGTGGAAGCAGCATGGTCCATCGTTGAGCCAATACTCGGGAACGTTGCACCGGTGTGCGTGTACGAGCCAGACACTTGGGGGCCGGCCGAAGCGGACCGGCTCGCTGCCAATATTGGTGGGTGGCATACACCACAAAAGGCACGATAGATGCGGAGCATCATGGACAATTGACGGTGAAGTAAGACCTGATTGTGAGCTCAACCATTGCCGGAGAAGCGCTCCGCTTGACGTTCAACGGTGAGAGGGAGGTGTGACAAAGACAACCGCATCTCTGTTGATCCTCGATGCTTCAGGGTTATTAGGGTCTCGCGTCTGATACCTATTCTGCATCACCTTGACCGCTGTGGGCGTGGCTTACATCGGGCGTCCCGGGGTTCAAGTCCTGGAACGCCATGCATCTGGAAATCTCCAGCTCCGCCATGAAAATCGACCAGGGCGATACTGCCACAGTAAGGTCTACTACCATCGCAGCAATCCAGCCGGGAACGTCGAAAACGCAGATGGTGGCCTTTCCGAGCGAAGATGAGGAGACAAGCGGATTCCTTGTATTACCGGCGAAGGCATATCGTCACTGGGCGATCATCGCGGTTCATGAATGGTGGGGTCTGAATGATTGGTTGAAGGAACAAGCCAGGAACTTAGCAGCAAATGGATACATTGTACTTGCCGTGGATCTCTATCGGGGAAAAGTCACGTCCAACCGCTTTCAAGCCCGCAAGCTAAAACGGAGCCTGCCGGAGGATCGAGCGATCCGTGATATCAAAGCGGCATTTAATTACCTGGTGGCTCGTCCTGATGTCGATCCGAAACGCATCGGCTCAATCGGATGGTCTATGGGCGGCCAGTTCGCGCTCCAGCTCGCAGTTCATGAGCCGCGGCTGGCCGCTTGTGTCGTGAATTACGGCGCCCTGCCAACGAATCCTGCTGACATTCAGAAGATTCATGCTCAGGTCCTGGGAAGCTTCGGCGCTCTTGACCGGGAGATTTCTCCCACCAAAGTTCGAACTTTCGAAAACGTCATGAAGACTCTCAATAAGTCCGTCGATATCAAGATTTACGCCGGCGCCGGTCACGCGTTTGCTAATCCCAATAACAAGCGGGGATATCGACCCGCAGCCGCAGCCGATGCGTGGTTCCGTACCCTTACGTTCTACGCTCGGGTCATTGGCGAAGCAGGAACCCGTAAGCACCGAACTTGAAAAGCGGGAACTGATGCCTTGAGGGTATTGTGTCGCTTGAGAGAGAAAGCATGAGCAACGAAGCCGAGCCGGCGATTCTGGCGATCAACCTGGGTTCTTCCAGTCTCAAATTTGCGCTTTACCGAGTTTCCGGTTCGGGAATCAGAGTTGATCCGATACTTTCTGGCAAATTGGAACGGATTGCCGTCGATGGCGGTCAATTTGTGGCGCGCGATGATCGCCAGGCTGTTTTGGTCGAGCAGCAGATTATGCTGCCCAACTACGGAGCGGCGCTCAAAGCAATGCTGGACTGGCTCAAGACTATACCCGGCGGGCAAGAGGTGCGGCTGGTGGGTCATAGGGTGGTGCGTGGAGGAGCAGAGCACAATCAGCCACAACTTGTGACGCCGGCTCTGCTACGAGAGCTCAAAGATCTGATTCCTCTTGCTCCTGACCATTTGCCTCAAGAACTCGAGGCCATCGAAATCGTCCAGCGTCTTTACCCAAAGTTGCAGCAAGTCGTCTGTTTCGATACGGCTTTTCATCGGACGATGCCCCGAACGGCTCAGCTTTACGGACTGCCAATGAATCTCGCGGAACAGGGAATTATCCGTTATGGATTTCATGGCCTCTCTTATGAATATATCGTGCAGGAGTTGGCCCACCAGGCCGGCGAGGAGGCATCGCGCGGGAGGATCATCGTCGCGCATTTTGGTAATGGGGCAAGCCTTGCAGCGATTAGGGGTGGGAGGAGTGTGGACACCACGATGGGCTTTACCCCTACCGGCGGGTTGCCCATGAGCACGAGATCGGGGGATCTGGATCCCGGTGTGATTGTTTACCTGCTGCAAGAGAGGAACTACTCGCCTTCCCAGGTCAACGACCTCGTGACCAAAAAAGGGGGGCTTCTCGGGTTATCCGGCGTCGGTTCGGACATGAAAGACCTGCTGGCAAAAGAGAGGGAGAGCGCAACTGCGGCAGAAGCGATCGCGGTCTTCTGTTACCAAGCCAAGAGGTATATTGGGGCCCTGGCAGCGGCCTTAGGTGGACTCGACACGCTCGTGTTTACCGGCGGCATTGGGGAGAATGCGTCCGAGATTCGCCAGAGAATCTGCTCCGGGTTGGAATTCCTGGGAATAAATCTGGGCGTGGCTCAGAACGACAGCAACGGTTCCATAATTTCCCGCGCAGGCTCGGCCGTCACCGTTCGGGTTATTCAAACCAACGAAGAGTTGATGATCGCCCAGCATGCCCGCGACGTTTCTGCACGGATAGAAAGAACAGGATGAGGAAGCAGGATGAGAAATAACGATGCTCGGGCAAGTTCGATGTGGTGGTAATTGGTACAGGAACTGCCGCGTCGACGGTGGCTTCAAATTGCCGTAATGCGGGCTGGCAAGTGGCGGTTGTTGATTCCAGACCTTTCGGCGCCACATGCGCTCTGCGCGGATGTGATCCAAAGAAGGTGCTGGTGGGCGCCGCCGAGGCCATCGATTGGGCCAGGCGGATGAAGGGTAAGGGGATCGCAGAGGAGACGATCCGCATTGAATGGCCTGAGTTAATGCGCTTCAAGCGAACTTTTACCGAACCGGTTCCCAAGCAGCGCGAAGAAGGTTTTGCCAAGGCGGGCATCGCTGCTTTCCATAGCCGTGCTCGCTTCCTCCCATCGAGGGCCCTCCAGCTTAACAATGAGGCGCTGGAAGCGCGATGCATCGTTGTGGCCGCAGGCGCCAAGCCGGCCAGCTTGAAGATCCCTGGAGAGAACTTCCTGACGACCAGCGAACAGTTTTTGGAGCTCGACGCTTTGCCTCGGCGCATCGTGTTTGTGGGCGGAGGCTATATCTCCATCGAGTTTGCCCATATATCGGCGGCCTCGCGAGAACCTAGGTCACCCACACGGGACTCATTCAGGCCATTGGGCCGATCATGGTCCTCCTGCTTTCCGCTTCGCTGGGAATGGAAGCACTGACGTCCTGGAAGATTCTTGGTATGTCGATGTCGTTTGCGGGAGTGGCCCTGTTGTTGATTGAAAAGCCCAGGCCAGGAAGCGGCGCAAATTGGCTGGGGGATTTGATCCTGATCGCGGCTGATGGTGTCTTTGCCTATTACACTATTTTGATGAAGGAAGTTGCGGACTGCTACGACCCGCTGACCCTAAATACTCTTGTTTTCACGTTGGGAGCGATTCTGCTGATTCCTTTTTGTGCCACGTCCGTAGCCAAGATCCGCTGGCACCAGATATCCTCACATGCCTGGTGGGGACTGGCCTACATGGTGCTCTTTGGTTCTCTCGTGGCGTATCTCATTCACGCTTTTGCCTTGGAGAAGCTATCCGCTTCAAATGTTGCTGCGTTTGCGTACCTTCAGCCGGTGATGGCCGCCCTATTGGGCATATGGCTCCTGGCTGAGAAGGTTTCTTTAAAGGTTGGGCTCGGCGGAGCGTTGATCCTGTGCGGTGTGTACCTTACGGAACACGCGCGCGGAGAACGGAAACACATCCAGCATCTGGCCACTGGCCGCATTTGAGAGCGGGTTCATGTCCAGGAGCGATGCGTGTATTCCGATTCCGCAACCGGACAATCTCCGCGTCTCCTCGGCAGTATTCGAGCAGCTTCGGGGCACCTATTCCAGCAAGACGAACTGAGTGATCTCCGTCGCCAGCGCAGGCGTCGACGCCGGCGTTGCCCAGGGGAAGCTTCGCTTCCAGTGCGCTCCTCCCGTAGTCAGTTCTCTTGCTACAGAAAACAACATAGCCGAACATACTGTAACGCCGCGTTTGCATACCGCGCATTCCTCAATCAACCCGATTGCTCTCTGCGGCCCGAACGCGCTATCAATTTAGATTGAGCGTGAGACGGCAGATCTGAACGGCAGGCTGCGTCCGCGGCCACCGGTTCCTGATCGCTATGGGCATCACAAACGGAACTCGATGGCTCCCTATCGAAGCCTTTGGGGCCTCCATGCCTTTCAGCGAAATCGAGTCCAATCAGCATACCTCTTCGCAGTCGCAACAGTCTGGTAGCCCAGCTGAAGCAGTCCCGCCGGCAAATTGTGAAGACAGATGGCTAATCCGGCAGGGCCTACGCGGAGACCAGGCAGCCGTGAATCGACTCTTTGCACGCTATCGCGCCCGGGATATTGGACGGTCCTCGCAATTTTAGGGTCGCCAGAGAACGCGGAAGAGGCGCTGCAAGAGGGACTATTCTCGGCGTTTCGTCATCTTCGACGATTCGCAGGGCGTTCGTAGTTTCGCACCTGGCTCACTCGAATCGTGATCAACGCAGCCTTGATGAAACGACGGAGCCGGCGGATCGATCAGGTCGTTCCTCTCGAGGATGAAACGGAAGAGTACGGGCATCGTTTTATTAAGGTGCTTCATGATTCACGTCCGACGCCTGAAGAAGAACTTATCGGCCAAGAGTTGCATGCAATCCTTGCCCATGCCAGCTGCAAGCTTCCGGACCGCTCGAGGTGCGCCCTTCTTCATTCTTTGAGCGGCTGCCCCGTACGCAAGATAGCGGAAATCATGGCAATTTCGGCTGGTGGTGTGAAAAGCGCTCTGCATCGGGCCGATGATGCCGCGCGGTCCAAATCTGACCAAGGGGAGCGTCTTATGTATGTGATTGCTGAGTATGCGGCATGCATTCTCATCATCGCGCTGATCGGAACCGGCTTTTTCGCTGCCGGTGTCGTGCTTCTCTTGATCGATGAAGTTGCAGGTCGATTAACAAATGCGTTCCTGCGAGTCGCACATCGCGTTTCCGGCTTCAATCGAGTTCTGTTGGCGGCGACTCGCTTGAAGATGGCAGGGACAATGTTCAAAGAGAGGAGTTTCCGTAATCCAAGCCACGATAGGGCTGCGGTTTCCCACTACTTCTGAAATCGACGCCCTGCAAGCACCAGTTGATCGGCGTGATCTTCCATCCGTCAGCGGGGCGGGGAAGGATTCATGTCGTTGAGGTAACTCACTAGACTTCGCCGGTTCAACCGGCGCATAGAGGAGGAATGTGATGAGAAAATTAGCTCTTAGTACCGCGGTTGTGATGGTATTCGCAACGCTTTCATTTGCACAAGGCCATCACCAAAGAACATTCCGGGGCCAGATTATGGACAGCATGTGTGCATCCATGGGATCTCACAGTCCCGGAGGGTATGCGGCGACTCATACCCATACTCCAAAGGACTGCACTCTGCCTTGCGTTAAAGGTGGCAGTAAGTTTGTTCTTTACAATGCGACGAGGAAAACTACTCTACAGCTCGATGACCAGGATAAGGCGCGAGATTTCGCCGGCCAGAATGTGCGGGTCATAGGGACATACGATAGAGCCACCAAGACCATTCACGTGGCGAAAATAGAAGCGGCGTCTTAGCGGAGTTCTACTTCGGCTGCAGTGTCCCGGACAGAAGAAGTTGTGCGTTTCTAGACGCTACCCGGGTCAATCGCGAGCGAACGAGAAGGGTTAAGGCTACTCGCATGCGAGGAGATGATTTCTCGGTGATCACGAATCGTGGCACATTGATTGGTGGCACGCATTCGTAGGTCAGTGACGGCCGCGGTGTGACGAGGTGCTTTAATGCGAGCGGTCGTTTTGGCGGCTTTCGGCGGACCCGAATACCTGGAGCTCCGCGAGGTGTCCAAGCCATCGCCAGGCCCAGGCCAGCTATTGGTTCGAGTGATGGCCTCCGGCACAAACCCAGTGGATGCTGAGATTCGGGCCAACGGCCGCTGGGCTGGGGTAGCTAGAGCCTTCGGCGGTCCTGGGCTATGATGCGGCGGGTATCGTGGAGGCGGCCGGCTCAGGCGTTGCAGAATTCCGCCCAGGTGACAAGGTGCACTATACGCGCGAGATCTTCTGAAACCAGCATGGCACGTATGCGGACTATAACGTTCTCCCGGCCACGATAGTCGCCCGCAAGCCTTCAAATCTCTCCTTCGAAGAGGCGGCTGCGATTCCCTTGGCTGCCGGGACGGCATGGGAGGCGGTCGTGAGGCGGCTCCGAGTTCTTCCGGGAGAGACGGTACTGATTCACGGCGGCGCAGGCGGCATGGGCTCTTTTGCCGTGCAGTTTGCGAAGGCTGCCGGAGCTCGGGTGATGGCGACGGCAAGCGCCCGGAACCAGCCGTTTCTCAAAGAGCTGGGAGCTGACGTGCCCATTGACTACGAGAGAGATAACGCCGTCGAGATCGCCAGGCGGGAAACACGAGGAGTTGGCGTGGATGCTGCGTTCGACATCGAAGGGCCGGAGCTAGCAACACGGTCCTTACCGGCGCTCAGACCGTTCGGGCGATTGGCCTGCATCCTTCCGCCCCGGGGGACCTCTCACTTGCTATACACCAACAACCTCACGCTTCACGGAGTTTTTCTGACTCGCGAACGAAAGCGGCTCGAAGAGATAACTTCATTCATTGAGCGCGGCCAAGCGCGCCCCATCATCGATCAGATTCTGCCACTCGAAAGAGGTCCGCAATGCCCACGAACGGCTTGATACCGCACACGGGCGGGGGCAAAATCGTGCTCCGGACCTCTGCCCGCTGAACAAGGGAGGAAAACGTGAGAATTGGCATTATCGGCGCAGGACAAATTGGCGGCACACTGGCGCGTCGGCTCACCAGGCTGGGGCACGAGGTCTTCGTGGCGAATTCGCGGGGACCTGAGACGCTCACCGGGCTCGCTCAGGAAATTGGTGCGAAGGCAGTGACAGTCGCAGAGGCAGCACGGGCTGGCGAGGTGGTGGTGGTCACAATTCCAGAGGCAAAGGTTCGAAACCTGCCAAAGAACCTCTTTGATAACGTCCCCAATGACGTGGTGGCCGTGGACACGGGCAACTACTATCCGCAGCAGCGCGACGGCCGTATCGAGGAAATTGAAGCTGGGATTCCCGAGAGCCGGTGGGTTGAGCGCCAGCTAGGGCGACAGGTGGTGAAGGCCTTCAATAATATCTATGCTGAGCATCTGATGAATCAGGGGCGACCCAAGGGCTCGCCCGGCCGCATTGGCCTGCCCGTTGCCGGCGATGACCGTCGAGCTAAGGCTATCGTTATAAAGCTCCTTGACGAGCTCGGATTTGATGGTGTCGATGCCGGCGGGCTAGATGAGTCCTGGCGGCAACAGCCCGGAACCCCGGTCTACGCTACGGATCTTGATGCGGAAGGCGTTCGGCGCGGGCTGTCGGAGGCGAGCCATAAACACAGGCCCGAGTGGCGCGCCACAGCGAAGAGCCCCGGCAGCTTTGCGCGCCCCGCTTGACGCACCGGATCAGGCTTCTGAATGTGGCGAATTAAACGAAGGAGAGATATGAAACCAACTCAACAACTCCATGATCTCGGACAGAGTCTTTGGCTCGACAATATCACCCGTGGGCTTCTAATGCAGGGGACTCTCCGTCGTTACATCGATGAATTCTCCATCACTGGCCTTACCTCAAATCCCTCGATCTTCGACCACGCGATCAAGAACTCGAACTTCTACGATGAGGCCATCGAGCAGAAACTCAAGGATGGCAAGGTGGGAGAAGAACTCTTCTTCGAGCTGGCGCTTGCGGACCTCAGGCAGGCTGCTGATCTCTTCCGCCCGATTCACGACCGGACCGGTGGGGTAGACGGCTGGGTGTCAATGGAAGTTTCGCCCTTGCTCGCTCACGACACAGTGCGGACGGTCGCCGAGGCCAAGCAGCTCTACGCTCGTGCCGAGCGGCCCAATCTTTTCATCAAGATTCCCGGTACAAAAGAAGGCGTGCCGGCCATCGAGGAAGCGATCTTCAGCGGGGTGCCGATCAATGTGACGCTGCTCTTTTCGGCTGAGCAGTACCTTGCCTCCGCCGAAGCCTACATGCGCGGTGTGGAGCGGCGGAGCGAAGCCGGGCTTAACCCTATGGTGTGGTCCGTCGCCTCGGTCTTCATCAGCCGATGGGACAAGGCGGTGATGGGAAAGGTTCCTGAGGCCTTGCGAGATAAGCTCGGAATCGCCGTTGCCAGGCGAACCTACAAGGTTTATCGCCAGATGCTCGATTCCCACCGCTGGCAGCGACTGGCCAACGCCGGGGCACACCCGCAGCGCCTGCTCTGGGCGAGCACCGGCACCAAAGACCCTGACGCTTCGGATATTCTCTACATCAAGGCGCTCGCCGCTCCGTTTACGATTACGACGATTCCCGAATCGACCCTGCATGACTTCGCCGACCACGGCGCCATCGACAGACTTATGCCGGCTGGTGGCGGCGATGCTGAGAAGGTACTGGCAAAGTTCGCCCAGGCCGGGGTCAACTACGATCAGCTTGCTGCGGATCTTCAACGCGAGGGCGCGGAAGCGTTCGTCAAGTCCTGGAACGATTTGCTCGCCTGCATCAGTTCGAAGAGCGCGCTCAAAGCCGCAGGCTAGGTGCGGTTCAAGGGCACAGCCGAGGCGACAAATCCGTAAAACAACTCACTGACGGAGGAAACCATGCCTGAGGAAGCCAACTGGCCAATTTTCATGACGAAACTGAAGAACCGCAAGGAAGTCGCGGAGCGTACGATGGCCTTCCAATTCGAGAAGCCCGCCGAGTGGACTTTCAAGGCGGGCCAGTTTATTGACATCACCCTGCCGAATCCTCCCGAAACCGACGCAGAAGGCAACACACGGGGTTTCTCGATTGCGAGCGCGCCGGAGGAAGACATCCTGATGGTAACCACCCGGCTGCGCGATACCGCCTTCAAACGGTCGCTGAAAACGGTACCGCTGGGCACTGAAGTCAAGGTTGAAGGTCCCTTCGGCAACCTTGTTCTTCATAACAACACGTCGCGGCCCTGCGTATTATTGGCAGGAGGGATTGGCATCACACCATTCAGGAGCATTGTGGTTCGAGCAGCGAAGGAAAAACTGGCGCACCATATTTTCCTCTTTTACTCCAACCGGCGGCCAGAAGATGCGGCCTTTCTCGAGGAGCTTCAGGCTCTTCAGAAAGAGAATCCCAATTTCAAACTGATCGCCACGATGACTGATATGGAAAAATCTCACCGGCCCTGGCAGGGTGAAAGAGGTCTCATCAACAAGGAGATGCTTTCGAAGCACCTGAAAGGTGTCGAGAATGCCATTTATTACATCGCCGGACCGGCAGCCATGGTCAATGGTCTCCGCGGCATGCTGAACGAGGCCGGGATTGACGATGATGATATCCGTATTGAGGAGTTTACAGGGTACTGAGTGTATGCACGGAAGGCACGGTGTTCCAGGTCGATGGATAACCAAGGTACAGGCGCGAGCTGAATCTTCAATCTTAGAACCAACATGCTGGTGCATATTAAAGAGCTGTTCAAAAAGGATGTGGCAGGATACTTCGCCTATCCGGCATTCAACACCCAAAACCTGGAGACCACGATTGAAATTGTTCAGGCGGCCGAGGAGCTCGGAGTCCCGATGATTGCCGCAACCCGCGAAGGTGCGATTAGCTATGCCGGACTCGAGACCATTTTTGAAATTGTCGTCATCCTTGCACGAAAGACGAAAGCACCGGTCGCGCTAACCTCGATCATGGCAATCAAAGAAACAGCGAAATCAAAGCTCAAGAAGTTCAGGACCAGCAACTTGTTGGATTGATGGCGCTTGCGTAACGGCGAGCTGAAGACGCAGCGAGAGGTTTCGAAGCAGGCTGCGGTGACCGGCTGTTTCCGCAGGCCGCTGCTGGAATTGCAAGCTAAGACGAATAGCAGGAAGGAGAATTCCTATGGCTATGAAGACAAGCCAGGGATGGACGATTCAGACAGGCCACATCGGACTGAACGTTACCAACCTTGAACGTTCCAAGAAGTTTTATCAAGACGTTTTCGGTTTTAAGGTGATGCTTGAATCGGACGCGGAAGACCGGAAGTTTGTTTTCCTGGGTGATGGCGAAAGCATTGTTCTCACATTGTGGCAGCAGAGCGGCGGACGGTTCGACGGACGCCAGCCGGGACTTCACCATTTATCGTTTCAGCTCGCTTCGATTGATGAAGTCAAGCAGGCGGAACAGAAGCTCCATAGC
>JBOGJS010000123.1:0-7747 GCA_050745365.1 Terriglobia bacterium
TTACAACATCTACCTGAAATCTGCTGGAGTGAAGGCCAAGGGCGGTACATCGATTGTGGAAGATCTCGTGGAGTACGGCGAGTGGCTGGGTGAGCGCAAGGGTCTTTTTGTTCTCTACACTCCCGGCTACGACCAGATTTCAACCCCAGCTCTCTTTCTGAGCGGCGCACAGGTGGCTCTGTTTACCACGGGGCGCGGCACCGGCATCGGATGCGCTCTGGGGCCGGTGGTGAAAATTGGCTCCAATACGCCGCTCGCGCGGGTGAACGGCGACATCGATATCAATGCGGGCACGATTCTGGACCGCGAAGAGACCATTGAGGAGGTGGGCAAGAAAATATTTCAGGCGACTTTGGATGTTGCTTCCGGCAAAAAGCTGACGCGCGCCGAGGAGGCGGGCTATCACACCGAATTCAAGATCTGGGAATCGCTCTGGCCGGCGCTGTAGAGCAAAAGCCGCAGACCTCAAAAGCGGAGGTCTGCGCTACCTCACTTCCGGAGCGGCATCCCATGTTGGCTGGGGCCTCGAAACAAGGCTCGAGAATAGTTTCATCCGCCGGCGCTCTGTCCGCGTGTGTTTTACCGCGGCGATGTAAGGTGCAAAGAGAAATGGCGCGCATGCGACGCTCAGGAAAAACTTCTCGACGCGGCTGGGAGGAGAGAACTCTCCGTTGTGGATGGAAAGCACGGCCGGATAATAGCGCAACACCACGCCATAGATATCGGCCGCAAGCGAGAGGTGATTCGAGTGCGGGCCAAAGACGCGGCTGCGTCCGGCGCGAATGTCCGCCACAAACTCTTCACGGTTCCGGGCGGGGCTGGCGGTATAACTTCGTCCAATCCTTCGCAGCGTGTGGGAATCGCTGCCCGCCACGGCGCTCACCGGGTGGCCAAGGCTACGGAATCTTTCCAGTAAAGCGGTAATCAGCGTGTTGTGCTCGCGTTGGAGTGTGCCGTTGCGCACCTCAAACACGCTGAAAAGCTCGGCCATTCGGTCGATAAACTCATGCAGCTTGGAGGCGTTCCAGAAGTCGTGGAAGAAGTGGTTGAGCACGTAGAGGAGGTTCTTCTGGCGAAGATATTCTGTGAGTTCTTCCGCGTTGCCTCGGAGCCTTCGAATTTCCCGATGCTGCTCTTCGTTGTGGCCATAAACTCCGATATGGATGTCGTGCTGGAAACTGGGCAGCCGCGCGGTGACTTCTTCACCCACCAGGAAATCCGGCATATCCCCAAACCGGTTGAGAAGCTCCAGGCAGCCATCGATCGAGTCATGATCCGTAATCGTCACCAGGTCCATGCCTCGTTCTTTGGCCCGGCGATAAACGTCAATGGGCCTGGAGTAGCAGTCTCGGGCGCGCAAAAAGCGTAGATGCTTGACGCGCCCGGAATACCGGCTGTGGCAGTGTAAATCCGCCTTGAACAGTGTAGTCACCTCCTCAATAACCTCTTATGCTATATTACGCATTCTGCGCCTGATGTGCCAAGGGATAGCTCGATTTACTAGTGGGCCAGTCTGAATTTGTAGCAGCGAGTTTCGCTTGCCAGGTGGCGGCATAAAGCCGCCCCTACATGCAGATCCTCTCCGGGCTTTATGGGACGTCTCCGAAACCGGTGCTTCATCTCCTTTCTCGTGCTCTGCCCTGGTGTTCTTCTTTATGCTCTTACAGGCGCGGCACAGCCGATCCAGTATGTTGTTGACCTGACGCAACCCGAATCACATCTGGTTCGGGTCACGATGACGATTCCTGAAGCTCATCGCCGCACCCGCATTCAGTTCCCGGCATGGAACGCGCTTTATCAGATCCGTGACTTTGTGAGGAACGTTCAGGATCTTCGGGCTCAATGCGACGGCCGCAGCATAACGCTCGCCCCGGTTGATCTTTATACGTGGACTGAGGGGAACGAGTCCTGCGCTTCGCTAAGGGTGCGGTACAATGTTTATGCGAACCAGCCGGGGGTTTTTTCCAGCGAATTGGGCACAGACCATGCTTTCTTGAATTTGGCTGAAGTCCTTTTTTATCTTCCGGGCGGGCGGGATGTTCGGGACCAGGTTCGTTTCATTTTGCCTGCAGGATGGAAGCTGGTCACCTTGATGGCTGGGAACCCAGCGATGGAGGAGTATTCTGCTCCGGGATACGATGCGATGGTGGATAGCCCCGTTGAGGCGGGATTATTCCAGACGTATTCCTACTCACAGGGCGGCGCAACGTACCGCGTTGTGGTGCGGGCGGATTCTGAGGCCTATTCTTCCACCCGCCTCCTCGATGCAATTAAAAAGATAACCGCCACCGAAACGGCTTTGATGGACAATGTTCCTTTTTCGCGCTATACGTTCATTTTTCACTTTCCTCCGGCGAGCGGCGGTGGCGGAATGGAACACAGCAACGGCTCGGCCATCAGCTTTCCTTCGGACGAGGTGGACGACAACTTCGAAGGGCTAGAGAACATTATCGCTCATGAGTTCTTTCATCTGTGGAACGTGAAGCGGATTCGGCCGGCAGGCCTGGAGCCGGTGGATTACATTCATGGAAACGATACCCGCGACCTGTGGTTTTCCGAGGGCTTTACCAGTGCCGTTGCGGAGCTCACGCTTTTACGCGCAGGGCTGATCACTCGGGAAGACTTTTATGAGGATTTCGCGTACGATGTGGAGCAGCTTCAGAGGCGTCCTGCCCGGCATTTCCAGAGCGTAGAGCTTGCCGGCATGGACGCGTGGCTTGAAAAGTACCCGGACTACGCGCGGCCCGGGCGAAGTATCTCTTATTACAACAAAGGTGAACTGCTCGGCGATCTGCTCGACCTTGCCATGCGGCATGCCAGCGGAAACCATCACGGACTCGAAGATCTGATGAAGGGGCTTAACGTGAAGTTTGCACAGCATCACCGCTGTTTTACGGATGCCGACCTCGAGCGGATTATTGCGTTGCTCGCGCCGCCACCCACCTGGGTGAATTCGTTTTTTCAGAATTACATTTATGGGACCGCTGAGCTTGATTATGATAAATACCTGGGCTATGCGGGGCTTCGCCTCGTGAGGGAAGAAATCGAGCGACCCGATTGGGGGATTGAGGCCGTCCCAACTCCCAGGGGATTGATTCAGGTGGTTTCCGTGCGGCCAGCAAGCCATGCTGCAGCGGCTGGCCTTTCGAGCGGAGATATCCTCCTCGAGCTTAACGGCCAGGTACTTTACGCCTCGCCTGAGCAAGTGCTCGGCCTCAGGCCGGGTGAGAAGGTAAAATTAAGAGTCCGGCGCGGGAGCCAACTGCTGAGCATCCACTTTAACTTGGGCTCGAGGACCGTAGTCCGGTACTCTGTAAAAGAGATGCCGCGGGCGACGGCCGAGCAACTTGCCACTCGCCAGGGATGGCTTTATGGCCGAACTTCAGGCCCAGGGGATGGCGCGGTGCAATGATCCGATCCGTCCTTGTAATCTCATTGACATTGCTTTATATCCTCGTGGTGGGAACGCCTTATTTGATTTATACCGTGCTTTCAGGCGACACGGACCGCATTTACCGCGCGGGAGTTTTGGGGGCCAAGCTGGCGGTGCGGCTGGCCGGTGTGAGAGTGGAGGCTCGCGGCGAGGAGAATATTCCGGCAAGGCGGGCTGCGATCTACATGGTGAACCATCAAAGCAACTGCGATCCTCCGGTTGTGGTGGGCCTTCTGCCGCCAGTCCTGATTCTGATTAAAGAAGAGTTTTTCCGGGTGCCGGTCCTCGGGCGCGGCATGCGGCTGCGTGGATTTATTCCGGTCGATCGCAAGAGGCGGGGAAGATCGATCCACGCGATCAAACATGCGACAGAGTCTGTGAAGGCTGGCCATTCATTCCTGGTCTTTCCCGAAGGAACGCGAAGCGAAGATGGAAGGCTGCTGCCGTTTAGAAAAGGGGTCTTTGTGATGGCCATCGAGTCCGGCGCGCCGATCGTTCCGGTCTCCATCTCAGGGAGCCGGCGAATCATGCCCAAAGGGAGTTTTTCAATGCACTCTGGGGTGGTGCGCGTCATCTTCCACGAAGCTGTCGAGACTCGAGGCTCCTCTCTCGACGACTTGCCGGAGATTTTGTGCCGCGTCCGGCAAGCCATTCTCGCGGGACTCGCTCCGGAAGAAAGGCCGTTGGGAGCCGCAGCGTGAAACCCGGCCCTCGCGCTGTGATTGCAAAGCGATTCCTCATTTCAGGGAGGGTGCAGGGCGTTGGATACCGCTTTTTTGCGGAACGCGAAGCCAACGCCCTGGGGATTCGCGGCTACGTGCGCAATCTCTTGGATGGAAGAGTAGAAGCCTACGCAGTGGGCGACGAGAGAATGCTCGAGGAATTCAGGCGGAAACTGAAGCAGGGTCCCCGCAGTGCGGAGGTCTCTCACGTCCGGGAAGCTGAAGAAGCCGTCAACGATTCCTATTCCAGGTTTGTGATTGAAGGATAAGCAACGTGGAAAACCTCAAAAAACTGATTCGTGAAGTACCGGATTTTCCGAAGCCCGGCGTTCTTTTTTACGACATTACTACCCTCCTCAAAGATCCCGTCGGGCTGCATCGCGCCGTGGACTGTCTCGCCAACCATTACGTGGGTCAGAAGATCGACCGGGTGGTTGGCATTGAGGCGCGCGGATTCATTTTTGCGCCGATGGTCGCTTACCGGTTGAATGCGGGATTTGTGCCCGTGCGAAAACCCAAAAAGCTGCCCGCCGAAGTTGTCAGAGAGGCTTACCACCTCGAATACGGTGAAGACGCGCTCGAACTTCATCGCGACGCCATCCAAGGAGGAGATAGCGTCCTCATTATCGACGATCTGCTTGCCACCGGGGGAACCGCGGCGGCGGTGGGACGTCTCGTCGAGCAATTGCGAGGGCGGGTGACCGGCCTTGGATTTTTGATCGAGCTTGAGTTCTTGAAAGGACGTGACAAGCTGGGAAATTACGAGGTCCATACCGTCGTGAAATATTGACGCGGCGCCGCCGCGCAGGCGGCAGGTCCGATTCGCCGACTCCGACGGTCCGGAAGTATGAAAACGACCCCTCACCCGCCCTCCTTCGCCGGGCACCCTTCCCCCGGAGAGGGTTATTCCTCGCGCTTTTGAGCCCCTCTCCCGTGGGGGGAGAGGGTGGCGAGCGACACGAGCCAAGTGAGGGGTTTCGTCGGGTTTTTGTAGCAGTTCTCCTGGAGAGTGAATTAATGATTTCAGAAAGAAACGCCGAGGTTCCATCCTCCCCCCCTCTTCCGCCGGAGGCCCCGGAGCGGCGCCAATTCCTCGGCTGGCTTCTCGGGGCAGGCGCTCTTGTGGTTGGGGTGCTGCTTTGTGTGCCGCTCGTCCGGCTGGTGCTTTACCCGCTGTTTGCAAAGTCGGGAGCGAGTGTCTGGTCCGATCTTGGCCCGCTAGATCAATACAATTCGCTGGCTTCGCCCGTGCGGCGAGTGCTGAAAATCCAGTATATTGACGGGTGGCGACAAACGGTTTCTCAGAAAGTCGTGTATGTAACGAAAAGCCCGCAAGGAAAACTTCGCGTGCTTACGGCGGTGTGTCCGCATATGGGTTGCGAGGTGGGATGGAATCCGCAATTGGATGAATTCAAGTGCCCCTGCCATGGCGGCACGTTTAAGCCCTCAGGGCAATACGTTTCAGGGCCTCCTCCGCGTGGGATGGATGGCCTGCCCTTAACGGTTCGGAACGGCCATTTAATGGTGCGGTACGAGTATTTCCGTAACCTCGTCCCGAAACAGGAAATAATCAGCTAGTGCTTCGTTGCGTTAATTAGCGTACCGGTGCCCCGGCTCCTCATTCGCACTTTTGGATGTCGGCACAGTTGCCTCGTATCAGGGCACGACTTCAGTCGTGCCGCACGCAAGCGTATGAACGGCGGGGCTTTAGCCCTTGTCAGCGGCTAAAGCCGGCCTCTCTTCGGGCACCATTTCGGCACGACTAAATTCGTGACCTGAGTGGGTAGCCACGGCACCGCTTCTGTGCCGTGGGTATTAGCTTATAAAAAAATCAAAAAAGTTGAAGGGTGTCACCCTGAGGGAAGCGAATCGGTGCCAAAGTGCAGGGTTAGTCTGCTGAGGGTGACGTCCGAATGAGGATTTGCTGAAATGGCAGATTTACGCGTCAATATCGAGGCGCCTCCGAAAGCGCAGGAAGGCCTTCCTGAATGGCTAGACCAGCGCACGGGCTGGAAGGAAATGATGCACGAGCTCCTGGACGAGCGTATCCCGGGAGGCGCTCGCTGGGCATACGTCTTTGGATCCGGGCTCCTGTTCATTCTCCTTTCCCAGGCCGTTACGGGCATTTTTCTCGCCATGTACTACGTCCCTTCGGCCGACCACGCCCACACCACCGTTGCCTACATCATGAAAGTTGTCTCCGACGGCGGCTTCCTCCGCAGCGTCCACTCCTACGGCGCGAGCATCATGATCATTCTGCTGGTGGTTCATCTCACGCAGACGTTTATTTTTGGCTCGTATAAAGGCCGTCGGGAACTGCTCTGGCTCGCCGGGTTGGTGCTGTTTGCGCTTGTGCTGGGCATGGCATTTACGGGATATCTGCTTCCCTGGGATGAAAGGTCCTATTTTGCGACGGCTGTGGGAACTAACGTCATGAGCGAGGTTCCCGTCGTCGGGCAATGGCTCAAACTGGTGATGCGCGGCGGGGCAGGAATGGGAACGCTCACCATCTCACGGTTTTTTGTGATGCACGTTTTCATCCTCCCTGCGATCCTCTTTAGCTTCGTGGGCATTCACCTTTTTTTCTTCCGCAAGGCCACCCCTGCCGGCCCGCCCAGCGCTGATCCCATCGCTCCGAAGGGAAAGACTGGGAAGTTCTATCCCAAACAGCTCGTCCTGGATGCTGCCTTCGCTTTACTGTTGATTATCATCCTCGCCCTGCTCGCGCACTTCGTTCCCAAAGCGCTGGGTCCGGCGGCAAACCCGGCAGATACGCAGTTCATCCCGCGTCCGGAGTGGTATTATCGGCCCGTTTTTCAATGGCTGAAATACTGGGAAGGGCCGCTTGCGGTCGTCGGCATCCTGGTTATCCCCGGCATTCTTGCCGTTTTGCTCATTGGCCTGCCATTCTATGACCGTCGCCGGGAAAGACGGCCTTGGAGGCGCCCCATCGCGGTGAGCATCTACTCCATCGTGCTCCTCGGGCTGATTGCTCTGGGCATCATCAGCTACCACGTGGATAGTAGCGATCCGGCGGTTCGGGCGCAGTTACGTCGCCAGGACCAGACAGAGGCGCAATTCATGCGTCAGCCCTTCCAACCTGAAGTGACAGGAGGTGCAGCAGCCACAGCCGCTGCCGCCCCCGCGAACCCGCTTGCCGCTGAAGGAAAGCAAATCTTTGAATCCAAGGGCTGCGTTGCGTGCCACGGCGAGGGAGGCAAAGGCGCGATGGCCATCAGCCTCATTGGTATCAGCAAGAAATTATCGCCCACCGAGCTCGCTAACCTTGTCCGTCACCCTAACGCCCAGATGACGGCGGGGGGGATGCCGGCGTTTCCTCTTTCCGACACTGACATGCAGGCGCTCATTGTGTACCTGGACAGCCTGAAGTGAAGGTCAACTTGGATGGTCTGCCGCGTTGAACAGCCCGGGCGCCTGGATTACACCGACGGGCTGGCGCTGCAAAAGGAACGGGTGGCTCAGCGTAAATCCAAAGCCATTCCTGACACTCTCATCCTACTCGAGCATCCGCATGTGTACACCCTGGGGCGAAACGCGCGTCGTGAGCATCTGTTGGCTTCTCCGGAAACTC
>JBOGJS010000124.1:0-15088 GCA_050745365.1 Terriglobia bacterium
GGGCACCTTCTCCCCTGGGGAGAAGGCTGGGAGCCTACCTGCCGGCCGGAGTAACGAAAGGATATACCGCATCTAATGATCGTCACCAACCGATGGCTAAAAGACCTTTCACGCCAATTCGCAGTGAGGCTGACGGCCTTGGCGTTTGCCGGGTTTCTTGCTCTGTCTTCGCTTTCCGCGCAGCAATCGCCCTCTCCTCTCTTAAATTGGATGAACCAGATTGCGCAGCAGGAGCTTCAACACCGGAAGCAGGCAATCGACGAGATCCATACCGTCGCCCAGGCCAACCGCCGCAAGCAGTGGGTCCGCAAGACGCTATTGCAGGATTTAGGAGGTCTGCCTGATTATAGCGGCCCTCTTCATGCGAGAATCACGGGCCGCATCCAGAATAGTTCCTACACCATTGAGAAAGTGCTTTACCAGAGCCTGCCAGGCTTCTACGTAACCGCCAACGTTTACCGCCCGAATGGGCCAGGCCCGTATCCGGCCGTGCTGCTGCAGTCCGGCCATACCCAGGAAGGGAAGCCCGAGAACCAGAGGATTGCGGCGAACCTCGCGATGAAAGGATTTGTGGTGCTGTGCTTTGATCCCATCGGTCAAGGCGAAAGGGAACAGACCTATAGCCGGATGTTGGGCGCGCCGCTCGCTGGCTGGTCTGTTCCTGAGCACACTATGGCTGGAGCCCAAGCGCGCCTGATTAACGAGGGTGTGGCCCGGTACTTTATTTGGGATGCTAAACGGTCCCTGGATTATCTGGTCAGCCGGCCGGATGTGGATACGTCACGCCTGGGAGCCGAGGGCTGTTCGGGCGGCGGAGCGTTGACAACCTTCATTGGCGCGCTGGACCCCAGGCTCAAGGTGGTTATTCCTGCCTGCTTTCCCTCCTCCTGGCAGCCAATGTTTTCAACGGGCGGCCCTGATTCAGATATGACGTTCCCCCGCTTCCTGGTGAGCGGCCTGGACACGGCTGATTTCGTGGAACTTTCTGCCCCGACGCCGTGGCTGCTCCAGGCCACCAAACACGATCAATACAACTTTACGCCGGCTGGAGTTCGAATGGTGTACGAGGAAGCTCGTAAGTTCTATGGCCTTTACGGCGCCGAGAACAAAGTGGGCTTCCTTTTGGGACCGGGTTCGCACGGGATGCCGCTGGTGAGCCGGGAAGCCGTCTACAAATGGATGATACGGTACCTCAAAAACGGCCAGGGCGATTTTCACGAACTGCCGGTTAAGCACATGTACACCGCCCAGGAGCTGCAGGTGACCGTCACCGGGCATGTTGACGACCTGCCGGAAAGCCGGAAGCTTTATCAGCTCTTCCTTGCCGACTTCGACGCCAAGAGACGCCCGGAATCGATCCCGAAGCTGCGCGTGGAACTCGGTCGCCTGAGAATCCCGACGGATGGCTCTTCGCCGAAAGTAAAGGTTTTGAATGAGCAGAGTGACCCGGCAGGCCAGCGTGAGGACATCGAGTTTGAAAGCGAGCCGGGAATTTGGCTTCGCGGCACCCTGCTCGTCCCCTCATCTGCGGGGCGAAAGCCGGCCGTCCTGATGGTGGAAGGAGGCAAAATTAACGAGGTCATGCCGGTCGCTGATATGGCGGAGCAGATGGCCAGGATGGGCCTGGTAGTGCTCGAGATGGAACCCCGGCATTCGCCGGGTGAGATCGGGCACGAACACGAAGGCCCGTATACGGGGGATTGGATGACCAACACACGGGCAGGCCTGATCGGGCGGGATATGGCCGCGATGCGGGCTCATGACATTCTGCGAGGCGTGGACCTGCTAGCCGCGCGTTCGGACGTGGATAGAAGCTCGATTCGCGCGGCAGCGCGGGGCGTAAAGGGCGTGTGGCTTTTGCTCGCGGCGGCGAGTGATCCACGAATTAAAAAAATTTGGCTGGACCACACGCCTTACAGCCTGCGACTTGCTCTCGAGAGCCCCATCGGCACCGACCTATGGGATGCCGTCATTCCCGGCTTTGTGCTGCATTGGGACTTCAACGATCTGGTGAAGGCCATGGGAAGCCGTCCGGTGATGTGGACAGACCCGACGAACTGGATGGGCCGGGTTGTCGCATTGGGACCGCCCTTTCAGTATCGCTACGTCCTGGGCGACATAACGGATTTCGCCAACGTGCAAGATGACGCCTATATCCGAGAATTTCTAAAATGATTCGGCAGCCACTTGGTAGCCACGGGACGATTTAGGTCCCGTGGGTTCGTGGAGTGGGTTCATGAAGTGAAACAATCATCTACGGACCCACGACACAAAAACCGTGTCGTGGCGACCCGCTGAGTTGCAAAATAGACGCAATAACCGCCGCGTATCACACGCGCGCCCCGGTTCGAAAATGTCGACCAAGACGCCTCATCCGGGTCGCTATGCTCCCCAACCTTCTCCCCAGGGGAGAAGGTGCCCAAGTAGGAGGGCGGATGAGGGGTCGTTTTTCAAAAGGACTGTGAAAAAGTTGACAGCTTAGCCCTTTGTGATAGAGTGCTGGGCCGATGGTGAGCGCTAAGGCGAGAGGCATATAAGATGAAGAAATCTGACGAATCAGGCAGCCGGAAGGGCGGGTTCTCTCGCCGCCAGTTTTTAGAGCGGGCTTCGGCCGGTCTGGCGATGGCGAGCGTTGCGGGCTACGGTGCCTGGGCTTCGACGGCCACCGACTCTCAAGCTTCTTCGTACTCGGACGATACGCTGCTCAATGAGCTGAGATCGCTCAACATCTGGGATGCACACTGCCACCTGGGGCATTTCCGAGGCGACACACCGCAGGAAAGAATGGCGGATATGATCCACTTTGCGGACCTGCTGGGCGTTCGCCGGATGTGCGTGTCCCACGGGATGCGGTCGAACGATCATACCCCGGCTGGTATGCGCAGGGAAAACGATGACGTGATGCAGGCAGTGGCCGCCTCGCATGGCCGCGCCCTGGGCTTTTGCTTTTTGCGTCCCCAGTTCCCTCAGGCTTGCCTGGATGAACTGAACCGTTGCGTGCGGGACGGCCCGATGGTTGGCGTTGGAGAACTGGAAATCGACGTCCTTTGCAATTCACCGCTGCTGGACCCGATTGTGGACCGGGCAAGCTCGATGAAAGCGCCTATCCTCCAACACTGCTGGACCGAAACCACAGGGAACCCTCCGCATGAGTCCACTCCGTACGACCTTGTCGAGCTGGCCAAGCGCCACCCCCACGCGCAGTTCATCTGTGGTCACACGGGAGGCAACTGGGAACTCGGGATTCGCACCATCCGCGACACGGAGAATATCTGGGCCGGCATCGCGGGCTCCGACCCGACCTCGGGCTTTGTGGAGATGGCGGTGCGCGAGCTCGGCGCTGAGCGAGTGGTCTATGGGAGCGATATTGGAGGGCGGACCTTTGCTTCGCAAATCGCGAAGGTCATTGGAGCGGATGTCTCCGACTCAACCAAGGAATTGATTGCGGGAGAAAACCTGCGGCGGATCATGCGTCCCATACTTCAGGCGAAAGGATACCCGGTGTGATGATTGACGTAAACGTGGACCTTTTTCAATGGCCATTTCGCCGCGTGATCGGCGACAGCCCGCCGGAGTTGGTGAGGCGGCTACGCTCAAAGGGAGTAACTCAGGCCTGGGCCGGTAGCTACGAGGCTCTACTCTGCCGCGATGTAGCGGGTGTGAATACCCGGCTCATGGCCGCATGTCGCGAGCACGGGCAGAAGTTTCTGGTTCCGTTTGGCTGCGTTAACCCCAAGTCGCCGGACTGGGAGGAAGACCTGCGGCGCTGCCATGAAATCCATCACATGGTGGGGATCCGTTTGCATCCGAACTATCATGGCTACACGCTTGCCGATCCGGCTTTTGGGAAGTTGCTGTCGGACGCGGCGGCGCGGCAGCTCATAGTTCAGATTGCGCTCTCGATGGAAGATCCGCGCACGCAGTTTCCGCTGATGAAGGTGCCGCCTGTGGACCCCACACCGTTAGCTGAGTTAATTCCGCGCACCCCGGGACTACGCGTGGTATTACTTAACGGGGGCTATTGGGGAGGGCACCGCACCCCCAACGTGCGCGGGGTGATGCAATCGCCGAACGTCTATTTCGATATGGCCATGAAGGAGGGGGTCACAGGAATCGCTCAACTGATTGCTGCAACTTCAGCTTCGCGCGTTCTCTTTGGCTCGCATTACCCGTTCTTCTATTTTGAGTCTTCATTGCTGAAGATTCAGGGAGCAGGCCTTCCGGAAGATCAGGCTAAAGCAATCCTCGAAGGCAACGCTCGCGCGTTGCTCAATCAAGGGGTTGGATAGCATGGACCTGTTCTTCACCCAGGCGGTCTCTCCCCGGCCAGTGAACAAAATTTACCCTGCCGCAGACTTAAGCCACAAGCCCACGGCACACAAACCGTGCCGTGGCTACCCCGCGCTACCGTTTCTATTGGGCGTTTGGGCCGCGATCTTCGTTGTGCTCTTAAGCTCAATACCGCTCTGCGCTCAGAATTCCCCAGTCACGTCATCGCAGTTCGAGACGGCCACAAAGATGTTTGCCGTCGAGTGCGCGGGCTGCCACGGCGCCGATGCGCATGGCACAGATCATGGGCCACCGCTGGTGGGAGTTCGCGGGCTTCGTCGGCGTTCGGTTTCCTGGATTCGCAACACAATTCATAACGGGATTCCCTCGGGCGGCATGCCGTCATTTGCCAATCTTCCGGCAGATGAACTGGACGCGCTGGCTGCCTTCGTCCATGCGTTGAACTCACCGGCAGCGGAAAGCGCCGTGCCGGGCGACCGGGCGGCGGGAGAAGCCTACTTCTTTGGCGCGGGAAAATGCTCATCCTGCCACATGGTCGACGGGCGAGGGTCAGCGGTGGGGCCGGACTTGTCGGATGTCGCGAACGAATTAACGCTGGATGAGCTTCGGGAGTCGCTGCTCGCGCCGAGCGCGCGGATAACGCCCGGCTATGAGATGGTGACGGTCGACTTGCGGGATGGAAAGACGGTTCGCGGTTTTGCGCGCAGCCGAAGCAATTTTGAAATTGTAGTCCAGGATTTGAAGGGCCAATTTCATCTGCTGGAAAACAACCAGATTTCAGCGGTTCAGCAGGGGAAAGAATCGCTGATGCCGCCGGCGAAGGCGAGTGCCAAAGAGCTACAGAATCTGATCGCCTATCTCAGCAGTCTGACGGGTGTAAAGCCTGGAGTGGCCCAGGTGACGCCATCCTCTCCGTCTGACGGCATTACGTGGCGGAGAATTCTTCATCCGCTGCCCGGCGACTGGCTGAGCTATAACGGCCTGGTGAGTGGCAATCGATATAGCGAACTCAGCCGAATCAATACGAGCAATGTG
This sequence comes from Terriglobia bacterium, assembly GCA_050745365.1. Lineage (GTDB taxonomy): Bacteria > Acidobacteriota > Terriglobia > UBA7540 > UBA7540 > RH2-MAG17b. The sequence continues at coordinate 5,326 of JBOGJS010000124.1, forward strand.
AGCCAACTGCGGCTGAAGTGGATCTTCACGGTTCCGCTCTGGAAGCAGTTTCTTCCGGACACAGCCTATATTCATAACAAGGTTCAGCGCTTCGGATTGGAGATGACCCCTATAGTTGCTGACGGCGTCATGTATGCGACGGGTCCGAACTCGGCTTATGCGCTGGACGCGCGCACCGGGCAGGAAATCTGGCGGTATTGGCGTCCGCGTCCTCCGGAACCGAGTGTCGGCGACGCCGCCATCGGCAAGAATCGTGGCATGGCGATTCTTGGGAACAAGATCTTCATGACCACAAGCAACGCGCACCTGATCGCTTTGAACCGCACCACCGGGAAGCTGGTGTGGGAGGAGGTAATGCCGCCGAAGGGATCATCGATGAACGACGGTTCGACGGCGGCGCCACTGGTGGTGAAAGACATGGTTATTGCCGGCATATCCGGCGGCGACTGGCCCGGCGTGCGCGGATTTGTGGCTGCTTACAAGGCCTCCACCGGTCAACGCCTTTGGCGATTTCAGACAATTCCAGAAAATGGAGAGCCCGCAGCGGAGACATGGGGTGGAAGTGTGCCCCAAAAGGTAGGAGGCGGAGGAACGTGGTGCACCGGCTCCTATGATCCGGAGACGGATACACTTTACTGGGATACCGGCAACCCTTATCCGGACTCGAACGGTCGAATTCGGCCCGGTGATGATCTCTACACAAATTGCATCCTGGCGTTGAATCCTGAAACTGGCAAGCTGAAGTGGTACTACCAGGTGACGCCCCATGACACCCACGACTGGGACGCGACAGCTCCCCTGCTGCTCGTCGACGCGAAATATGACGGGAAACAGCGGAAGCTTTTGCTGTTTACGAACAAGAATGGCTTCTTCTATGTATTTGATCGAACTGACGGTCACGTTCTGCTGGCTAAACCGTTTGTGCGGGTGAATTGGGCCAGCGGCATTGCCCCGGACGGCCGCCCGCAGCTTTTGCCGGAAAGCGGTATCGTTTGTCCGAGAATTGGAACGAACTGGAACACCAAGGCCTTCAGCCCAGAGACGGGTTTATATTACGTCATGGCGCTCGAGAAGTGTGTTGTTAAGCTTTCCTCGAGGAGCCGAAAGGGGATTCAGCCAGAGCCCGTGAAGAAGTACCTGCGCGCACTGAATATCCACAGCGGAAAGATCGCTTGGGAAGACCCGCAGGTGGGAACTCTCGAAGGCATGGAAGAACCTCTCGGGGTGCTGGCGACGGCAGGCAACCTGGTGTTTTACGGCGACCCGATGGGGGATTTCGTCGCAGCAGACGCGCGCACTGGAAAAACGCTGTGGCACTTCCCAACCGACGGAATCAACAGGGGCTCGCCCATGACCTATACGGTGGATGGTAAGCAGTTTGTAGCGGTTGCCGTTGGCCCAAATATCTTATGCTTTGGTTTGTCGTGAGGGTGTGCGCGCGAAGAACGTGAACAAAGGCAGCGGCGCGCGGGCGCTGTCGGCGGCCTCCCGAATGCAAGCGCTACACTCCCCGCCTTCTCCCCAGGGGAGAAGGTGCCCGACGTAGGAGGGCAGATGAGGGGTCGTTTTTCTCACGCTGAGCAGGCCGCCTGTCATCGAGAGGAGCCGGAGGCGATCCTGAGCGGCGCGAAGGAAGGATCGCACACTAGCTCTCTCCTCACCGTTTTTGAATGCCTCGCCGTCCTAAGCTTGGTCAGCATTTTCTCCGCGATCCGCGCGTGTGCCGGAAAATAGCAGACTCGCTGCGCGTCCGGTCCGAGGACTTGCTGATCGAAATCGGGCCGGGGCGCGGCGTGATGACGCACCTGCTCGCCCAGCGCTGCCGCAAGCTTGTCGCGATTGAAGTTGATCCTGTGCTCGCCGCGAGCCTTCGCAGGGAGTTTCACGGCGATGCGCGGGTGGAGATCCTGGAGCAGGATGTCCTCCGCGTCGGTTTCTGCGATCTCTGTGATCGTCACCGGGCGCGTGAGTGCTACGTCTTCGGCAGCCTTCCTTATTACATCACTTCGCCTATTCTGCACCATGTCTTAGGAGCGCGGAGAAACGTGCGGCACGCGACAGTCCTGGTGCAGCGGGAGGTGGCCCAGCGGCTCACGGCCGCGCCGGGATCTCGCGCCTACGGCTATCTTAGTGTTTTCGTGCAGTGTTTTACGCGGCCTGAGATCCTTTTTGAAATTCCTCCCGGCGCTTTTTCGCCACCGCCGAAAGTCCGCTCCGCACTGGTTGATATGCCCATCTCATCTCATTTCCCGGAGTGGGACGATGCGCTCTCCGCTGAATTCCTGAGGTTCGCACAACTCTCTTTCGCGCTAAAGCGGAAAACTCTGCTCAACAACCTGGCGCCAAGCTTTCCGCGCTTGCGAATTGAGGCCGCGCTTGAACCGCTGGGCCTCGGAGGGCGTGCCCGCGCCGAGCAGATCAGCCTGGAGGAGCTTGCGGAGCTGTTTCAATCGCTGCGTGGGGGGAGCTTTGCTTAGGAGAGTTGTCGTGGGTGACTGACTCGAGGCTGCCGGTGATGGTGCCAATCAGCATGATGGCCTTGATCCGAAGCGGAAGCCGCTCGCGGTCATCACTGAACCAGATCAGCAGCCGCCCTTTTTTCTTATAGAGGTCGCCCAGGGCGTGAGGTTCCACGCGGAAGGCTTCGCGGTCTCCCACCGGAGTCTGAAGGTCTTCGCGCGCTTCGACATCCACGAGGACTTCGTGGGTTTTCGAGCCGTCATTGACAGGAACGCGGATCTGCTCCCCCACGTGCATGGGCGCTCGGCGAAGATAATAGAACGAGGTCAGGATGTCTTCCACGCAAGGGGGGATGGCATTCTCCGTGTGCTTGAGGGGAAGGCCTGGCTTCCCCATGTCGCGCTCGTTGAGAATCGCCACCCGCTGCGCGCTATCAAAGACGATATTGGTTTGCTTGTGGCGGCGTCCCTCATTAATGGTTTTGGTGATCCGGCGCGAGCAAAGCGTGCGGGGATCAAAGATGGCGTGATAGTGGTTATCAATTTTGAACAACAGCGAAACGAATCCGGTCGAACGGGCGGTGGTATCGATTTCGTAGTCGTCTTCGGGGCCACTCCCGAGCTGTTTGAGCTTCGCCACCACCTGTCCGGCGGGAAACACGGACCACGTCACATTGTAAGTAAGCGTTTCGCCGGGCGCGAACGGAAGTGAGCCCGCAGCAGGGGCTGCAGCCATGATGGGGAGGGCCACAGCGCAAACAAGCGCTGCCACCAGTGGAACAAAGAATCCGAATCGACCAGTCATAACTTCGTTTTTAGAGGAGGAGTGTAGTGTCCACGAAACAGGTACACAGATAATCTGGGTGGCGCAGACATGCCGTCTTGTGGTATGTCTGCGATTTTCAAGGGTCGCAGACATCGCAAAGTGCGCGATGTCTGCGCCGCCCATCAGGAAAAGGTTGTGTACCCAGTTCGCGGACACCACAGTAGCGCGGTCAGCGCTTTTCTGACCGAGGGTTTTGAACCCAACTGACAAACCCGCGGTCAATCAAAGGGCGATTGACCGCGCCTACCACTCTTCGATGCGACGAGCAAGCGAGCGGCAAGCCCGACAACTATCGTAAGAGCAATTTTATTACAAGAAAGACGAGAACCGCCACATATCCGGCTGCGGCCTCATATTCGCGGTTCTTCCTATACCGGCTCCAAGCGAAACTTCCCGGTCTTCCGCCCCTTTTGCCTGGGAGTGGGGAAAAAAGGGGGACGCGGCGGGCATAAGCATCGTAATCTGCGCCGAACTTCTGTCGCAAAAATCCCTCTTCCAGCCGCATCGCGGGAGTGTAGACCACAACAAAAAGGACGACGAAGACAATGCCGAGGATCCACGAGGCCCCGGCGATCATGAATCCGAGCCCCAAAATGAAGCTTCCCAGATAGAGCGGATGGCGACTATAGCGGAAAGGCCCGGAGATGGAGAGGTTCAGATTCTTTTCGAGGTGCCCTGCGGCAAGCGCGCGAAGGAGCAAGCCTGCAAGCGCGACGATGGCTCCGGCCTGAAGGAGGCGCGACGTCGGCTGGGTCACAACGAGATAAGCCACGGCAAAGGCAAATCCGAGCGGCACCCGCCAGCGAGCCGCCCAAGCAGAGAAGCTAATTGGCATCGGCCCTCGCGAGCCGCGACTGGACGGCCGCCAGCACATTCTCCACAGAGATTCCCTCCAGGAATGTTTGCCTTGCGCCCCGCCGGGTGTGGTTGACAGGTGCGCGATTCGAAAGGGCAATGTCCGCCGGAGAGAACGGTCCGTTGCGCGCTGGGTCGGTGGGTCCGTAAATCGCAACGATGGGCACCTTGAGCGCCGCCGCCACGTGTAGGGGGCCTGTGTCACCGCCGATGAAGAGTTTCGCGCTTCGGGCTAGAGCAATAAACTGAAGCAGCGAGGTAGGGACGTAACGCGCTCGGCTTGCCCCAGAATGACGGATAATCTCCAGAATCATTCCTTCTTCAGCCCGGGAGCCGGTGAATACGATGCTCCAGGGGATGACGCCTTCGAGTCGGGCGGCGAGCTCGGCGTACTGCACAGGAGACCAGCGCTTTCGAATCCATCCTCCTCCGGGACTGACCAGGAGGTAGTCTCTCACGCCCACTTCCGCAAGTGCTGCCTCAACTTCCTGCTGAGAGCGGGAAGAACACGGAAGAGGAAACTGCCAAGGCCCGTGCGTCTCCGCCCCTAACCGTCTAACCAGCGCCAGGTATTCTTCAATCACGTGCCCCGTGGGGGGCGCGACCCGTTCGGTATAAAACAGCCCCGCTCCAGCTTCACGGTGCCTGTATTTGGCAAACCCGATTCGCCTCGGCGAGCGGCACAACCACGCAGCGACTCCTGTTTTCACCAGGCCTTGGAAATCAACGACCGCGTCAAAAACACCGGCGCGGAGGGCTCGGACGCTCTGCGCGATTTCACGCCAGGTTGCGGGCGCGGCAAGGCGCCCGCGCCAGCCGAGCGTATCGATTTCTATCACCCGGCTCACAAACGGATTTCCCGTGAGCAGAGAAGCATATTTGGGCTCAATGGCCCAGGTGATTTCTGCGTGACGATGCGCCTGGCCCAGCGCCGCCACGGCGGGAAGCGCGTTGACAACGTCACCGAGCGAGCTGAGACGGATTACCAGAAATTTTTGTGGTACTGCGGTCATCGCCTCCAGAAAAACTTGGGAAAGATGCAGGTCTGAATTGGGAGGTAAGGCTTGCGTGAAAGCACCGAGGCACTAAAATGCGTCGAAGTTCCTACGCTCGATCTCTACGCCGGCGGCCCGGCGGCATTCTCCTGTTTAGATGCACTTCCGCGTTTCTGGAACCTTTTCTTAATCTCGGCCAGGATCGCGCGGGTGGAATGAGCCTTGAGATCGCCCACAATACGCACATTCCCTCCTAACGCCTCCACCACGCGCCGCTCCGGAACGCCCGTTTCAGCGTAGTCCGTCCCTTTGCATTGGATGTGGGGACGGAGTTCCTGCAAGATTTCTGCCGCCGTGAGATCGTCGAAGATCACGACGTAATCCACAAACTCAACGGCAGCTATGAGCTCCGCGCGCGCGTTTTCGCTCATCAGTGGCCTGCCCGGGCCTTTGAGCGCCTGGACGGCTCTATCGCTGTTCACACCGACCACCAGCACATCGCCCTGCTTCTTCGCACCGCTCAAGTACCGGATGTGACCGACGTGCAACAGATCAAAACACCCGTTTGCAAAAACGATTACCCGTCCTTCCCGGCGGAGCCGCTCTCCGAGGGCCGTCACTTTGTTTCGCGGAATGATTTTGCTGTTCATGCGTTGCGAATCGCTCCGGCGAGCTCCTCTGCCGTCACGGTCGCGGTCCCGCTTTTCATCACCACCAGGCCGCCGGCGCAGTTCGCGAGCATCGCCGCGTCGAGGAAGCTTGCCCCGGCTGCGAGGGCCAGGGTGAAGGCTGCAATCACGGTGTCTCCTGCTCCGGTCACGTCCGCCACCTGGTCCGTTCCAAAAATAGGCAAGCTGCGCGGCTTTTTTTCACGTTCGTAAAGAGCCATCCCTTCTCGCCCGCGCGTGACGACGAGGGCCTGAAGCGACAGCATCCGCAGCATCCGCAATGCCAGGCGGTTAAGCGATTCTATACTGTTATCGACACGCTCTCCAAACGCCGCCTCGATTTCCGGCTCGTTCGGGGTTGCTGCGGTTAGCTGATTATAACCCAGGATGCTGTATCGGGAATCCACCGTGACCGGCGCCTTCCGGCAGAGGCGCTGTAAATGACGTGCCTCCCGAGCGTCAATTGCGCCGTATCCATAATCGGAAATCAGCAAGGCGGAACAGCGGGAGAGCCGTGGCACAAGGCGCAGGCTCAGCCGGCGCCTCGCCGGCCGGTCCAGCGGCTTCATTGGCTCACGGTCTACTCGGACAATCTGCTGTGGATGGCCGTGACTGATCCCCCCTAGCACCCGGCACTTGGATGGGGTTGTGTAATCGCGGCATCGCTCAATGAGGCGCGTTGATACACCCTTTTGGCGGAAATAGTCCAGCAGCGCGTCGCCCGCTTCGTCCTCCCCAACCACGCCCGCCAGCTCGACCCTGGCTCCAAATTCGATAAGGTTGTTGGCCGCGTTGGCTCCCCCGCCGGGGACAATATGCTTCTCCCGCTGTTTAAGGATCAGCACCGGCGCCTCGCGCGAAACCCGGCTGATTTCGCCGTGAAGGAACTCATCCGCGACCAGGTCGCCGGCCACTCCGATCCTCTGCCGCCCGAATCGGGCGATCAGCGCCAGGAGGGATCCACGATCTCGAGCGGAAATCCTCACAGGCTCCTCACGGCCGTCTTCCCGTGACTCGCGGTGGCTGGTCGTAAGTGATGTTGAGTTGTTTCACCAGTTGCAGGGCGGCGCGGTATACCATGTCCACGCTCACGCCTTCCATACAGCGGAAATCGATGGGGCAGTCGCGGAGTCCGCAGGGGCTGCAGGGAACCAGGTTTTGTACCACCCGTGCATACGGACCCAATGGCCCTGTCGCGTGGGGGGATGTTGAGCCGAAGATCGCAACGACGGGAAGCGCCAGCACCGCCGCAATGTGCATCAGGCCGGAATCGTTTGTCACCACCAAGCGGCACCGTTCCAGCAGCGCCATGGATTGCCGGAGCGATGTTTCCCCCGCAACGATCACCGGCGTGTGTTCCATGCCGGCTGCTACTTCTTCTGCCACGCGCCTTTCACTCTGGGAGCCGAAGATCAGGACATCAGCATTGAGGGCTGCGATCAGTCGGTCTGCCAGCTCGGCAAATCGATCCGGAGGCCACCGCTTGGCAGCGCCATACGAAGCACCCGGCGCGAGCCCCACCAGGAAACGCGGGCCTTCAAGGGTGAGCAGAGCCAGATCACGCGCTGACCAAGCCCTCTCTTCCGGCTCGAGCGTGAGTCGAATTTCCGCTGGTGGACAGGGTGGCTCGGGTCGCGAGATCATCCCGGCCCGGAAAAGCAAGTGGAGGTAAAAGTAGAGCTGGTGCCCGTAAGCGGCGGGAGGCGGCGCTTCAATCGCGCTGGTCAGCAACGAGCTGCGCCCGTCCCGCGCGTACCCAATGCGGATGGGAATACCCGCCCGCCATGCCATCCATGCGGCGTGAAAGGCGTTTTGGAAAAGAACCGCCGCATCAAATTTCTCGTCCCGCAAGCGGTGGATCAGCTTGCGGAAGCCGCTCCGGCCGCGATGCTCACCTGCCGGATCGTAAATGATCAGGCGGTTCGCCGCAGGGTGGCGATAGTAGACGTCGCTAACCCACGGCTTCGCGACAACCGCAATGTCGGCTTCAGGAAAGCGCGCTCGCAATGCCTCAAGCGCGGGCAGGGAGATGACGGCATCCCCGATCCAGTTCGTCGCCCGCACCATAATCTTGCGCGGCTCTTCGAGGTCACTGCCATGCCCAATCAAGCTTTAACTCCTGTTTGCTCTGAGTGAGTATAGCAAAGCGGGACCAGAGTTGGAGAATGGCGTCGTCTTTTCCATCCCCAGATGATGCGGAAAATGTAAAATACAAAAGTCAGCTCAGGCGACGAAAGGGACTGGCTCGGATAGGAGGTGATGATGGATCGGGAATACGCTTTCGAGATGGCGACTTCCGCCATCCGGTTTGGCACGGGGGTTACGCGCGAGGTGGGTGCAGAGTTAGAAGATCTTGGCAAGGCCCATGTTCTTGTTTTTACAGACCCGAACCTCCGCGCGATGGCTCCCGTTGCCACCGTTCTCGAGTCGCTCGAGACGCATAAGATCCGCTTCTCGGTCTTCGACCGCGTCCACGTTGAGCCCACCGACGAATCTTTCGAGGAAGCTGCGTCTGCCGCCCGATCGGAAGACTTTGATGCGTTCGTCGCCGTGGGCGGTGGCTCCACAATGGATACCGCCAAAGCCGCCAACCTCTATTCGTGCTATCCGGCGGACTTCCTCGATTACGTCAATCCGCCCATCGGCAAAGGCCTGCCCGTCCCAGGCCCGCTTAAGCCTTTAATCGCAATTCCCACAACCGCAGGCACGGGCAGCGAGACAACCGGAGTCGCGATTTTTGACTTTGCCAGAATGCGTGCGAAAACGGGAATCGCACATCGCCGCCTCAAGCCCACGCTGGGCCTTATCGACCCGGAGAACACACGGACGCTTCCTCTGGCTGTAGCCGCATCCGCCGGCCTCGACGTCTTGAGCCATGCTATCGAGTCCTATACAGCTTTGCCATTCACCGAGCGCCCCAAGCCCGAGCGGCCTATCCTGCGCCCGGCTTACCAGGGATCCAATCCGATCAGCGATGTCTGGAGCCTGGAAGCGCTCCGGCGGGTAGCAAAATACCTGAAGCGCGCGGTGGCAGACGCGGCTGACGGCGAAGCCCGCGCCGCCATGTTGCTAGCCTCTGCCTATGCGGGAATTGGGTTCGGGAATGCCGGCGTACATTTGCCGCATGGCATGTCCTATCCAGTGTCAGGCTTGGCGCGGAATTATCGGCCACGGGGCTACGCGGTTGACTATCCCCTGGTGCCGCACGGGATTTCGGTGATTCTCAATGCACCAGCAGTCTATCGCTTTACGGCGTCCGCGTGTCCGGAACGTCACCTCAAGGTGGCGGCCATACTCGGGGCCAAGGTCAATGGCGCGCGCCCGGAAGACGCAGGCAAGATTCTGGCGGACGAGGTCACCGGGCTTATGCGGGACCTCGGAGTCCCGAACGGGCTGCGGGAGCTTGGATATCAGTCCGAGGATATTCCGGCGCTCGTCGAAGGCACGCTTCCTCAGCATCGGGTTACAAAGCTTTCTCCCCGCCCCGCCGGACCCGAGGAACTGGCCCAGCTTTTCGAACAGGCCATGGTGGCCTGGTGATCTGAGCGCGCGCCCACATCTTTTGCTGGACACCGGGGCTGGTATCAGGGATGTGGCTAAGGATCAGCCCGCTGAGAGCACGCGAAATCGGCTGCCTGATCTTCCCGCTTTGGCATCTTCTACATGGTTATTATGATACTTATCGACCTGCCTCGGGCAAGTGGTGCACCTCGATGGAGTTATTAAGGACGTTTACGGCCGAATACTACCCCATGGCAGGGCCAGGGACTCAAGTACACAATTCCCAAAATTTCCTCAAAAATTCCGCTTGACAGTTGCCCCCCCTGGATTACAGTAGCTGCCATCTTTTTTACCTGGAAAGCTTAGTGCCCGGAGGGGGCAATGAGAATTCCGTTCTCGCTGGGGCTTTCGGCAGCATGTAGCGCAGACCCGCGTCTTCCGGGTCTGCGGCTTGCACTC
>JBOGJS010000125.1:0-31223 GCA_050745365.1 Terriglobia bacterium
AAACGACCCCTCACCCGCCCTCCTACGTCGGGTACTCTCTCCCCGAGGGAGGGTTGGGATCTTGGATTTTTGTTCTTGCGCTTTGCCCAGGGGAGAGGATGGCGATTCTGCCTGCCATTGGTCGAGGGGGAGCCGGGTGAGGGGCGAGAAACAGCAGCAGAGGGAGACAGCTATGGAGGAATCAGCCTTCCCCACTCTTCCCTTGTTTCCCGCCGCCCCTCACCGTTTCTCTGAGCGCGAGTTCGGCTAGAGCTCCGTCAAACGAAATCTCTGTCGGTTGGAGCGGCCGGAAGCATGGATTCTCTCCTTCAGCCGCCACAAGCGTCTGATAGAGCGCTGCGCTGAATTGGGCTTCGAGCTGGTTCCCTTCGCGCATCAATTTGAGCAGCTCGCCGGTCACGATCCGGAGCAGTTCTTCCAACCGTTCGCGTGGCCCAAGCTTCATCTCTAGCACGCGGCTGACGGCAGCCCGCTCCGCAACCACCTGTTCCCCCATCCGCTCGAACCGCCGCCAAGATGCTTCCGCCACGCGCTCGAGCTCGCTCCGAAACGCGGCGTCCTCCGCCGAAAGGGCGAAGGCAGCCCGAATCCGTTCCCGGTGCGCGTCCAGATCTGCGGCGAGACTCACAGGCTTGAGCCCAGGCTGGCGATTTCCACTCCCCCACAGCCGCCAGTGCTCGGTGGTTTCGAGCGGGGGTGGGGGTGTGGACGACTTCGCCTCGGTCATCAGCAGCCGGTCGATCACCGCGGCCGGCGAACAGAAGGGGTTGCCCAGCACCGCTTCGGGTTGCATCTTCCACCGCTCCTCGCAGCCCGCTGGCTCCCTCGGTGCTAGAAACGCATGCCCAACTGCTTAAACCGGCGGCTCAATTTTGAGAGCGGCGCCTCGAGCTCGCCCCGCCCGCCAAAGATCAGCAACGCCTCCAGCCCCACCTGCGTCTGTGCCTTTGCCCGCCCCAGCAACTCCGCCGCCGCCCGGTCAAGTCCCTGATCGAGCCGCCGGTAGAAGCGCTCCCGCTCCTGCCGCGCTTGCCATTCGAGTGCTCGCCAGCGCCGCCAGAAGAGAGCCGCCATCGCGCCGGCAAGCCGCTCTTGTTCCGCGTTAGCCGCCTCGAAGGCCTCCAGGAACGCCGCCCGGTGGCTCTCAAAGTCACCCCCCGCGCCGAGCGCGGCACGGCGCAGGTCGAGGACATGGAAGCCAGGCCCACGTGCCGCCGAACGCCGTCCGCCGCGGCCGCCGGCGTGGGCCTTCTGCAGATTCGCGTGGCAGGCCGCGAGCCGCCGCTCGGTAGGGCGGTAGCGGATGGATTTGGCGACCGCGCGGGCTTTTTCGAGCTTCAGGCGGTTGGCAGCCAGAACGCGGGCGGAGACGGTATACTTGCGGCGGGATCGGGGCAGCGGTTCGGGCGTAGGCATCAACCTAGGCTAGCATGTTAGGCTACAACCGCTCAAAAGGAAAATGGAAAAGGGCAGGGCCTCAGAAAGGCTCGCGGCGCAAAAGCCCTGGCTACCCACTACCCGCTGAGCCATCGGCCTTGGGCGGGGTTATCCAGATTCATTTCATTCCCGTGCACACCTCGGAATGCTAGCCAACGAGCCAAGAGCGAACGACGTGAGACGCAGGGGTAAGTCCCATCGCTGCGGCGTTGGGGAAAGAAATGGCGGTTGTTGTTGACCGAAGTTTCTTTACGGCAATGGGGCAAATGGGCACCGTAGGTCACATTTCAAACTGCGATGTGGCGTGGTTTGTGGTACGGCTTGAAGCGACGAACCACAGATTTCGCCTCGTTCCAGATTCGGTTAAATATACGACCTTGGAGGATTCGGTGGAGGGCTTAACGGCTGGCGTTCCCGTTAGCCTTAGCGTATTCGAGGAGCGAATCATCGACAAGCTCGAGAGGATTTCTAGCCCAAGCCAGATCGCGCCCGATTAGAAGCTCGTTCATAATCTCATGGTGGGTGTTCATCATCAGAATCAGATGCGTATCAAGTCCGAACCGGCTAGCCAAACGGAGTATCGGACTCGCGTTGTCGTATGTCATTAAGAAGTCGCCCTTCACCTTTGCCGTCTCCCTGAACAGTTCTTCGTGACCTATCTGCGAGTGAGGGAACCCGCCAAGTCTTGCCACCAGGGTATCGGAACGGGCTGCGGTGCGGAACGGAGGCGACGTTGATTACGCTGGGAGCCATCGTGGACAATCATAATCTCTCCGCCGGTAACCGGCAACAGGGCACTTCAAGTGATTTTAGGAGACCCCGCGATTCGCCCGGCTGCTTTTCGATGACGACTAGGGTTAAGATTGCTGGATGCCGATGGGTGGTCGGAGACGGAGGGTGCCCAGCCGTTGGATGGTGGTTCGGGCGCTGGCATTGCGGACTGTATGGTTTCGAGCTTGGAAGGGAGCTTTCGGTCAAAGCAACGGAGGGGGCGAAGGCCGAAGACGTCTCAGGCCGGGCGGCGGCCGCCTCCTGCTTACACTGTTGCTCTCCTTTGCCATATCGCTCGGGGCGGGGTCGTCCGCCCACGCCCAGGGAGCCACGCAGGCTCAGCAGCTTGATGCGGATGCGCTCGGGCTAGCTCGTTCGGGGCATTTTGCGCAAGCAGAAAGTGAACTTCGGCAGGCGAATGTTCTTGCGCCTGACAATCCCCGATTTCTTGCTGACCTGGGTGTCACCCTGGCGATGGACGGAAAGCTGCGGGATGCTGCTCCGTACCTTGACAAGGCGCTAAAACTCGATCCCCACAATCTGGCCCTGCGATGCGACCTGGCCGCGGCCGAATTGAATTTGGGTGAAGAGAGGCAGGCGGAGCGCAACCTGCAGTACGTTTTAAAGGCACGCCCAAGCGACCGCGAAGCCACCCTGCTGCTGGGGATGGCCGCCGCAAACTTGAAACAGTATCGGCAGGCCCTGGCGCTCTTTGAAAGCGTTCTCGGCCTTGCAACGCAACAACCGCAAGCTGTTGCAGCATTGGCACGGTGCTACTATCACACGGGCCAAATCGCTAAGGCACGCCAGCTCCTATTGGGATTACTCAAGCGTCGGGAACCTCCGCAGGCTATTTTTTTAGGCGCACAAATGGCTGAGGAAGCACGAGATGGCCCGACAGCGGAGCGCCTATTTGAGTCGATCCTATCCGCCTATCCCGATGTACCTCGCGTGGAGTATCACCTTGCTTACGCGAAGTACGAATGCGGGCAATATGCAGAGAGCGAAAGCCTGCTCGAACAGCTTGTTCGCAGAGGGCATGGGACAAGCGAAACCTTCAATCTTTTGGGCCGATGTTACGCGAAGCAAGGGCAGATGGCACACGCCCGCAAAGCGCTCGAAACTGCGATTAACCTCGTTCCGTCCGAAGAAGCGAATTACTCTGACCTTGCAACCATCCTCTTACTGAATCACGAGCTTTCAGCAGCTCTGGTAGCTGCAAAATGGTGGGCAAGCACATTTCCGGCTTCGTGTCGTGCCCACAGCATGAAAGCCGATATTGAGATGAAGCTTCATTATTACGAGCAGGCTGCGACCAGTTACGGGCAAGTACTCAAGCATTGCCCCTCTTCGGAACCTGCGACACTGGGGCTAGCCAAAGCTGAAGCCTCAGCCGGATTAGAGGCTCAGGCGGAGGCGACCTTCCAAGCCGGAATTCGCCAATTTCCGAAGGCCGAGCCACTCTACCGGGCGTACGGCGAATCGCTCCTACAAATGAGCGCAGAAGGGGCGCTGGACAAAAAGCGTCGCGCCCTGGTGATGCTCGAAACAGCGGTGCGCATGGACACTTCAGACTGGGAGGCTCGATACTTTTTAGGAAACCTGTGGCTCAGCGAATCCAAAGCCCGCCCGGCGCTTCCGGAACTGCTCACCGCGGCCCGATTATCCCCGAAGGATAGCAAGATCCGCTTTGCTTTGTGGCGCGCGTACAGCGAACTGGGCATGACGGCACAAGCTCATCAGCAGCTCGAAATGTTTCGTCACCTCCGGCAGGCGACCCCGGGAGATAAGGCCTCTACCGATGCCCGCTGACCGCCGGGATTTCCTGAAGGCTCTTTTGGTGCTGACAGGCAGCCAGGGGCGATTCAGCTCCGGTGACTCGCCTCTTATGCCGGCGCCCGGCTCAACCGGAGCTTTTACGGATATCACCGCCGAGGCGGGCATCACTTGGCGGCACTTCAACGGCGAATCCCCCGACCGCTTTTTGATCGAGGCAACCACCGGAGGAGTCGGTTTCGTAGATTTCGATGGCGATGGTCTGCTTGATCTCTACTTCGTCAACGGCGGCGAGACCCCGCGGGGGCGAAGCTCGACTCCAGTCCGGAACGCGCTCTATAAGAATCTCGGCAACGGGCACTTCGTGGATATCGCCAAGCAGGCTGGGGTGGACTACATTCCGTTCTATGGGATGGGAGTAGCCGCTGCCGACTATGACAATGATGGATTCCAGGACCTTTTTGTGACGGGTTACCCGTCCTGTGCGCTTTTCCGTAACATTAGGCGTGGCCGCTTCGAGGACGTGACGAAAGAAGCCGGCGTGGGGAATCATGGGAGGTGGGCCGCTGGAGCGGCATGGTTTGACTATGACCGGGACGGCTGGCTCGATCTGTTCGTTGCAAACTATGCCAAATTTTCGTTTGATCATCCCGTCCGATGCGAGTACCAGGGGCAGCGCTCCTACTGCGCTCAGCGGGATTACACGGGCGACGTTCCTGCGCTCTATCACAATAACCGGGATGGCACATTTACAGACGTGACCGCGCAGGCCGGGCTGCTGCGGTATACGGGTCGGGGTTTGGGAGTGGTGAGCATCGACATCGATGACGACGGCTGGCCCGATCTCTTCGTGGCACGGGACGCGTCGCCCAATTTGCTGTTGATCAACCGGCATGACGGCACATTTGCGGACGCGGGTCTGGATGCGGGTGTAGCGTACAGCCCAGATGGCGTTGCAAACTCCGGCATGGGCGTGGATACGGGCGACGTGAACGGTGACGGCCGGCCAGACTTTGTGGTCACCAACTTTAATCAGGAATACCATTCCCTGTTCGTCGACCGGGGCTCTTTCCCCTTCGATGACGCTACGGTCCCTTCCCACTTGGCCGCGTTGACGTGGCGCGACGTGGGCTGGGGTGTCCACTTTCTCGATTACGATAACGACGGCGTCTTGGATTTGATCATCGCCAATGGACACATCGAGCACTGGATTCATGAGGCGCAACCGGCTGTCACGTATCGCGAGCCGCTGCTCCTCCTGAGAAACAACGGAAGAGCTGTTTTCGAGAATGCGAAGGCCACAGCCGGTCCGGCCTTCTCAAAGAGGTATCCGGCTCGCGGTTTGGCGGTAGGAGACTTTAATAATGATGGCGGCTTGGACGCAGCCATTGTTTGCCTGAACGAGCGGCCTGTTTTACTGCGGAACAACGTCGGACACAAAAGCCGTTGGATCGGCTTTGACTTGCAGGGCACGCGGAGCAACCGCGATGCCATTGGAGCCAAGCTCTCCTTGCAGGTTGGAAACACGACGCTCGTGCGCTGGCTGACCGGCGGAGCAAGTTTCCTTGCCTCGCATGACCGTAGGGTTGTCTTCGGCCTGGGAAACGATGCCCCTGTTCCATTGCCACACCTGACCATACGATGGCCGAGCGGCAATGTGCAGCAGATCTCTGGCCTCGAGATCAATCGCTACCACAAAATTGTGGAAATAACCCGCTAGCAAGCCGGTGGGACCGCCCGGAAGTCGGGCTAGCGCTTAGCTGGAGAAGTTCGCGCTATTATTCAGTCGCGTATCAGCTCGCCATTTCGCCTTGCGGCGCTCGCGAAAAACGACCCCTCATCCACCCTCCTCCGTCGGGCACCTTCTCCCCTGGGAGAAGGTTAAAGTTCTGCGCGGAGCATTTCGGCAGCATGAGGTCCTATGTCGGGCCTCGTCCCCTGGGGAGAAGCTGGGGAGCCTGCCTGCCGGCAGGCGTAGCGACCCGGATGAGGAGTCTTGATCGAAATTTTCGAAGCGGGGCGCGCGTGTGATACGGCCAGCAAAGCACTAACCGCGGGTACCTACTCAAAAGGAAAATGGAAAATGATAATGCCGCAGAAAGACCCACGGCACAAAAGCTGTGCCGTGGCTACCCTCGACCCGCCCCCGCGCAGACCTCGGAAGGCCTGCGCCAGCCAGACCGCGGGATCGGGGGGAACCTGGGCTAGCATGTCAGGCTATCGCAGCTCAAGAGGAAAATGGAAAAGAGAAAGGCCTCAGAAGGCCCACGGCCACAAACCGTGCCGTGGCTACCGCTCCCTCATCGCGAAGTCCCACTCCGCCTCTCCACGTTTCATGACCGCAGGCATGTCGTCCTGGAGTGACAGGCGGGCCTTGACGAGGCGCTCAGCCGCCTGATGATAGCGCGCCAGGTAATCGTCGCGCCCTTTATATCTTTCCTCGATCGAGAGCCGAGGGTCTCCCGCCCTCCGTCGCTCGGCGGCAGTGCGCGGAAACGGAATATACGAGCCGGTAAAGGGCACCAGGGCCTGAGGCATGCCGATACTCGGGTCCCGCAGATTCCAGCCGGTCGAGGTGGCGAGTGGCACCGCGATTTCCGGAATCCTTACGCCCGTACGATCTATCCCGTCCCGATCGACTTGAGGGAGCAGCACTTCGTAAGTGCCCAGGACTCGCGGCGGTTCGATGCTGATGATGCCGAGAGGCCAGCGTGGACCAAAATCCAAGCGATAGGCCACGACAGGAATGCGCGCAATTCTAACCCCAGGAATTTTTGGAAACGCAAGCTTGTTGAGGGGAACCAAGTTGCCATCGGCGATCGTTGGATACGTGCTTGGCGGGGGTGGAGTCCCGTTGCGCAGCCATTCGTCCATGTCTTCAATGAGCGCTCGCCAGACCCATATCCGCGGATTAGGGTCTGCCATCTGCTGCCCGTCGAGATCGCCCGTGCCAACGCGCGGGGGAAAGGCGGCAGGAAAGTGCCCCTGGCCGGCGCCGAAGTAAATGCGAACGTCGGGTCCGGGCGCGATGTCGCGTATGCCATCGGGGCTGGTGTGAATCAGCGAGGCCGCGCGGCCCCAGTACCCGAATGACGTGTTCCAGAAGAAAATGCGCGGCACGGTATGAGAACGCCGCGCCGCATCCAACAACCCGGCGACCTGGCCTGTGGCCGGATCGTGTTCGGGGCGGTCAGTGAAAGGAAACAGGTCAGTTGGATAGAAAATCGACGAAGTGGGTTCCGAATCCCGCGAGGGCTGCGCGAAGCGGTGATTGAAGCTGCCGCGTCCGGCGCCCGCAACCATCGCAAAAACGCCGTCGAGTACTTTCCGGCCGCGCTCGTCGGCATTGAAATCCTGCCATAAGAACTGGCGCAGAAAGCGGCCGTCCTGTGAAATACCCAGCGCCTCGGCCCGCTTCACCGGAGCGATGGCCTTCGGATTGTACTTCAGATAAGAGACGAAATCGCGAACCGCTGCCAGGCCGAGGCCAACCACCACAGGATCCTTCGCGGTGTAAACGATCTCGTAGATTTTCCCCGGAAGGAAGCCGCCGTCGAGCCGCACGAAGCGGCTGCTGGGCTCGATGCTTCCATTTGCCTCATGCGCGAAGCGCCATCGCCGCCGCGGGATCGTTTGACGCGCGCAGACCGCGCAATCGCGCACGGTCAACGCGTTCTCGCTCGCGTTTGGGTCGGAAACGGCGTAACCGGTGCCGCCGATGTGCCCGAGAATGACGTGTGCGAGCGGCCACTCTGCGCTCCGCCGCCACGGAGTCCAATCAGCCCTGACCAGGCCTCGGATGCTGCTACCGTCCGGGTTGCGGGCGACGGGAGCATAAAGCCGCATGTAACCCGGCTGGTTGGGCGCGTCCCATTGCCATCCCAGCCAGGCGATTGTGAACCCTTTGCGCAAGAGAAACCCGTCGCCAAACTCGGCAACTGTCGTAGGGTCTGTCGAGCCTTTCGCATTTTCGACCGCAGCGAGCAGGCCTTTTCTGCCGCGATTGGGCACCTCGAGCAGGAGCGAGCCGTTGCCCGCATTCCTGGGCCGCAAGATGTAGAAATCCGCCGCGAATTCCACCTCGCCGCGCGCGTTATGCGGCGCCTTGTCGAGATCGACGATCTGACGATTGTGAGGATTAGCTGGATCGACCACAAAATAAATCTTTCCAGCCAGCTTTTCGTAGCTGCCGTAGTCGGCCCATGATTTTCCCGCCAGCACGTCAGCGCGCTTTACGACTTCGACTTGATCAACTCGCGCCCAGGACGACGCAGCGAATGAAAGTACGACAAAAATAAGCAATCGCCGGATTGCCGGACGTCCGCAACGAGTGGAAGCCATCGAGTCCTCCTGGAGGCGCCCGAATGCGCCGCAAAAACCATCACAGACTTCTCTGCTTCAGCCTGCCGGATTATATCGCGAGTCGGCGCGTCTGCAGTGAGGCGAGATACCTTCGCTCGTGCAATGCCCACGGCACATAATCGTGCCGTGGCTACCGCTCTTGCAAGAGTAGCGTGTGTTCATCGGAAAGGGGAATCGGAACCGGGTGGGTCAGTTGGCTAGGTCAAGGAATCCAAGCCCGTCGTTGCTCCCGCGCTCCGTGAAAGACGTGGAGAATCTCGACTTGGGTTGGCTTGGGGGCACGATAGTAGATCATATACTTTCCGGCGGGAAGCTTTCTCACACCCTTTCCAAACTGCTCCGCCACAACCCCAGCCCGCGGCTGACTTGAAAGCGCAATAATCGTCTCCATAACCGCGTTAAGAACCTTCAGGGCTGCTTCCGGTCCCGCCTCGGCGGTCCAATAATCGGAAATCTCCTGCAAATTCCTGCGAGCCGTCCGCGCGAGGCGATAGCTCATCTCGCTTTTGGCGGGCCGGCGGCCTTCCTAGCCGAGGCGTCAACCAGTTCTTTTGCGAGGCCCCTTAAGCCTTCCGCATCGTATTCCTCGTAGCGGCCGCTTTCGATTTCGCTGATACCCTGTCCAACGTCCCGCCGAATCCCTTCGCGCTGGCTTTTCGTCAGTTGCGACTCGAATTCGGCCGGCGAGCGTTCCCTCCTGGCCATCTCCGATTCCTGCATTCGCCGCACCGCGTCACGGACCACTTCGCTAGCGTTCGTGTACTCCCCGCTTTTTACTTTGTTGCGAATGAACCGTGCCATCTGAGATGACAATGAAACATTCATTTGCTCAACTGGCATACCCGTCCTCTTTTGCCTGGACTCATTTCTTCTCTACGTCCACATTTGCACCTTAGTCAAAAGTAGTCAACTTATGCTTGTACGTCACAGAAGGTTTACTGCGAGTTCGGGTAATGCCTGGGTTGAGCTGACCGGTGAGGAGAATCAATTGATCGCCAAAGAGGAAAATGGAAAAGAGTAATGCCTCAGAAAGGCCCACGGCCACCGGCTGTCCACGCGGGGTCTACGCGCGAAGTTACCGGCGCATCGACCGAATATGCACCTCCGGCTTAGATCTTCAGTCAGCGGCTTCAGGAGCTTCGTGTTTTTCGAGGGTCTCAAGGGTGTGCCGAAGCGCCTGGATGACGTCCTGGTGCTGGATGTTTTTTTTGCGAAACCGCAGAACTAAATGGAAATCCTTGGAAGGCGGCACGTACCTGAACGCCCCGGTTTTTGGCTTCCCGCTTCGCTCCGCGCGCGCCTGTTCGCGGTTGAGAACGCCCAGAGAAAAGCGTCTCACCAGATCGCGCATTTTCGCCTCACTCGGCTGGCGCGCCACCTGAAGCAATTGCGATTTGGAAAGCACTTGGTTTTCAATGCAAGCCGCCTTGATGTCGTCCGGAATGGATCGCAGGCTGAGCGATTCGGTTACCGAAGATCGTCCTTTGCTCACGCGCCGGCCAATTTCTTCGTGCGTCAGAGCAAAGCGGTCTGCCAGCGCCTGCAGACCATCGGCTTCTTCGAAAGGGGTGAGGTCCTTGCGCTGAAGATTTTCAATCAGCGCCAGCTCGAGCGTCTCCGCGTCATTTGCTTCCTTCTCGATGCACGGCAGCTCGCGGAGCCCTGCCACGCACGCCGCCTGATACCGGCGTTCGCCCGAGATGATCATGTATCTTTCCGACTCAGGCAGGAAGCGTACCAGGAGCGGCTCGAGCACGCCTTTCTCCCGGACCGAATGCACCAGGGATTCCAAATCGCCCATGTCCCTGCGAGGCTGTTCCGCATTCGGCTGAATTTTTTCGATGGCGATCATCCGGCCGATTGCCGCACCGCTTCGCGAAATAATGTCTTCGACGTAATGGGCGTCGTGACGCATGGTCACGGTGATAGGCAATCCGATCCGTCTACTGGACACGTTGCAAAACCTCCCGGGCGAGCCGCTCGTAGTCCCCCGCTCCGGAGGAGTCGGGCGCGAAAGTAAAAATCGTTTCTTTATAGGCCGGGCTCTCCTCCAGCCGCACACTCTTGTTCACCACGGTCTTGAACACCTTGTCTCCAAACACCTGGCTGACTTGCTTCTGGATGTCGCGAGCCAGATTCGTGCGCTTGTCAAACAGCGTGAGGACCACCCCAAGGAGCTTCAGCTCTGGGTTCGGACGCGAGCGGATGCGCGCGAGAGTGTCGAGGAGGTCATCGCTACCCTCCATGGCATAATATGCTGCCTGGATGGGCACGAGAAGGTGCGTGGACGCCACCAGAGCGTTCACGGTGATCAGGCCGAGCGTCGGCGGCGTATCGATCAGGATCATGTCGAAGTTCTCGCGGCAAGGGACCAGCGCATCTTTGAGGCGGTAGGGAGCGTCAAACTGCCCAACCAGCATCGCTTCCAGCTTGGCGAGCGAAATCTTGGCCGGCGCGAGGCACAGGTTCGGCGTTTTCGTGGGTTTCACGACGCCTGCCAAATCGATCCGGTGGTCGGAAAGCACGTCGTAAATGGAATGCGTAATTCCGTCGAGCGGGAAGAAGGTGAGCGTGGTGTTGGCTTGCGGATCGAGATCGATGAGGAGGGTCCGCTTCCTTTTCAGAGCAAAAGCAGCGGCGAGATTGATCGCGGTCGTTGTCTTGCCTACACCGCCCTTCTGGTTTGCAATCGCGATGACGATGGCCAATCAGTGCTCCGGTCGAAAAACTCTGTAGGACGTAGGCCGCATGGCCTGATGCACTACGTCTCTGCTCACATCTTATACCGTCCAATATCGTCGTCGTTGAGACTCTCAAGCCATTTACTGAGCTCTTCGTTATTTACTTTATCGGAGGTCGCCCCGGCAACCTTGGAGCTTTTCAAAACGTCGTCCTCGACGTAAATGGGACAATCCACGCGCAAGGCCAGAGCCAGGGCATCACTCGGGCGTGAATCGATCGACATCACCTGGCCTTCCCTTTCAAGCCAAATGAGAGCGTAGAAAGTATCCTCCCGCAGATCGTTCACCACCACTTTGTGGACGTGAGCGTCGAGCCCCAGCAGCAGGTTGCGAATGAGATCGTGCGTCATGGGCCGGGGGGTGGACACTTTTTCGATTTCGAGCGCGATGGCGTTCGCCTCATAAATCCCCACCCAGATCGGCAGCACAGTGGACCCTCCCGTATCGCGGAGAATGACAATCGGCATGTTGGTGACAGGATCCATCATCAGCCCTCGGATTTTCATTTCTACTTCCACGGCTCCTCCTTCGCCCCCGCGAATTGCCTTTTGGTTTTTACCTTTCCTTCAGCCGGCACCTTTAGGGTTTCAGGGTTCGAACTGCAAGGGTTTGCCCTTAAGCCTCATCGCTCCTCACACCCACAAGGCTATTCGGCCCGGCGGAGGTGACCTGCACGTTCATGTAGCGGCCCACCCACACTGCCTCACCCGGGAAATTGATCACGCGATTCGCAGTGGTACGCCCGACAGCTTGCCCCAGGCGCGGCTGCCAGGCCTCGACGAGCACTTCAAACTCTCTCCCGATGAGCGCCTGGTTTCTACGCAACTGAATCTGCCGCTGACGTTCCTGCAAAACGGCGAGGCGACTCCCCTTCTCATCTTCGGAAATTGAATCCTCCATTTTTCCGGCGGCGGTGGCCGGCCGAGGAGAATACTTGAAGGAAAAGACCTGGTCGTATTCCACTTCATCGAGCAGGCTGAGCGTCTGGCCGAAGTCCTCTTCGGTCTCTCCGCAGAAACCTACGATCAGGTCAGTAGAGATGCTGATAGCACGTTTTGCACCGCGAATGCAACTTATTTTCTCGAGGTACTGTTCGCGCGTGTAGGTGCGTTTCATTAGGGCCAGCACGCGATTGGACCCGCATTGGACGGGCAGATGAATGTGGTCGCAGAGCGTGGGAAGACTTTCGATGGCACGGACAATCTCGGGTGTGAAATCGCTCGGGTGCGAAGTGGTGAAGCGAAGGCGTCGCAGGCCCGGGATTTCTCCTGCACGAAGCAGCAACTCGGGGAAGCTGAGCCGCGCGGGCGAGCGATCGCGATAGGAATTCACCGTCTGGCCCAGAAGCTGGATTTCTGTATATCCCTGCTCGACGAGCTGCCGAGCCTCGGCGAGAATTGCGTCACTTGGCCGGCTTCTCTCCGGGCCGCGCGTTATCGGTACAACACAGTAGGAGCAAGCCTTGTCGCAGCCCTCGATGATGGTGAGATAAGCGCGGAATGCGTTATCGCGCCGCGTCATCTCCGTCTCAAAACACTCCTCGGTATCAATCGAGAGCCCTGTCACGCGGCGCTCGCCCGACTCGAGGCGATCCATGAGTCCGGAAATTTTCGAGTAGCTTGCTGAGCCACACACGAGGCTCACCTGCGGCGCACGTTGAAAGATTCGCTCCCCTTCCTGCTGCGCGACGCACCCGAGCACTCCGATGATTTTGGCGCTTCCGGTCTTCTTAAAAGCGCCTAGCCTTGAGAATACTTTTTGCGCTGCTTTTTCGCGAATGCTGCAGGTGTTGTAAAGAATGAACTCCGCGTCTTCGTGATGGGCCACAGGATGGTAACCCTTGGCGATGAGAGCGCCCGAAACCTTTTCCGAATCGTGCACGTTCATCTGGCAACCGAAAGTCTCGATGTAAAACGTCTTTCGCCGGATTGATTCATCAGAAGCCGAGGCTTCAAGCAGTGTTGAGCCGTGATCGATGGCCGGAGCTTCACGCTCAGGAGCTCTGAGAGAAGAGATTTGGACGAAGCGGTTTCCCATAAAAGGCCGTCGGCTCACTTCTGGCTTCAGTATAGCGCCAATGCTTCGGCATGTGTTATCGGAGATTCCGTCCGGTAGTAGGTCAGTTTGAAATTGTAGCGGCGAGTTTACCTCGCCAGACGGCGGCATGAAGCCGCCTCTACATCAAACTGGCCCACTATCTTCCGTTATCCCTCGTTTGACCTTGCGGTTTTTTGAGCTATGCTTGAAAGCAATCAGAACGCGAGTGCTGCGCTCGTTTGACGAATGACAACGGTGACTCCTGCGACAGTCAGTTTCGGCGGCTTGGAAGTGGTTGCGTTTGAAACGCGCAACGCTAAGGAGGCTGCCCGCCTCATCTCGCGGCATGGAGGCGTTCCCCTGATTGCACCTTCCGTTAAAGAAGTCCCTCTCGAAGAAAACGCAGCCGCTTTTGAATTCGCGGAAAAGCTTCTGGCCGGACATTTTCACGCGGTTGTTTTTATGACGGGTAGCGGTGTCGTGAGCCTGTGCGAAACCCTTGAGACACATTATCCCCGATCTCGGATCATTTCGGCACTCTCTCGAACACTACGGGTCGCCCGCGGCCCTAAAGCCGTACGCGCCCTGAAGGAGCTGAGCCTCTCTGCTGAAGTTCGCGCGCCAGAGCCCTACACCTGGCGCGAGGTTTTACTGGAGCTTGACCGGCTGCCGCGTGACTTCTGGCGGGAAAGCCCCCAAATCGCCGTCCAGGAATACGGCGCGGTGAACGCAGAGTTTTTGCGTGAATTAGCCGGACGCGGGGCGAACGTCTTCCGTGTACCGGTTTATCGCTGGACGTTGCCGGACGATCTCGGCCCACTCGAAAAGGCCCTCGACGCCATCGTTCGAGGACGGGCCCGCGTGGTGGTTTTTACCAATGCTGTGCAGGTGGAGCATGTGCTCGAGATGGCTTCACGCGTCGGAATGCTCGAACCGTTCGAAGACGCGCTGAAGCGATGCCTCGTCTGCTCGGTGGGGCCTTCTTGCAGTGAAGCATTGCGAAGCCACCGCATTGCTGTTGGTCTCGAGCCGGAACATCACAAGATGGGAATTCTCATCCATGAGGCCGCCCGGCGGGCGCCGGAACTGCTTTACGATAACGACCGAAGCCCGCGGATAGAAGTTCCCAGGCAGCGGCCGACGGCGGGAGGGGAATTACCTCGCTGGTTCCAGTCTCGCTTCATGCGAGCCTGCCGGAAGGAAAGCGTAGACGCGACGCCCGTCTGGCTGATGCGCCAAGCCGGGCGATACCTGAAGGAATACAGAGACTTGCGCGCCCATACTCCCTTCCTGGAGCTTTGCAAAAATCCCGACCGGGTTGCAGAGATCACTGTGAATGCTGCTGAACGGATTGGCGCGGACGCTGCGATCATCTTTGCGGATCTCTTACTGATTGCCGAACCGATGGGGTTCCGCCTCGAGTACGCCCAGGCGGGCGGGCCTCGAGTGGCTCCGGCCCTGCATACTGCAGCCGAAGTGGATCGCCTGCCGGAAGTTGAGGAATTACCCGCCTACGTTTTTGAGGCGATTCGTCGCGCGCGAAAGAGCCTGGATCCCGGAAAACCCTTGATCGGCTTTGCCGGAGCACCTTTTACGCTGGCTTCCTACCTGATTGAGGGCGGATCGTCCCGGACGTTCCGCCACACAAAAATGCTGATGTTCAATGACCCGGGTGCGTGGAGAGCCTTGATGGAATATCTAGCCAGGCATCTTGCGCGATACATCCAAGGTCAGATTGAGGCTGGAGTGCAGGCCGTCCAGGTGTTCGATTCCTGGGTTGGCTGCCTCTCGCCTGCCGACTATCGCGAGTTTGTCCTTCCCCACTCGCAGCGGCTTTTTCGGACGCTCGACTCCGACGTCCCACTCATCCACTTCGGGACGGGTACCGGCCAGATTCTCGAAGCGATGCGCGAGGCGGGCGGAAATATCATCGGACTCGACCACCGTGTTGATCTGGATGAGGCCTGGCGACGTCTAGGACCCGAAGTGGGGGTGCAAGGAAATCTGGACCCAGTGGTTCTCTGCGCCGGCTTGCCTTACATTCGCCAGCGTGTCGTGAGCATACTTCAGCAAGCCGGCGGGCGACCCGGCCATATCTTTAACCTTGGACACGGTGTGCTTCCTGAAACTCCCGAGGAGCACGTGATTGAACTCGTCAAGATCGTGCACGAGCGAAGCAGCCAGAATTCTGGAAACCGGCCGGCACCCCATCCGTAGCTGCGCATACTAACCTCCTCAAAACTTGTCTTGTCGCGCAGCGCGTTCAGAAAAGCTGCTGCTTCACCTTGATCGGCCGGCCACAGCTCAAGCACGCCGATCGTTTCGCATGCAGTAACTATGTAGGTGATTACAGATACGATATATTGTACAGGAGCCGTCGTCACCCCGGGCTGGAGGGAAGAGGGACGCGTATTCACCTCCCGCAGCCTGGAATCGATGTGATGGTTGCGCTTTTGCCAAGGAAATTAGGGGAAAGGAGAAAGGAAAGATGGATCAGACTCAGAATTCTATTGAAACCGCGATCCAAAAAGCGTTTTCGCTCTTAATCCAGATCCGGGAAAAGCGGCACGCAAACCGGTTGCTGGAGCTTGCCAACACCTACTTGCATATGCTCGCGAACACAGACCCGGCTTCCACGCCCGTCGTCGTTTCGGTCCGCTCGGTAAGAATCCGGGAACCCTGATCCCGTTCGGAGGCGTCTCACTGGGCTGAGGCGGGAGAAAAGGTCTTGGCGCTGTCCTCGGGGCTGATTTTCTCCGCCTTCAGCTCGGCAACCTGCCGCTGAAGGTGCGCCGCCAGGTCTTCAAGAATCCGAAGTTGCTCCGCGCGCCGTTCGTTGGCAGTCTGCAACTTTGCGATCTGCTGCCGGAGCCGCGTGTTTTCCCGCGCCAACATCTGAGAGCCGGATTCCACACCCGCACGGTGGGCGACGGCGGTCCGCCCGCCTTCGGCGACTCCGGCCACCTTACTCTGGGCCTGCCGGATCAGGCCCTCGACATCCTTCCGCTCAGCGCCCGGGGGGCATAGTCTGCGCAACAGGAACAGGCGAGCCAACTCCGGCTGATTTCTCCCCCGCTCCCAATGCTGCACCGCGCCTTTGGTTGCATTCAGCCGGCGTGACAGTCCTTCCTGGCTGAGGCCCAGCCGCTGACGTACCTTTCGCACCACTCTCGAAACCTCTGAGATCGCCATCGTCGTCTCCTCCCCAATTAGGCCTTGACAAAGCTACTGTGCTAGGCTACAATCCGTCTTGTTCAGGACTTCGGTCCGGAACGCTTGAACCGGAACATTTACCGCCCGTCCAACCGTCGGGGAGCCCAGTTGGCCCCAAGGCGCTGCCTCCTGGTTGCCGGGTTTCCCAACACCCATGCGGAGGTTTTTTGCCGCATGGTTTTTTTAGTCTCAGGCTGTGTACTCATAAGTCACGTACCTTAACATGCAACTAGCCCCCCTCAGCGCCTCCGCGGATCAAGATACATGGGCAGCATCCTTCGGACAGGCAACCGCTGCTTCCGCCCTCGATCGCCACCATCCCTCGATTCCGAATCGACTATCTTTCATCAGCCCGGCGGCCGGGCGGCGATCCTTTAGAACGAAAGGAAGAGCCAGCGGGTGCTGGATCGGAATGGCGCACCTCACAGGTGTTCGTCAGCAATCCGTTGAGGCCGCCGCGTCGGGATCCCATCCGGGGTTAGACCTCACACCTAGGCTACATCAGATGCCGGAGACCGTCAAGGCCGGCTCTGTGTCTAGCCTAGGGCCGTCCTCGCCAGCGGTTTCCCTTTTTCCCTTCCTGTCCCCTCGCGCGCCTGTTTTCAGAACCTTTATCCCCTCGCCTTCGCAAACGATCCAACCATGCCACTGTTAAGAGAGGAGATCAAAATATGCAGTCATCACCCAATGTTGTTCGATTCCCTAAGCCTTCCGACTCCTTGCCACCCTCGGTAAGCTGCCTGCCCGCCCCCGTCATCATGCCGCCCGCGGCAGCACCGGGGTGGAAACCGGCCTTTGGAAGAGCCGAATTTCCCGCGGTTCCTCCGAACCCACGCTGCTCGGAAAAAGGGTGTGTTTTCCCAGCCGCTTCTGGAACTTCGGGTCAGTGCCGACAGCATGAGCGCCAGTCGCGCGAGCCGATCCTTTTCTCTTCCCATCAGCCGACTCACGAAGTCTTGGAACGCAGCCGGTTTAATGTTCCAGAGAATGAGGTGGAGACCGGAGCTTCGCGATCTCGCGACCGACGTCGTCTGGAAGCCCTGCGCGAAGCATTTCTGGAGGAATAGGCTGAATTCAGTTTATGAAGTGAGGTCAAAATGCCCATATGCGTACCGCCTTGGATTACGAAAGCCCCTTCTTCCCTTTCAGGGGAATCCGGCGTCGAAGGACCCCTGGACGCTCGAAGCCAGACAACTTTGGTGAGCGCATCGAGCGCCCTCAACCTTATCCGCCACCGCACCAGCATTCCTGTAGCTCGGGCCACGTTCTACCGCTGGCTGAACAACGGCAGAATCTTCTCATGCCGGCTGGGGCAGAAGCTTTACGTTCCCATGTCCGTCGTTGATGAAACGGTGAGAAAATGCCGTTCCGGGGAGCGGCTCTGATGATTCTCTTTTTCCGTTAGGTTGAATTCTGCATCGAACGATATGGCGATGCGAGCCGAGACCCTCGCCTCGGCTCGATCGAGCCTGGCGAAAGCGCCGCTTCCAGGGCGCTCGGAATTTCTCGCTGGCCATGTCAGCTATGGCAGCCTGATTACCGTCAGGGCATGACTTTCGGCTTAAGTTCCCCCACGACAAACCAGTAGGAAACCAGCCCTGAGATCAGAAGAATGACCGCCAAGTGAAAGCCTGGTGCATAGGATCCCGTTCGGGTGATCAGAATTCCTGTCAGCAAAGGAGCAAGCACGCCGCCAATGTTGCCGCAGAAATTTTCGACGCCCGTCCACAACCCCACCTGCTGCGGCGGCGCGCAGCACTGAAGTATCACGATCAGATTTCCTGTCGAGAGTCCTACCAGAGAGGCGGCAATCAGGAGGATAACCGCTGTCTGGGCACTCACTGCGTGTTCTGCCGGGATCAGGAAGAGCCCGCAGAGGAAACCCACGGTGACGATCCCCTTGCGGGTGCGAGTCTCGTTCAGCCCCAGAAAAATGAGCCGGTCGGCAATCCAGCCGCCAATCGGCTCACTCACTCCAAAGACTAAAAACGGCAGGGCGGAATAGATTCCCGCTCTCAGCACCGTCAAGTGGCGCGCGGTAACGAGATAGTCCGGAATCCAGGTGACAAACAGATACCAATAATAGTCAAAGCAGAAAAATCCGATGCAGATGCCCACCAGGTCGCGGTGAGTGAGCAGTTTTCGTGCGCTGGCGAAGCGTGGCGCTGGCGGGGTCTGACGGTTCTCCAGCGCCTCCTCACGGGCCGCCAGCGGAGGGCGCTCTGCCGTACCGGGCCCCCCGGCTTTCTCCGGTTCTCCGCGGAGATGGGAAGGGAAAATGGCAAGCCAGGGAATCAACCAGATGAGCGCAATGAAGCCGATAATGACAAAGCTTGCGCGCCAGCCGTAATGAACGATGAGCAGAGGCAGAAGCACGAGACCCAAAGCCATTCCGACCCGCGTACCGAAATCAAAGATGCCGGAAGGCAGGCCGCGTTTCTCGGCTGGGAAAAGAATCGTAACGATCTTCGTGCCGCCAGGAAGATAGATGGACTCGCCGATGCCGAGCAGGATTCGCGTGAGGATGAGAATGAGCAACGTTTTTGCTGCCCCGGCGAGGCCCTGGGCAAACGACCAAATCGCAAACGTTCCCGCATAAAGCCATTTCAGGTTGAATCGGTCCGCCGACCACCCGATCGGGATCTGCATCAAGGCATAAGACCAGAAAAAAGCCGAAAGCAAAACCCCTTCGCTTGTGGGATCAAGATGAAGATCGCGACCGATGAGGGGGAGCGCTATGGAAATGGTTGCGCGGTCGAGATAGTTGATGAGGGAGGCGACGAAAAGCAGCCCGATGATCGTCCACCGGCGAGCGTTCGTTCCCGGCACCGCAGAAGAACTCAGATTGCGGCCTCCACCTTTCATTTCGTCGAGCATCAGTCTTCCCGGTCTAGCGTAGGGCCCACGAAATAGCTGTACAAATAACCCGGGTGGCACATACATGACCGTTTTTGCCATGTGTGCGTTTTTCCAGGGTCACATACATCGCAAAACGCGCGATGTATGCCCCACCCGATGTAGAAAGATTGTCCACGTAATTCGTGAACGCTGCACTAGCAAACCTTGGAAGAATAACTCAAAAAATCACAAACCAGAAGGCAGAAAGCAGGAAGCAGAAACATTGTGGTGTTCGTTCGGGAAACCAAAAGCCGCGGAATGGCTTGACACGAACGGTCGGTTCGGAAATGTCCGTTCTTTCTCGGAATCAGATATGATTTAGCCATAGGAGCAAGAATGTCACACGCAAGATACGGATCGTGGCTGTTGGTCTTCTTGCTGCTTGCTGCCGGCGCATTTCCTGCGGCGGCAGCGAACTCCAAGCCGGAGGTCAAGATGACATCATTCGGGGAAATGCCGGACGGACAGTCTGTCCATCTTTTCACGCTCACAAACGGAACCGGCATGAAGGCCGGGATTATTACGTATGGGGCCCGGATCGCGTTTATCGATGTGCCTGACCGGGACGGCAAAATGGCCGATGTCGTCCTCGGTTTCGACAACCTCCAGGGCTATCTTGGGAAGGATCCCTATTTTGGTGCGACCATAGGGCGGTTCGCCAACCGCATCGCGGACGGAAGATTCACGCTCGACGGCGTCACCCATCAGCTCCCGATCAACAACGGGCCGAACAGCCTGCACGGAGGGATCAAGGGGTTTGATAAACAGGTTTGGAAAGCGCGCGAGGTTTTTGGCGGCCCGCCGGCGGTGGAGTTGACCTATCTCAGCAAGGATGGCGAAGAGGGCTATCCCGGCGACTTGCATGTGAAAGTGGTCTACACGCTAGAGAACGACAACGGCCTGCGTATCGAATACACCGCCACCACGGATAAGGATACCGTCATCAATCTCACCAATCACTCCTACTTCAACCTTTCAGGACAAGGAAGTGGAAGCATTCTGGATGAGGAAATCATGATTAATGCTGACCGGTTCACGCCGATCAATAAAAACATGATCCCGACGGGCGAGATTCGCAGCGTGGCAGGCACGCCATTCGATTTCCGGCATCTTACCCGGATCGGCGCGCGAATCGATGAGGACAACCCACAGTTGAAGTTTGCCCACGGCTATGACGACAATTTTATTCTCAACCGCGAGGACAAGGAAATGACGCTCGCAGCGCGCGCTGTTGATTCCGCCTCCGGCCGCGTTTTGGAAGTTTCCACCACCGAGCCCGGCGTTCAGTTCTATACAGGCAATTTTCTGGATGGCTCGATTCGCGGCAAAGGCGGCAAAGTTTACGGCTACCGGTCCGCGTTCACGCTTGAGACACAGCACTATCCCGATTCACCGAATCATCCGAATTTCCCATCGACCGAGCTGAAGCCCGGCGAACTTTTTCAGCAGACAACGGTTTTCAAATTCTCCACGGTTCCAAAGCATCATGGCCATTGAGAAGGCTCTGGGCGCTCAGAAAGAGGCAAGATACCGAGCGGTTTCCCACTCGCTGACACTCTGGTGATACTCACGCCATTCTTCTGCCTTGACGGCGGCATAGTAGGAAGCAAACTCAGTCCCGAGTCCTTCTTTGATCACGGGATCCCTTTCGAAACACTCAACCGCCTCGCGAAGCGTCGTGGGAAGCATCTGAATTCCGCGCCGCGCCAGTTCTTCTTTGGGCACTTCATAGAGATTGCTCGTATTGCTCGCGCCAGGATCGATCTTATTCTCGACGCCATCCATGCCGGCAGCAAGGAGTACCGCACAAGCAAGATAGGGATTCGCCGCGCCATCGATCGCGCGGTCCTCGATTCGCCCCGGCCCTGGAATCCGGATCATCTGCGTTCGGTTGGCGGGGCCGTACGTGATGTATACCGGTGCCCAAGTCGCGCCCGACCGCGGCGCGCCGGCCGCGAGCCGCTTATAGCTGTTCACCAAAGGGGCGGTAATCGCAGAGAGACCCGCCGCATGATGCAAGATGCCGCCCATGAACCATCGCCCGAGCTGCGAAAGCCCGTGTTTAGCGTTCTCATCCAGGAACAGATTCTGCCCATTTTCCGCATCGGCAAGGCTGAGGTGATAATGCGCGCCGTTGCCGGTGAGATGACTGAACGGTTTAGGCATAAAAGTAGCCCACAAGCCGTGCTGCTCGGCCACGGTGTGCACCATCCATTTAAAGAAGGTGTGGCGGTCGGAAGTGGTCATGGCATCCGAGTAGAGCCAATTGATTTCGAACTGGCAGTTGGCATCCTCGTGATCGTTGGCGTAAGGACTCCAACCGAGATCTTGCATGTGACGGATCAGGGTGGTCATCACGTCGAGGTTGCGGTAGAGAGCCCGAAGATCGTAGCAAGGCTTCCCGAGACTATCGAGTGAGTCCCATGGAACGTACCGGGCATCCTCTGTTTTCTTCAGCAGCATGAACTCCGCTTCCACGCCCGCGTTCAAGATATAGCCTTTCTGGCGGAGGCGCTCGAGTTGGCGCGCCAGAATCGTGCGCGGGCAATATGGCCAGGGGCGACCGCTGACGTGCAAATTGCCGGCGACCCAGGCCACGTTTTTGCGCCAAGGCAATATGGTGAGCGATTTGAAATCAGGCATGCTCACCACATCCGGGTCGTGAGGCCCTTGGTTGAGTTTGCCGGCGGCAAAGCCCGCGAAGCCCGCACCCTCGCGCTTCAAGTCCTCAACGTGGGTTGCGGGCACGAGCTTGGCTTTGGGAGCTCCGCTCAGCTCAACGAAAGAGGAGAGAAAAAATTCGATGCCCTGCGCATCGGTTCGCCGCTTCGTCTCATCATTCATCAGTATCTTCCTTTGGGACTTCGAATCAGGTAGAAACAGCCGCGGCCGCTTTCTCTCCCACAAGCTTTCCGGCGCGGAAACGCGCCGGAGAAAAAGCCGCAATCAGCGGGTGAGTTTTACCGGTAGCGATGAGCTCGGCGGTGAGTTTCCCGGCGATCGGAGCCGCCTTGAAGCCGTACGTTCCCCAACCTACATCCATGTAGAAATTTTCAACCTCAGGCGCCCGGCCGATGATCGGAGCGAAATCGGGCGTCATATCACACACACCGGCCCACTGGCGCAGCACGCGAACTCCGTGCAACTGCGGGAAGAGTTCTAATGTGTAGCCCGCCATTTGCTCGAGTGTAGGAAGCGTGCCCTTCATGCTGTAGGACTGATAAGGATCAATTTCGGCGCCGAGCACCAATTCTCCTTTGTCGGTCTGGTTGACGTACACGTGAAGGCTGGCTGAAACAATCACTTTGTCGAGGAACGGCTTCAACGGTTCAGTAACACACGCCTGGAGCGGGTGACTCACCACTTGCAATGGAACGCCAGCCATCGCTGAGATGGTGGAAGCCCAACCGGCGGTAGCGTTCAGCACAGCACCGGCACCCAATTCCTTTTTCTCGGTGAGAACGCTTTGAACCTTGCCTTCCCGGACACGCATTCCGGTTACTTCGGTGAACGGGTGAATTTCAATGCCCATGCGGTCGCAAGCCCGTGCATAGCCCCACACCACTGCGTCGTGGCGGATAATTCCGCCGGGCGGGTGATACAGAGCTGCGAGCACAGGGAACCGCGGCCGGCGACTTAGGTCCATCGAGGGAACCAGCCGGCGAATCTCATCGGGGTAAATCAACCGGCTATCCACTCCTAGCACCTGGTTGTTTTCGGCGCGCACCCGCAATCCGTTCACCGCCGAGTCCGTATGCGCCAGCGTCAGGTGGCCGCACTGGCTGAATAAAGTGTTCCAACTGAGGTCCTGTGACAAGTGTTCGTAGAGCTTCACCGAAGCTTCATAAAACGGAATGCCTTCGGGCGTTCGGTAGTTGCAGCGGATGATTGCGGTGTTCCGCCCGCTATTGCCGCTTCCGAGATAACTCTTCTCGAGCAGAGCCACGTTTCGGATGCCGTGGCGAGTTCCCAGGTAGTAGGCGGTAGCAAGCCCGTGCACGCCGGCGCCGACAATCACCACGTCGTATCGCGGCTTCAGGTCGTGGGCATGCCACATTCGCGCTTTTGTGAAGAGTTGAAGCATGAATGGCTCACGCGGAGAGCAGTTGCTGCGCTTCGAGTCCGAATGGAGCGAGTTGGAATTCCTGGCCCGCGTGCAGCACAGACTCCCAGACACTCTCGCCATATTCCCGGCTGACCAGCAAGTGATAGGCGTTAATTCCTTTAAGGTCGTTCCGCAAGATCATTGCGCGCACATGGGCAAGGCTCGACTCTCCGCAGGAGAGATCCGGCAATGACCTTTCTGATAGATTGAGCGAGGTCAACTTGTGCAAGATATCGCGGCTGCACGGCCCGGCAAGCAGGAAATGCGCATAGACGGAAGTAACGTCCGTCATGTAAATGGGAGGGGGCAGAGAGAGATCGGACCCCGCCGTCTGAAGAGCGCGAACGGCTTCCCATGCGACCTCCCGGGCCGAGGGTTCAAGAGTAAGCAGAAAATGCTGGGGCGCGAGAGCCCATGGAAGCATGCCCTGCCCAAAAGCGGGAGGGCTTTTGAGACCATAGCCCTTCAGATCAAGCTTGATCATCCAGCTCAGATCGGTGAGGCCGGCGGCGCGGCGCACTCCCGCGCTCTCCGCTTCCACTGAACCGAAAGACGCGGGTATCTGCCAGCCGTAATGCTCAATCCACGAGGCGCCACTTGCCTGGAATCTATTAAACAACGCAGTCTGTTTAATAAACGAGTCCTCCTTACATGCGAAGGCGCGCGCCTTCCGGGTCATAGAACGCCGCCTCGGTCACCCGGGCACGCGCAAGGCGGCCGCTGACACGGACTTTAACTTCAGTCCCTTCCCTTGCTACTTCCGGTGGTACCCAGGCCATGCCCACGGCTCTGTGATTCACTGGAGAGTAGCGAACGCTGGTGACCCTTCCGCCCAATTTGCCGTTGATCAGAATAGCCGCCCCGTCTTCCGGCAGCGCATCGTCGCTCATGACGAAGCCCACAAGGCTCTGGCGCGTTTCCTCGTTTGCGAACCGGCGGAGCGCCGAGCACCCAATAAAATCTTCCTTGTCGAGTTTGGCCACCCAGCCCATCCCAGCTTCGAAAGGATTCGTCAACGCGTCGGTATCAACGCCCACAATCACGTGGCGCTTCTCAAGGCGAAGGAGGCGCTGGGCTTCCACGCCGAATGGGAGAATCTCAAATTCACCACCTGCCTCCAGCAACGCCCGCCAGAGGTCTACGCCCGATTCGGCAGGAAAATGAATTTCCCAGCCCGTTTCACCGACGAAGCCGATTCGCATCATCAGTGCGTCAATTCCCGCCACTTGTGCTTGGCGGCAAGCCATGTAAGAGAATGCCTTTGTGCTGAGGTCGCACTGGGTAAGCTTGAGAAGAACTTCGCGCGCTCGTGGGCCGGCGAGGTTTACGGCCGCCAGACCACCGGTGACGTTGGTAATCTGCGCGTCCCAGCCTGATCCCACCAGCCACCATTTCAGCCACTGCTCGACGAATTCGAGGTTTCCGGTTGTGGTGGTAATAAAGTAGTGATCGTCAGCCCGTCTCGATACGGTTCCATCATCGAGAATGATTCCGGCCTCGTCGCAGAGCACGGCATAGCGCACGCGCCCCGGGCGAAGATCGGAGAGCCGACCGGCGTAGACCTTATCCAGCAGCTTCCCGGCATCACGACCCTTCAGGTCGAGCTTGCCCAACGTGCTGACGTCGATCAATCCCACGCGCTCGCGGACGGCGCGATACTCTGCCTCAATGGACGCTTTTTCGTCAGCGTGGTCTTTCGCCTTATAGAAGCGAGGCCGTTTCCAATCCCCCATGTCCATCCATACCGCCCCGAGCGCATCATGCTCGTAGTGCATGGGAGTACGCCGGATGGGATGATGATGCCGAGCGCCAGCCAGAGCTCCCAACGTGACAGATGGATTCGGTGGACGCGCCGTCGTTGTTCCTGTTTCACCCATATTCCGGCGGGTCTCATGCGCGCAGATGCTGATCGCCGACAATTGGCACATCCGCCCCTGGCAGGGACCCATCGTCGCGGTGGTATAGCGCTTCAGGGTTTCAATGTGGTCGAATCCTTCATGGATAGCATCCTGCAAGTCTCTTCCGCTGACATCCGAGCAGAGACAAACAAAGGCTCGCTTGCTGAAGCAGATTGGACTAGCTGCGGGTGAGAAATCCGCGCCGGCATCGCCAGATACTTCTCCCACCGCTGCGACATCCGAAGGCAGATCGACAGGGAAAAACGCTCCTCTGCTCGCATCCCACTCCAGCCGTCCACCGGCCTGCGTGAGAAGGCCGGCATTCGGCACGCGAGGACCGCAGACGACCACCAGGTCGCAGGCAAAATAGCCATCACGTGTTTCAATGCCTTTGACGCACCGCTTCCCTCGAGCAGAAATCACCGCTTCCGGCGCGACATTGGCCACGACTGAGACTTGAATCTCACGCAAACACGCTCGAACCTCTTCGGCTCGAGTGCCGCTGCCGACGACCGCAGCGACCCTTGCCGGCTGGATGCCGTGGAGGCGAATCAGGCGCTCGACCGCAGTAGAAAGCATGATTCCGACCAGATCGTTGTTTGGAAACAGAAAGGGTGTTTCGTAGGCGCCGGTGGCCACCACCACGCGGCGGGCCCTGAGATGCACGAGTCGCTCTTCGGCTCCAGGATGGGGCTTGGGACGCAGGATACCGAGCAGATTTCCTTCGTAGAGGCCGAAACAATAAGCACCCTGCATCACCTCGACGTTCTGAAGTCCGCGCACTCTTTGGATCAGTTCGCCCGCCGCAGCATCTGAACGCTTCGAGTAACGCAGGTGACCGCCGAGCTCGGGCTGGTCATCAACGAGCACCACCTGCTCGCCTCCACTCGCGAGCTCTGCCGCTGCTCTAAGGCCCGCGGGACCCCCTCCGATCACCGCCACTTCGGTGTGCCCATAGCTGTGTTCGTATTCGCAACAGCCAACTCCGGCCGAAGGAGGTTCGCCCAACCCAGCGATCTTGCGGATGAAAGGTTCTGCAGCTTCCCAAGTCCAACGATGGGTGAGCGCCTTGTAGTACCATCCCACGGGCATCAGCCTGTCAAAATGCTGCACGATGGCCAGCCCATCGTGTGCGAGCGACGGGAAGGCATTCTGATGGCGCACTCGCATTCCGGCGCGGACGGAAGTAACGCAGGCACGGACGTTGGGAACGCCATCCACATTCATCAGGCAGTTCGGGCACTTGCCAGACAAGCAAAGCAGCCCTCTTGGCCGGTGATACTTGAAGCTGCGGGTGAAGATACGCTGGCCGGAGCGGTACAGTGCCGATGCAATGGTATCACCCGGCTGTGCCGGCACCGCTTTACCACAAAACTCGAAAGTCATAGTTGACCACCGGCCCTCAACGGCCGGTCACAAGGACTCTTCAGGGAAGAAGGTTTCGACAACCTGGTTCGTGATCGTATTTCTTACTGCCTGAATCCACTGCCCGCACCCGGAGCGGTGATACCACCACTCTTTCTGTATGCCCGCCTCATTGGCTTTCGTGTAGGTGTAATGGATCCAGTCCTCTTCCGGGGCGTCCGGAGCGGGGCGCTGCTTCACCTCGCCGCCAAAACGGAATTCGTAAACACTTCGGCTGCCACAATGAGGACAGCGCAATAGAAACGACATGGATATATCCTTCTTTAGCAGCTTACGGAACGGCGTACCGGCAAGTTTACCGCGGGAATCCCTCAGTTTCGGGCGCGGATGTAGCGGCGGGTTTACCCCGCCAGCCCGAAATGGCGGCATAACGCCGCCTCTACGCGTTCCGAAACTGAGGGATTCCCGTCACACGGTAAATGGCCTCCTCGTTCCCGCCAGCGGAATCCCGCAGATGGCGGAGGCTTCCAATGAGAGAGCCGCTAAGTCTTCCGGCTCGAGATGGTGGACGTCCGACTTACCACAGGCGCGCGCCAGCATCTGGATTTCTAAGGTCATTGCGCGCAGGAGATTCACCACACGCTCGGCCGCGGCTTCAATCTCCAACCGCTGCATCAACTCCGGGTCCTGGGTGGTAATCCCCACCGGACAGCGCCCGGTATGGCAGTGATGGCAATATCCGGCCTCCGTACCCAGCGCGTTGTAGTCCTCAGGATAAAGCGCCTTGTTGCAGTTCAAAGCAATCAGGGCAGCCGTGCCGAGATAAACCGCGTCCGCCCCCAAGGCAATCGCTTTCGCCGCATCGACCCCGTCACGAATGCCACCCGCGATGATTAGTTGCACTTCTCCGTAGAGTCCACAATCTTCGAGAGCAGCGCGCGCCTCACAAACAGCCGCGAGCGTTGGGATACCTGTATGCTCTTGAAGGATCGCAGGGGAGGCGCCCGTACCCCCTTCCATGCCGTCCACGACAACAACGTCCGCACCGGCCTTCGCCGCAAGCTTCACATCATCGAAGACCCGGCTGGCTCCCATCTTCACAAAAATCGGCACTTGCCAGTTCGTCGCTTCCCGCAATTCCTCAATCTTGATAATCATGTCGTCCGGCCCCAGGAAGTCAGGATGCCGGGCGGGGCTGCGCTGGTCAACGCCGACGGGCAAATCACGCTGCTTCGCAATCGTGTCCGATACTTTCGAGCCGAGCAGCAGTCCACCCGTACCCGGTTTAGCTCCTTGCCCGATCGTCAACTCGATCCCGTCCGCCCTCTGCATGTGATGAATATTGATCCCGTAACGGGATGGAAGGACCTCATAAATGAGCGTCTTGCTATTCTCCCGTTCGGCGATCAGCATTCCGCCATCGCCCGTGGTATTCGAAGAGCCTACCGCCGCGGCGCCGCGAGCGAGAGCCACTTTGGCATTGTAGGAAAGTGCGCCCCAGCTCATCCCCGTGATCATCACCGGAACGTCGAGCTCAATTGGCTTACGGGCAAAGCGCCTTCCGAGCACAGTCTTGGTCAAGCACTTCTCCCGATAGCCCTCAAGCGGAACTCGAGTGAGCGAGCAGGGAAGAAAGGTGAGATCATCGAAGGTGGCCCACCGCCGCTCGCGGAGCGTGCCGTAACCACGGATACGATATAGGCCCGTTTCCGCCTTGGCCTGAATCTCCTCGATAACAGCTGGATGGAAGGTTCCACTGGGAAGCAGTGTGTGTCGCCGAACTGTGAGAGTGTCAGCCATCCGTCAGAGCGCCTCCTGCCAGACTTTCCACTCGCGCTTGTCGAAATTCCACAGGCGTCGTCCGGCCGTGATTTTCCTGAAGTCCCGTCCCATAGGCTTGGTGTTCCGGATGTTCGCAGGAAAGTGTTGCGCGAGCATTGAATCAATAAACTTCGCGTCCTCTGGTGTTGCCTTCTGCTCGACGGCGTCGGTGCCCAGTTCTCTGATGCTCCCACCGACAAAGCAAACCGTTTCATACATCGAATCAGCGAAAGCTTCTCCAGCGTCGCCGCAGACGATGAGAGTTCCTTTTTGCCCCATAAAGCCCGCCATGTAGCCGCAGCTTCCGCCGACCAGCACGGTGCCGCCTTTCATCGATATCCCCACGCGCGCAGCAGCATCTCGGTAGATCACCACGGTTCCCCCGCGCAGGGCGGCGGCCGCTCCGTTTCCTGCGCTGCCATGTACCGTCACGTGGCCATTCATCATGGATTCCGCTAAGCCCCATCCGGCGCTGCCCGCAATTTCGAATTTTGGACCGTCGATTAATCCTGCACAATAATAGCCGACGCTTCCGTTCAAACGAAGGGTGACCGCCTGCAAGATGGCCACGCCGAGGTTGTGCCGGGCGCCGGGATTCTGGACCTCAATGTGCGTGTTTCCTTGGTCGATCTGCTGCCGGATTTCGGCATTGATTTCCCGTGTGGATCGCCCTTCGCAGTTTATCTCTCCCATACACGTATCTCTTTGGCCTGGGCTTCACGCACCTCGTAGTTGCCTGGTAAAGCCGTGCGAATTGCGATTTCTTCATTCGCCATGGCGACGAAACTCTCCGTCTCAGCCCAAAGCAGCGGCTTTAACGCAAACGGGTCTTTAACGAAACCCAGTTGGGTGGCAGTAGCTACCAGGCAACTATATGAGCCATCCAAGTCGCATAACATGGCTTGAAGCGCCTCCTGAAGGCTGGAACCGCTGTTGAGCCGATCGGCGAGATAAATCGCCACAACCTCCGAATCGTTCTCGGTATAAAAGCGGATACCGCGCTGCCGATACCGCCGCCGCAGTTGGTGGTAGTTTGTGATGTGTCCGTTGTGGACAATCGCCAAATCCGGGCGGCCATGGCTCCAAAACGGCTGCGAATGGCTCAGATCAACTCGGGATTCCGTGGAAAGTCGGGTATGCCCGAGGCCGTGAGTGCCGCTAAACTGCGAAATGGAGAAGGTCTTTTCAAGATTGGTCGGCGAACCCACCTGCTTCACGATCTCAAGCTTGCGGCCTGCGCTAATCACTTCGATTTCGTCGTCCAGCGCTTCGGCAGAAGCGATGAGGTCAGCAAGTTCGACCTCGCCATCGAGCGTGAAGCGCGCGTAAGAGCCAGCCGTGGAAAACTGGGATTGCTTGATCCCGAGGGATTCAATCAGGCTCGCAAGCCGCTTGGCCCTTATTTCGAAGTCACGGCTGTCTCCGAGCTTGACTCTCACAATGAACCGCCCGTCGGCAGACGAACGAAATAGCGCCACGCCGGCCGAATCAGGCCCACGGCAGGTGAGGGCGTTCAGCATTTCCAGCAGGATCCGTCCGAGCGCGGAGCGTCCGCTGGCTTCCGTTTTTTCCCAAAACGCAACAATCCCACACATAAATGCCTTCAGTTGACCACCGCGTATCCTAACAGTATACTTCAGGTATTTCAAGAGTAAGCCCAAATGACGGTGATGGGCCAGTTTGAGTTTGTAGCGGCGAGTTTACCTCGCCAGGTGGCGGCATGAAGCCGCCCCTACATCAAACTGGCCCACTACCCAAATGACGGGGGTGGCCATCGGGCCGCGAACACGGCTATCCTGCTCGTCGAGCGAACTGGCCGCATGAGCTCAACTGGAATATTGGATTCTTTGCGATGGCAGAATGGTGGTCTTTAAGATGAGCAGGAATACGGGAACATCCATGCTGGATCTTGCCCAAGCTCGCTCGAGGACCAAAGCCGAACAGGAGAGTGAAGTCGAGCGCGTCTACCGCGTTTTAAAATCCCGGCTGATCGAAGCACGACTTGCGCCTGGAAATTTCCTGTCCGAAATCGAGTTAGCGGCGCAATGCAAAACCAGCCGTACGCCGATTCGGGAAGCTTTCAGCCGCTTGGCTCAGGATGGGTGGTTGAGGAGAATTCCCCGGAAGGGCTATTTGGTAGTTCCGATCTCGATTCGGGAGATCGTGGAGCTGTACGAATATCGTAAAATCCTGGAGTGTTTTGCCGCCGAAAAGGTTGCCCAGTCTGCGAGCGACGCGCAACTGGAAGAGCTCTCGGCGATGGTCCGATTCGAAAACCAGCCCGAGGCGAAACTCTCGGAGGTCCTGAGAGCGAATACCAGTTTTCATTTGCGTCTGGCCGAAATCTCGGCCAATCAGCGTGTGGCAAACCAGCTTGCACTGGTGCTCTGCTACGTGCGGCGGCTCGACACGATCTGCACACAGAAAGTTCCCGGCTGGATCGGGCACGAAGAGATCCTCGACGCCTTACGGGCACATCAGCCGACGGCTGCCCAGCAGGCGATGGCGCGTCATATCGGCCGATCGCGTGACAAAATGCTCCGGCTTTTTGGTGCCTGATGGGCAAAGGAGCACTCCAGGAGCAGCGGCCGGCCCGTCCCGAGATTTTCGTGCTTCTCCCAAAACTTCCCCTAAAAATTCCGTTTGACAATCGCCCCCGCCCCCTGGGTTAGAGTAGCTGCCATCTTTTTTACCTGGAAAGCTTAGTGCCCGGAGGGGGCAATGAGAATTCCGTTCTCGCTGGGGCTTTCGGCAGCATGTAGCGCAGACCCGCGTCTTCCGGGTCTGCGGCTTGCACTC
>JBOGJS010000126.1:0-6707 GCA_050745365.1 Terriglobia bacterium
CGGTGACTTCCTCGCCAAGGTCCACACCTACCAGCTCTACTTCAATCTCGTGCGCCCCAACTCCCACAAAGAAAATCTCAGTCCTTGGCAGATCATCGAGCATCTTGCACCGCGCTCTCCGCTCCCACTCTGCCTGCTTCCACCCATCTTTCTCGATTACCACCTCAACGACGCTGGGGGTTACGATCTACCTAGACTTCCCTAAAAGCCGGGCTTCTTTCATCTCGGGACGTGGCTCCCAGAAATCCGGCAGACCTCTCGCTTTCCAAAGCGATATGAATTGGGCCACAGTCGCGGGGCCGTGCCCGGCATAATGGTTGTTGGCGTAAGCGAAAATCGTCACGCCTCGCCTCGTGATCTGGTAGCAGTAATCTACCCAACTGCTTAGTTGCACAGTCCTTTCAACTACAACCTTGTCCCATGTCTTCGTGACTTCCTCGATTCCCTTGCGGTCGCCCAACCAACGTATGTAGGCCCAGTCCGCCGTGATCGGATCGAAGCTGTATTCGCTCGGCAGCGGCATCCACGACTGGTCTTGCAGCACGAGCGCGATGCTGCGCTCCCGCAACGCATCGGCAAACCTCGGGACCAACCAGTTTTTGTTGCGGATTTCGAGCGCGAATTTGTAGCTCTTTGGCAGCTTCTTCAGGAATGGCAGGAGCCGGGCTAGAAATTCGTCGAGGTTGGCGAACGCTTTCTTATTGAAGTAGCTGAACTGGAAGACCAGAGGTCCGAGCTTCTCGCCGAGGAGGTCCGCCGCCGAGAGGAACGCCTTTAGTTCGGAGCCGCAGTCGCGCAGCACTTTTTCATGGGTGATCTCCTGCGGGACTTTGAGAGAAAAGATGAAATGCGCGGGTGTCTTCGCGTACCAGCCGCGAACCGTGCTCGGGCTCGGCGAACGGTAGAAGGTGCTGTCCACTTCGACGGTATCGAATTTCGTGGCGTAGTAGGTCAGATAGTCCCGAGGGTTCATCCCTGCCGGGTAGAACGACCTTTCCCATCCCGCCGCCGTGAAGGCGCTGGTGCCGAGGTGGATGGATGGAGGCATCGGGCAGTACACGCGTGGCACCTTGCGCTTCGACGACATCGCGGCTAGGACGCGGCCAGCCGCTGCCCACAATGCGGGCAATTCGTCCACGAGGGATCGAAGCCTTTTCCGCAGTTCGGGCAGGTTGGCTGCACGGAGGTTCCGCAACGCGGGCAGAAGAGGAAACCGACTTTAACCGAATTCCCGCAGCCCGGGCAGTGTTTCGGCAGCGGATCGCGCAGGATGAAGTAGAGGATGATCCCGATGGCGTCGGGGATGAAGATGGCGAGAAGCGTCCACATGACGTAGCGCATCTGACGGCGCTTCGCGTCGCCGTAGACATAGCCGATGAGCGCGACGTAAGCGACCGGGACGAGAAAGATCCCGTAAACGAGCAGAGCCTGTTCCCATCGCGACCACTGGGCCATGTGCGGATCGTGGGGAGTCACGTAAAAAAACATGAGCGTGGTGACGCAGGCATAGATCACCCAGCCGACAATCCACGCAAGCGTCGGGATAACGCGCAACTCCTTCGTGAAGCGGCTCATGCCATTCTCCTTTCACGGCGCTGACGCAAGGAAAGCATCACGGCGGCCGTTCCTCCGGCAAGCCAGACCAGCGCGGTGAATGCGGCAAAACTGATCCAACTATTGAGCTGCGGAACGAGCAGCATATGCTGTAGACCACCGCTGACGAGGCGGACCACGGGCCAGCTCACAACGGTGACCAGCCATGCGAAAGCGATCACGAAAATCATCACGCGGCGATTCCAACTCTCTTCGGCCTGCTCGACGAGGCTTGCTTCGGCGCGGGCTAGGATCACCGGCAGAAGGCGTGCGGGAGGTTGAGGCGTCGGCAAGCGGCGCAAGGAATCGGCTACGGATTGCCAGTCCTCCATCTCTTTGGAACAGGCGCTGCACCGACGAAGATGGGCGGCGATTCGGTCTTCTTCATCGCGGGTCAACACGCCCGCGACGGCCATGGCCAACAGCTCTCGAATTTCATCATGCTCGGTCATTGCCAGTCTGCTCCGGGACATCGCGCTTCGAGTACGTTCCGCAATTGGAGAAGCGATCTTCGCAGCCGTGCCTTCACGGTAGAAAGCGGCGTGGCTGTGACCTGCGCGATTTCCTCGATCTTCATTTCTTCCTCGAATCGCAAGGTAAGAACTTCACGGTAAATCAGCGGCAACTCCATCAACGATTCGCCGATGTGCCTTTGGCGCTCGGATGCGAGAGCGCGATCGAAAGGGGCATATTCACGGGAAGGAAGCCGATCCGCAGCCGTTTCGCCGTGCGGATCGTCGGCCATTGGCTCGTCGAGGCTCCGTGGACGGATGCGGCGAAGATGATCGATGGCGAGGTTGCGAGCCAGCGTAAAGAGCCACGCGTCGAAATTGCGGCTCGCGTCGAATGAGCGAATTTTCTCGACCACCTTCAGCCATGTCTGTTGAAAGAGGTCGTCGGCCTCCGCCGGTTGATGGACCATCCGCAACAAATAGCGGAATAGCCGATTCTGATACCGGGCATTCAGCTCGGAGAGAGCGTTCAGGTCTCCTCGGCGAAGCCGGGCCACATCCGTATCGACAGCCACGAGCCCCTCCAGCGACATTGTGGCGACGCCTATCATAACCGTTATACGGATGAGGCCCGGAAAAGGACGCATGTTGGTATTGCAAGCGGTGCGGCTCACGGCCTCCACCCTCTACGAAGCGGTCGCTGTCAGAGTGGCTTGTGTGCACGCGAGGATTGAGTCGGCACAATTCCCGAAGGGCTGAACGCGGTCAAACCTTCCGTCATGAACGCGGCGAATCGAGCAGCCGGTCAGAACCAAGGATTTCCAAAGCTAGCTGCATAGGGAGGGCGGAACTCCGAGGGAGCGGACCGGCCGTAGCCGCGTCCGAGAGATTCTGGGACTGGACGGTTCCGCGACGAAGTGATTGCCGCGTGACCGGGGACTGGCTGCGAGCAGCCTTCGCTGTCACTTCTTGCGATGGATCAGCAGCCCGGGGTCGGCGGTATTAAGCGAGACCAGATTGCCGTGCGCATCCCGGGTTGTCCCAAAACGCTCGCTCGTCGTGCCGAGCACGTTATCTCGCTCATCGCGGACCACAGCCTCAAACGAGCCCTCGAAGCCGGTGGTGACTGACCCAATCACCCGATTCTTGCCATCGCGGACGTATGTTTTCTTCAGCATCGGTCTCTGCCTCCACCCGAAGTATACAAACCGCGTTCGGATTTCGGCTATTCCCCGAGCAAGGTTTTGACGAGGGCTGCGACTAGCCAAAATTCCGAGCTGCTCTGTATACTGCGGGTGCGGAGAAAACCTTGGAGCATTTACCAGCAGAAGAACTCCCCATTAAGGAACTCTACGACTACATGCGTAGACCCGCAGCCAAACTTTCTTCTTGAATAGCACTCGTGCTTGAGAAATCCAAATCGTTAGAGAATCGCGTATGCGGAAAATATCCCTTCCGGAAGCAGTTGCCGCCCTTCAGTACGAGCGTATCCTTCAGCGGACTCACATTGTAGATTCCTGCCAAGAGCCAGCCGAACACGTAATCCCGCTCCACGTTTGCGGCGTGCAAATTGAATTCCGCAGCTCTTGCCTCGATTTCGTCTTTTGTGATCACTGCGTGGTCGAATGCAGCTCCGAGTGGTCGGTCCGA
Source organism: Terriglobia bacterium (assembly GCA_050745365.1). Lineage (GTDB taxonomy): Bacteria > Acidobacteriota > Terriglobia > UBA7540 > UBA7540 > RH2-MAG17b. The sequence goes on from JBOGJS010000126.1 coordinate 3,696, forward strand.
TCTGGAATATCGAACTGGGCTCAAACAGTCGCCACATCTTAAACCAAGCTATTAACATGGCAGTTAATTATAAGTGGCCTTTCAACGCATGGTGTAAGAATAGAATGAACCTGTCTTTCGCCACTTCAAACTGGGCCAGTGGACCGCCGAGACTCTTCAGTGATCGATAGCCAGCAGCGGCCAGTTCCTCCGCATTTGCCATTTTTTGTTCCAAGAAGTGGCTGAACGACACGAGAGCGTCTTGGTTCTCATTGGTCGTGTCCGGCACCACGTGCTGCGGTTGCGGAAGCTTCTTCAGGTCGAACGCTGGAGGCGCGTCGGTTCTAGGCGAGTTCAGCGTTTGAAGGACGGGCGCAAAAGTTGTAGCTTGCTCGACTCTCTTACCCAATCGGTCTGGTCGAAGCCCCCACTTGTCAATCAGGTATTTGAGGAGCGACGTGTGGTCGAAGATCGTGTCTGTGAAGTTCTTCTCCACCCATGGCGAAATCACGATGGCAGGGACACGGACACCGTATTGATTGAAGGCGTATTCGCTCACATCATTGTCGGGCGGCACAGCGGGCGGCGGAGCCACATGGTCATAGAAACCGCCGTGCTCGTCGTAGAGGAGAACGAACAGCGTCGAGTTCCATAAGGGTCGGTTTGACAGGAGGGCGTTGTAGACCTGAGCGATTAAAAGTTCCCCCTTCCGGATATCGGTCGGAGGATGCTGATCGTTCTGGTCGGGACCGCCATACAAGGGTTCGATAAACACATACTGAGGAAACTTCTCCTCCGGTCCCGCCGCATCCGTGAAAAAGCCGTCGATACGGTGGAAATGCTCCAGCTTGTCCAGCAGCCGGAGGCACCGCAGGGTCTGGCACATCCCGTGATGGTAGATACTCCAAGTAATATTTTTTCGCCCGAGTTCGTCGAAGATGGTGTTCTGGTCGTAACAGTATTCGTTCTCGATGTAGAGACCTGAAGGCATCTTGACGTGACCCTTCGATGTCCCCGTGTGCACAAAAAATCGGTTCGGCCATGTCGGGCCGGGCAACGAAGAGAACCAGTGGTCGCAAACCATGAAGTTTTCGGCCAGCGTGTGAATTACCGGCAGGACGCCCTTTGCGTAGTAGCCCATTACTTGAGACCGCTCGGCACCAGTGCATGACGGATAGGCTCGGGCGAAATTCTCAATGAAGCCCCCGCAGTTGTTCCCGATTTGAGTCAAGACATCGAGAAGGTCGTGACGCGGGTCTTGGCTGATCGCCATTTCGCCTGTCGCGGACTGATTGACTCGTGCTGCCATATCCGGGAAGTCAGGGTCCCAAGATCGGACGCGCTGATTGACGCCAAGTCTATCCGAGCCTGCGGCGTGTTTCCGCACATTGTTCGCATGAGTCATTGAACTCCTCGATGGAGTAAGCCTCGCCTCGCCGTACCCACCGTCGAGCGGCCTCATCGGCTTCTTTACGTGAGACGAAATCTTCGTAATCCAATGCACCATTGCCCCAGCGGATGTGAAAATGGTTCGAATTGCTCAATGGTTGTGCGCTCATGCGGTGCTCCGAATCTCTTGCGTTCGAATGGCTGTTAGCCGCGGACCAAATGGTGATGCGCTACTTTGCGCCTGGGCTCCCATTTATCTCCTTCTCTTGTCTCGATCGAGTGTAGGAAACCGAGAATCTGTTTTTCAGCCGTCTGTATGGTCAACCCATACCGCACCATGATTTTCGCTACGAGACATTCCCATTACCATGAATCTCTCGCATGTCTTGGTCGGTGAGCTTGTCCCACCGTTCGTTGACCCAATGCTTCTGCTCCTCCCACTGAGCCACAAATTGATCCCAGTACATCGCCTGCCTCGCACTTCGCGCGCCATCTCTCCGTGTCGCACTTCGCGTACCAATGCGGAAAATCGCAGTAAGCGGCGCTGCTTAATTCATTTGCGGCGAGAAGCGTCAGCGTTTGGGATGGTAATAGCTCCTAGTAAATGGTACTGAAAACGGGAAATTTCGCGCTACGGAAATCACCCCAGCTGCTTTTGAGGAACGAGCGCGGCAGATTGGCCAGGTTCTAAGTTCTAAGTAGGTTACGTTATTCTTCTGTTACGTATTCAATTGGAGCGTTCAATGTCCGGTGGCGCCGACTCTAAGTGAAAGAATCAGCAAGACAGTAGGCACAGGGACCCTGAACTAGATGGACTGCGGTCAGAGTCGTTGTGCCGAGCCGAACTTTCCTGTGAATATTGCGAGATGCCCGATAAATGTGTGGAGGACCATCGATTGGACCTGTAAGGGCAAACCGGACAATTGCTTCCCGGGCGGGCCAAACGCCCGGTAGTGGCAGAATTCTGAGGTCTATTACTGATTGATTGCCCTCCCCGCGTTGTGCCAGCTTCAAAGCATGAAAAAGAAACCTTCCAAACGCTCCAAAACGAAATCCTTGCAGAAGCTAAAGGGAGCAGCAAAAGAGCTCGCCGGCGGTGACGTTCACTCATTTGAGGAACTCTACTACGAGGAGATCCCGCAAAAAGGTGCATCACGACGCGAGCACCCCGGAACTCCGAAGCCGCGACGAAGCTAGGATTTGGGCCGAGGTTTTTCGCTCTTCACTTCGACAGTTGCAAAGCAAGTTGGCGAGGTTTTTCCCTCGGAGACACCGAAAGTTCGTGTTGTAAGGAAACGGTGCTCGTCAATGTCTACAGTTAGAGAACGGGCGCGATGTGCTTGCGGCGTGACCGTCTTGGACGCGTAACGGGGTTGGATCTAGCGATCTAACAATTGCCTAATTTTTTGCCTCTGCAAAATATCCGCTGGCGATTTTCCCGGTCGTTCCATCCATTTCTTAAATTTGTCCATTCGTACGGTGTGTTGTACGCCGACACCGCCAAAGTGTCGCGGGTCACAAATAAAACAATCGAGCAGCCATGAAAGATTTTTATTTGAAAGGTTTTGCCGGGTTTCTGCCCATTAGTAAGAGTAGAAGGCCACTCTCGCTGGACTCCTCGCCCTCGCAGAGCAAAACGAAAAC
>JBOGJS010000127.1:0-13062 GCA_050745365.1 Terriglobia bacterium
GCATGACAGTCACCCTTGATTTACTCACACGTTCTATAGGTATGCTTTCGGCGATGAAGAGATCGCGGCTGCGGTTTCAGCAGCGGCTTCGAGTAATTTCTCGTCTTTGGGGAACAGGTCGAGACCCGCGCGGAGCAGATGGATTACGCGCGGCCAGTCCTTGAGTTGCGCACGGAGGCTGGCGGCGCGGAGGAAAAAGCCGGGCTGAGGATTTATTTGGCGGAGCTTTGATTCCGTCGCGTCGGCCGCCTCAGCAAGCCGTCCGGCCAGCACGCAGCCGCCAATAAGCCGGTCATACACCTCAACGGATTTCGGCTCCAGTTCAAGAGCATGTCGAAGGCGTGCCAGGCCGTCGTCGACCTGCCCTGTGCGAACCTCGGCGAGCCCCAGCTTACTTTCAATAAGTGGGCAATTGCCTACACGCGCCAGGGCTTCGCGATAATGGGCGCATGCGCCTTCAAAATCGCCTTTTTGATACCGTTCATCACCGGTTGTTTCAGTTTCCCCAATCGCCGCACGGCGTTCTGCTTCCGCAGAACTTTGAACAAGCTTTTCAGATTCAGGAAACCGCTCCACTCCCTGGTGAAGCAATTGAATGACGCGAGGCCATTCCTCGAGTTGCGCACGGAGGCTTGCGGCCCGCAAAAAGAAATCCGGTTGCGGCGTCACAGCGGAAAGCTTTTCCTCTGCGGCTTCCGCCGCTTCCTGCAGCCGTCCCAGCCAGGCGCAAGCGGTCACCAGGCGATCATGGAGATCATCGTTTTGAGGCTCGCGCTTGATGGCGCCGCGGAGGTGGGCCAGGCCTTGCTCGTTTCGTCCGAGGCGAACTTCGGTAAATCCCAGCTTGCTCTCAATTTGAGGCGAAGCGTCCGGAAGCTTCAAAGCCTTCGCGTAGTATTCCCGGGCGGCGCTGAAATTCCCCAGGCTGTAGCGTGAATCCGCCTTTCCTTCAATCACCAACGCCATCCGCGCGCCGGTTTCCCCGGCCTCCTCAAAGCTCTCAAGCGCCTTTTTGTGCTTTCCCAGCCGGGCGAGCGCAAGACCCAGAAAGAGCCACGAGACGCCCAGGCGCGGATTGAGCTCGCAGGCGCGCTCGAAAAGCTTCGCGGCCTCTTCACTGTTGTGAAAGTGCTGAAATTCCTCGATGCCCAGCTCGAAATGAGCCATCGCATCTTCAGGCATCTCGCTCACTTTTTCCCGGCCTAGCTCGCGATAGAAAACATACTTCGTTTCCAAAGTCTCCGCGTCTGCGATAAAGCCGAGGTGGTAGATCATGATGCTCGCAGGCGCCATCACCATGCCCAGCTCGATCAGGCGATACGCCACCGTCTCATGCACACGGCCGGCAAACCGTATGTCGGGATGCCTGCGGAAGAGGCGCACATTTTCGTGCTGAACATAAGCAGGATACTCGCGGGCGAAGAAGGGCGCGGCGACGTTCGGCTGGGCCTGCTGGTCCCAAAGATGGCAATTGATGTCCATCAGATAATTCCGGATTGGCGTCACATAGCCCGCAATCGTGGGATGTTTCAAAAGGGATGGAATCTTTCTTTCGGCGCCCGGCTCGAGGATTTCGTCCGCATCCAGCACCAGCACCCAGTCGGAGTGAACTTGGGCCAGCGACTGGTTGCGGGCCTTGGCAAAATCCCTTTCCCAGACGATCGTGAAGACATTCGCGCCGGATTGCCGAGCAATCTCGATGCTGCGATCCGTAGAGCCGGTATCGGCGATGACGATTTCATCCGCTATGCCGCGCACGCTCTCAAGGCAGCGGGCAAGCGTTGCCTCCGCGTTTTTGACGATCATGGAAAGCGCCAATGTGGGCATGAGCTTGGAGGGAAATCAAAAGGCAAAAAGCAAAAGGTGTAGCGCCGGCTTTATGCCTTCATCGCGCCGTTGCGGACCACTCGGTAGCGCGGAGTTGTTCTGTAACTCCGCGGCTTTTTCTCTGTCGCATCGGAAAGACCGCAGACTTAAACAACAAGTCTGCGCTACCCGCTTCAGAACCGATTAACTGGGCAAACAGGCGCCATGTACGCGCCACCCGAGAACGCCGCGCTACGCGACCAGATGCCGGACTCTTTTAAGCTGCAGGCCAGTGATACGACGCCAGCTCAGCGCGGTCTGCACTTTTTCGGCCGCTGCCGTTCCGCGCTCAGAGGCCTCCTCGCGGTGTTCAAAAACGTGGCGCAGGGTTCGGGCCAGTTCTCGAATGTCCGGCTCGAACCAGGTGAACGGCCCACTGAGAGGGCCGAACCGAAGCCGGGCCGAAGGGACTTCCGCAATTTGAGCCGAAAGGAAGTAGGAAGCTTCCGGAGGGCAAAACTCGCGCGCCGGTCCAAGGCCGGTGGTGATCACCGGCTTGCCACATGCCAGAGCCTCGGCCAAGGGCAAGCCGAAACCTTCACCCCGATAGGGCAGTACGAACACGTCACAGCCCCGATAAAGCTCCGCCAGTTTCTCATCGCTGAGGTCATCGGGGAGGATGACCAGATGAGGTGCGCGAAGGTCCTGGGTGGCTCGGGTCAAATCTTCAATCAGGGTCATATCTTTGTAGAAGGATGAGGATCCCATGTCTTTGACGACCAAGGTGACATCTTCTTTGGGGGTGAAGACTTTGCGATAAGCTTCCAGGAGCAAATCAATCCCTTTGCGTGGAATGGTCCCACCCACAAACAGGAAGACAAAGCTTCGGCAGCCTTCAGGACGCCACCGGGCGCCCTGAGGTTTAAAAATTTCAGTGTCGATTCCGGAAGGGATGGTGTAAACGCGGCTGGCGCTGACTCCCGCGCGGATGTACACGTCGCGGCAAAATTCTGACGGCGTCCAAAGCTCGTCGACGTATTTCTCGATCTGTTCCACCCATTTTCGAGGAACGCTCCCGAATTCCCAGGGGAAGATCGAGACCAGTTTCCCGGAGGCCGGGCGGGTGAAATCCGGCGGCCAGTGATGGCGGATGGTAAGGTCGAGCTGCTTCACCTGCTTCCGAAGACCTTTCGATATCAACGCAAAGTGGGGGAGCGAGGCGCCCGGGCTCTCGCAAAAGCTTTCCGGTTCCAGTGCGCCGTCGAGGTCGTCTGCCGCCATGAGCGCCGCACCGGTCTCCCGATTAACGCGCGCCAAGCTTGAACAGATCCAGAAAGGCCCAACCAACATCACACCCGGTTTCGCCTGACCCGGACGCGGAGCGGGCCGGAAGGCGTTGGCCGTCGCGTCGAACAGCTTTTGGAGTTTATGTCTCTGGTCGTCCGGCATCGAGGAGAGCTCGAGGAGTCGCCGGGCGGGCTCGACCTGGCGGTGCAGCAGGAAAAAATGGAAGATCGGTTCCAGGTACTGTGACTCTCGCCGAGCGAGTGAGCCTAAGACATTGTACTGAAGGTTCTGAACCGCGCGATAGGGAAGCCGCTGCCGGAGGATCCCAAAGACAGAAGGCGGGTAGGCCGGGCGCGCCTGCGCCCCAATGAGGTAACACTGAACCGCCAATAGTTGCTTCCCGGCAAGTTCATTGGCCAGACCGAGCAACCAGGCGGTTCGATACGAATATTCACCCCCGCTGCCAATAAACGACGGATCGATATTCTTCGACGCATGGCGCGCGTATCGGAAAACTTCAGAATAACGCCCCTGGGCGGTTGAAAGCAGCGCCGCGAGATAAGGAAGCTCCGCGTAGCGCGGATAATATTCCATCCCCGTTTTGAGCAGCTTTTCGGCGTGCTCACGCTGGTTATAACGGATCAAAAGAACGATAAGATTCCGGAGGAGCAATGAAGCAAAAGCTTTGGGGATTGCTGTCGAGTCTTGCCACAACTGTGACATTCGTTCCACCGAGCTGTCGGGGGACTTCTGGCCGGCAAGCAGCGCTGCATGAAGGCGCGCCCATATTTCCGGGCTTTCTTCGAGATAAGCGAGCACTTGTGGCGGCGGCGTGGGCGTGGCGGCAACCCGGAAGTCAGGCTGCGTGACATCGCCGGGTTCCCCCTTTTTCCATAGGCGGGGTAAGAGGCTAATCAGATCAAGCTCGGGAAGGCAGGGCAGGTGAGCGGCAACAAACGAGCGGCGCCCGGGAGCAAACAAAGCGCGCCGCAAACCGAGGGCGGAACCTTCCAAGAGCTTTTCTCCCGCCATCCAGATGAAGGCGGCGTCCGCGCCTTCGGGGAGCTGGTTTTCCCACAGTATTGAGAAGTCGGTAGTCCTTACGTGGTCGGACGCATCGCGCAAAGCGCAGGGAAGATCCTCCGGACGATCCGTGAGCAAGGAGATGACGGAACTTCGCTCGCAGGCGTTCTCAATTTCGAGCGAATCTGAGTTGACGACGTAGAGTGACACTATCTGCCGACTCCTTTTTTGATGTAGCGCGGACCTGCGCTGTTCAGGTCTGCGGTTTTTCCGGGGGTGTGAGTAAATTCCGTGCTGTCATTCGGAGCGTTCACAGCCTTTTGGCTGCCAATCTGGGGCATGACAAAGTGTAGCGCGGAGTTGTCCTTTAACTCCGCGGCTTTTGTTTATGCCCGAACGAAATGCCGCAGAGTTTCTGAGCAGCGAAACTCTGCGCTACCCGACTCAGCATGACAGTTGCCGATCGATTTTTTCACAGCGTCTCACTCGCCATTCGCCCTACGCTTCCAGCAGCCTCCGGAATTCCGCCACCCAGCGGGGGATAATGACGCTCCAATCGTATTCCTTCACCATGTCCTGGCGGCCACGCTCCGCCCGATTTCGAGCTTCCTCCGGGTGTGAGAAAACGTGTCGCATGAGCTGGCGCAGGTGGTCGTGGTCCGGCTCCGCCCAGCGATGGCCCGCAAAGATTTCTGTATCGATATCTGAAGGAACAGGGACCAGCCGGTATTCAAGCGGGTAGCTGTTTTCGCTGTTCAGAAAATCCGTCTGCCCGCTCCAGGCGGTGGCGATGACGGGAAGCTGGCAGGACAGGGCTTCCAGGAATGGCCGCCCGTACCCCTCGCCGCGGGTGGGAAGCACGAAGCAATCCCCAGCGGCGTAGAAACGAGGCATGTCCATCTGGCTGAGGAACCCGTTGATCAGGATAATTGGCGGGGCCTTTTCAAGCGGCAGTCCGGCCTCCCGCTCTACGAAATAGCTGATTCTGGCTTGGACGTCAGTGATGGTGTCATTGTACTGATACACCTTCAGAATCAAAGCCACGTCTTCATCCGGCTTGAATTCACGCAGGTAGGCCAGCAGTAGATTGTCGTAGCCCTTGCGTAAGTGCCAGTCAAACACCGAAAGAAAATTGAACCTGCGCTTCTGCGGGATGCCGAGCGGCTCAATTCCGGGCCGGAAGAGGTTGGTATCGACCCCCGGGGGCACCCGCCGGAGCTTGCGCTCGTCTACCCCGGCCTCCGCAAAGGTCTTCAGATTGAAAAGGCTTGGCACCCAGACTTCGTCCATCATGTTGCATCGCTCTGCGACGTCGTCGGGGAGGCGGTCCGTCTCAAACATGTATCGCGCAACGCGCCAGCGGCCGTACGTATTCATGTCCCAGAGTTCTGCGACCCCCGCCTGATAGAAAACACTCTGGCTCAAATCAAGCGTTTCGCCTTCGAGTTGTTCAAGCCGCCGCCGGGACTCTTCTGGAAGGAGCTTCTTTTTGTCGCTAGGAGGGCCGGCCGGTACAAGTTGGACCGGAATCTGATGCTCGGCCAGCCCCAGCGCCTCTACCCAGGCCTCCTCCGCGTATCCGCTTCCTCCATAGACAATTCCTCGAAAATAGACTCCGGGGCGGAGGGTACTCTTCGGCACGCCATGGAACGGCGGGTTGGCGCAAAGGGCGGGTTGGCCGTTCCGTGCTGTTCGCTCACGGCGGGCTACCGGTCGATGGGTGAACACGCCGGCGACCTTTCGCCCTACGACGCAGGCCACGGCTCTGGCTTCATGACTCAGAGAATCTGTCTTCTCGGCTTGCTGCCAGTCGGCGGGCTGCCAGTGAAGCTCGCGCTTAACCCAATACTCTTCGATTTCAGCGGTGAATCCGCAAGCGGCAAGAAAATTCTGCAGCGCGGCGTTGTCGTAAACCCGATACCACTCAGTCTTTCCGGGTGCGCCAAATGGGACCGTTAGAAGCAGCTTCCCCTCCGGCTTGAGAATGTGATGGATGGCCTGGAGCGCGCAGATATCCCCCTCCTGGTCGTAATCCGTGTTTTCATAAGCGATCAGGCCAATGTGCTCGAGTGTGGAGAGTGCAATCACCACGTCGAACATATTCTCCCGAAAAGGGCTGAACCGGATGTCGCCGCGGACGAACCGCACGCCGGGGTACTGAATGCCTGTTTCGCGGATGTCGAGTGCCCAGCTTTCAAATCCCAGGCACGAGAGCTCAAACGCCATCTGGCTTTCGCAACTGCCCACGTCCAGAACGCGTCCGGTGAACGGGTAAGGAAGATGCCGGTGGGCGAAAGGAATTTCAACGATCCGCTCGTTGCAAGCGGTGAGGATGGCACGTCCGTGCTTAAATCCGAAGAGGCAGGGCTGGTTCAAGATGATGCTTTGGACGGGGCGGCCGGAAGCGGGAGACGGGGCGGGATTGGCGGCAGGGAAAACGGACCTTGCCTCAATGGCGCTGACGCGCTGGGCAAGCTCGCGAATGGCCTGAGACTGGAGGTTGATGACGCGGGCCACTTGTTCGAGAAGATTGCCTTGCGGGGCAGGCTGTAAGACGGCGTCGTGCTTTTCGCCGGCAGGAGCAACGGCAACTTCGGGCATGAGAATTTTGCCTTTCTGGAAGCCCGGCGCTACGGTGCCTGTCGCATCAAAACTTCCTCGTGCGATGCGGCGGCAACCGTTTGGTTCGAAACGAATGCGTCGAGGCAACTCTCAATAGATTCATCGAGGCTGATCGACGCTTTCCAGTTCAACTCGCGACGCGCTTTTGTAAAATCACCAATCCGTTGCTTGACGTCCGTTTCAACTACGGGCAGCGTCCGAAACTGCAATGGGCCTTCACTGCGGACCATCCGGCGCTCGCGGGCCTTTTGAAATATCTTTTGCGCAAGGCCCCGCATGGTTGTTGTCTCCGGCGTGCCCAGGTTGTAGATGTTGTTTTGAGTTAAAGGCGAAAACGAATGCCGAGCGATGGCCTGGCCAATCTCATGGACGTGAGCAAAGCTTCGGACTTGAAGCCCATCGCCCAGGATATCGAGGGGGTTCTGCTGGCGGATCACCAGGCGATGAATGAAATCGGCGAAGACGTGACTGACACCCGGATCGTCCGTGCCAGCCTCGCCGGGATCAATAATATTGAACGGGCGCCAGATGGTAAAAGGAAGGCCGTATTGAGTCCAGAAAGCTTTCGACATGCGCTCCCCCACCAGCTTGGAGAGTCCGTAATCAGTTTGAGGTAGCCGCGAGCCTTCTGAGTCCTCCGCCAGCGGCTGCGTGGTGCATTGCTCGTAGACCATGGAAGAGGAAATATAGACCACCCGCCGCACGCCGGCCGCGGCGGCGAGGCGCAACACGGTTCCATGCGCAGCAAGATCGTTCGTCAGAATATCCGCCGCGCGACGGTGGAAACCGACGACGCCGGCCAGAGTCGCCGTTGCTTGAATGACTCCGTTCATCCCTTTTATGAGAGGGCCCACCACATCGGGATTCGCGCAATCCCCGGTGATGAATCGATACTTGCGCCGGGTCGCCTGGTACCCCCATTTCTCGCACGTGTCGACGCCTGTTACCTCATGTCCTGCTGCGAGCAGATGCGGAATCACCGCGGACATCAGCCGGCCCTCACTTCCGCAGACGAGTAGTTTCAAGTTCTGTTCTCCTTATTTCCGGCAAGGTTTGCCTACAAACCCTCAGATTTATTCACACGTTCCCAGCCTGTGAGTTCATCCTCATGACCCGGTGCATTTCATTTGCCACACGCCCGTTTGTCGTTCGAATGTGGTATTGAACCTGCGGACCGGAAATGCCGATAGGACGTTTATGAGTGGTTGTTGGCCTGCTAATGGAAGGGTGTGCCCGCCCGAGAGCGGGACGGGAGAGAAAAATATGATTCAACTCACGCGGCTGAACAAAAAGCCCATGATCTTGAACTCCGACCTGATCGAGTTCATTGAAAACACGCCGGATACCGTCATCACGCTGATCACGGGAGGAAAGATTGTGGTGCTAGAAAGCACGGAAGATATCCTCAACCTGGTCGTCGCGTTCCGTCGTCGGTTACTGCCCGCATCCTTCGCGACTTTGCCGCCTACACTGATTCTTTCTCGAAACAGCGAGCGGTCCGATCCAGCCGAATGAGGTAGAGAAAACTTGGATAAAGCGACTCTAGGCGGAATCGTCATTGCGCTTCTGGGCATCCTGGGCGGGATGAGCATTGAAGGCGGAAAAATCGTCCAAATTCTTCAGCCGACGGCGGCCATGATTGTTTTTGGAGGCACTCTGGGGGCGGTAATGATTGCCTACCCGCTGCCGGTCGTGATTACGAGCTTTAAACGGCTGAGTCAGGTGCTGCTGGAAAAAACTGAAAGCCCGGAAGGGCTGATCAAGGAGATGCTCGGCTATGCGCAAAAGGCGCGGAAGGAAGGGATTGTCGCCCTCGACAACCAGTTAGGGAGCATTAATAATCCATTTCTTAAGAAATCTCTCATGCTGGCGATTGACGGGACTGAGCCGGAAGAGTTGCGGAAGATGATGGAGTTAGACATGGCGAATCAGGCGGAACAGGAGGAAAGAGTTCCGCAGGTGTTCGAGGCTGCTGGGGGATTTGCTCCCACCATTGGCATTATCGGGGCTGTGCTGGGATTGATTCAGGTAATGCAACATTTGGACAATATCAATGAAGTCGGGCGGGGCATCGCCGTGGCCTTCGTCGCTACGATTTACGGCGTAGCTTCCGCAAACATCTTCTTTCTTCCCGTTGCGGGAAAGCTCAAAATCCGAAATCGCCATGAGGAAACGATCCGGGAGATGATCCTCGAAGGAGTCATTTCGATCTTAGAAGGGCTCAATCCCCGCATGGTTGAGACGAAGCTGCGAGGTTTTGTTGCCGAGAGCGCCCAGAAGGAAAAAGAGAAACCGAAGCAGGAAGAGCTGGAGCACGCTCGATGAGCCGCAGGAAGAAGGTGGAAACCCATCCCAACCACGAGCGATGGCTGATTTCTTACGGTGATTTTGTCACCCTGCTTTTTGCCCTGTTCGTCGTGTTATTCGCATCTTCACAGGTGAACAAAAGAAAGGTCGGGAAAATCGCGCTTGCCATCCAGGTGGCTTTCCAGCAATTAGGAATTTTCGAAAGCAGCAACACTCACATACCGCTCTCCCAGACTGAGCCCATGCCCTTTTCCCGGACTCAGATGGTGGAGAATGCCACTCGCGCCGCATCTCTCGCCCGCGTGGTAGCGCCGCCGATCGGACAGCCCGGGCCGGCGGACGCGCTGTGGAAGGTGTCAAAGATCAGGGCAGCCTTGGCGGCAGCCCTCGCGCCCCAAATCCGGGAGAAGGAAGTCCGGCTTCGCACCACCAAGGAGGGTCTCATTATCAGCCTTCAGGAGATTGGCTTTTTCGATAGCGGATCGGCTTCGGTCAAGCGGAGCGCCCTACCGGCGCTCGGTGAGATCGCCGCGATCCTCGCTTCGCAACCGGAAGACCTGCGTGTCGAAGGCCACACGGACAATCTGCCCATTCATAATGGCCAATTCAACTCGAACTGGCAGCTCTCCACCGCCCGCGCCACCTCCGTTCTGAGTCTTCTGATTACGCGATTTGGGCTCTCGCCAGAACGCCTCTCGGCGGCCGGCTATGCCCAGTACCACCCCGTGGCTTCAAACAATACTGCGGCGGGCCGCGCAATGAATCGCCGAGTCGATATTGTGGTACTTCGATACGATATTGAGAGCCCGCCCTCGCCGAATATCGACACCTCCGTTCTGCCTCCCTCTGGGCCTCAAAAATAAAAAACTTCCGGCGCCCTGCTGTTCGGTGCGACCAGGGGCAAGGGAAGGATGATGAGGAACTCTCATTTTTTCCTTTCGCGAGATCGGCCAGATTTGATGTAGTATTACAATCGTTAATATATATGTGTATAATAGACTGCGTGTTTTCATGACGCCGGTCAGCCTCGTGTTGTGGGGATGATACAGTCGGGGCAACCGCAAGGAGTGTGAGGATGGGAAAGCGCCTGCTGATCGTCGAAGATGATGAGCCCGTTCTTACTTTCCTCCAAAAGGGATTCGAAGCAGAGGACTATGTGGTCGACGCGGTTGCTGACGGCCTCGAAGGCCAAAGCATGGTCGAGACGCACGCCTACGATCTGGTCATTCTCGATTTGAATCTGCCCCAGGTTAACGGCATGGATGTGCTGAAATGCCTCCGCTCCCACAGCAAGTCTGCCGCAGTGCTCGTGCTCTCATCGCGGCGCGAAATTGAGGAGCGCGTGAGCGCGCTCGACCAGGGAGCGGATGACTATGTGCCGAAACCCTTCGCATTTTCGGAGCTGTCGGCGCGTGCTCGGGCCTTGCTCAGGCGAACAAGCGAATGCTCCGCTCCCCGCTTGCAGGTGGAAGACCTGGAACTGAACCGGGTGGAACGCACCGTGAAGCGGGGAGGGCGGGGGATTGACCTGACTCCCAAAGAGTTGGCGCTTCTCGAATACCTGATGCATAACGCCGGTCAATGCGTAACTCGGGCGATGATCATTGAGCACGTATGGAAATTGCCGCCCGATACCGTAAGCAATGTCGTGGATGTTTATATTAACTATCTCCGGAAGAAGATTGACGAAGGGTGTGAGGTGCGCCTGATCCATACTCTCCGCGGAACCGGCTATTTCGTAAGCTCAAAGCCTCGGCCCGTATGAATCAGACGCCTGCACAACAACCGGGCCAGAAGCTCCTGGCATTATTAATCCACCAGGTGAGTCAGCCTCTAACTGTCTTACTGGGGGAAGCGGAACTGGCGTTGCAATCCTACTCCGGCGAAGCAGGCCTCAGGGCGGCCTTGGAGAAATGTTTCCGTGGCCTGGAACGCTTGAGCAACATGGTCGGTAACTTTCGGGTCCTGGAGGAAGCAGAACGCCCCGCGATCTCCACGGTTCCATTGCTAGGGCTCGTTGAGCAGGCGGTCGAGTTTCATGTCGAAAGAGCTGAATCCGTGAGGTGGAGCATTCCGCGGAACATACGCAACGGAAATGTTCTCTACGTGCGCACGGATCGGGAAGTGGTGGAAAGAGCGCTTTCTATTCTGTTCAGCAATGCCCGGGCGTCCTTCGTGCCCGAGGGAAAACTCGAGATTGAGCTCTCTTCTCCTCACAACCGTGCTGTTCTGACTGTCTTGTATCCTGCAAACGGCGAAGCCGGCCATCTCGGGCACTTCAGCACACGTCCAGACAGTGGCGCAGATTGGATTCCTGCCAAGGAGATGGTTCGGCTACTCGGCGGGACGCTGGAGATTAACAAGATATTCGGTTACGTGCCAAAGCAATGGGTTTGCCTGACGCTCCCATTGGCGCGATAAGGGCCTCAGCCTTTCGAGCGGCGGCGTCGAAGAAATAAACATCCGACCGCCGAGGCCGCCGATCGAGCGCCTGACGAACGTTCGCATTGCGGCGAATGAGAATTCGTTAATTGTACGCATAAACGAATTCTCATCCAGAAGAGTTTTTCATAGCTTTTTTAAGCTAGTGAGCCGACGACCTACAGTCCTGAGGGAAGCCTGATGAGTGCCGCTCTTGCCCACCCATTTTTTTCGAGCGCGGTTGTCGCCAGTCCGAATATCGATCTTCGCAAACAGGTGCTGGAAGTGCTCGACTCTGAACGCTGCAACGTGCTGGAGGCGCATGGCGGGGCGGAGGCGCTGGCGAAGCTTGAAGAGGGTCACTGTCAGGCCTTGCTCCTGGACAGTTGGCTGCCTGACCTGGATATGTCTGAGTTTTTGCGCATTGTGAAGGAACGGTATCCGCAGGTGCAAATTCTGATCATGGACGCGCAAGCCGTCGCAGGGGGTGGGCCCGTGCCCTGGTTGGCGAGCTTGCGCGATGTGCTCGAGCGGCACGAAAATTCCCGTCCTGCCTTGAGTCAAGCGGGGACCACTGCCGAATCGGATGCCTCGCTGCCCGAACCGTTGCCGGGAATGATCGGATTGAGCCGAGCCATGCAGAACGTCTATCGGCTCTCGCGCCTGGTGGCGCCACGTGCCACCACGGTTCTCCTGACCGGCGAAACGGGTACCGGGAAGGAGTTGGTGGCGAAAGCCATTCACCTCCTCAGCCCGCGTCAAAAGCAGCCATTTATCACGGTAAACTGCGCGGCGATTCCGGAAGCTCTTCTGGAGGCGGAGCTCTTCGGCTACGCGCGCGGGGCGTTCACCGGGGCTTTCCAATCTCGCATGGGCCGCATCCACGCTGCGCATGGAGGAACGCTTTTTCTCGACGAGGTGGGCGATCTTCCGCTAAACATGCAGGCGAAGCTTCTACGCTTCTTGCAGGAGGGCGAAGTGCAGAGGCTGGGTGGCCCGGACGTCGTGCGGGTGGATGTGAGGGTGATCGCGGCCACCAACGCCCAGTTGGCGCAGCGCATAACGGAAAAGGGCTTTCGCGAGGATCTCTATTACCGCGTTTCAGTTTTTCCCATTGATTTAATTGCCTTGCGCGAGCGCACTGATGACATCCTCACCTTGGGAAATCATTTCCTGCGTGTTCTTTGTGAGGAAGACAAGCGCCCGCGCAAAGCCATTTCTGAATCCGCGGGCAAAATGTTGGAAAAACATGCCTGGCCCGGCAACGTGCGTGAATTGCAGCACGTTATGGAGCGTGCCTTTATTCTGTCGGAGAGCGAGCAGGAAATCCTCGCTGAGCACATCAGCCTCTGACGGGTTGCTAAAACATCCGTTTCGCTCTCCTTCTCCAAAACATTCGGATCAAAACCCCTCACCCGGCTCGCTCCGCTCGCCATCCTCTCACCGCGGCTGAGCGTGTCCCACATCTTGCGCTGCACACCGGGGTGTATCAGGGCACGGCTTCAGCCGTGCCGGAACAGGCGCGCTTTGGAACGGGGCTTTAAGCCCCGGATTCTTTACTCGCAGCGGCTAAAGCCGCTAGTTTGTTTGCGCTCC
>JBOGJS010000128.1:0-4099 GCA_050745365.1 Terriglobia bacterium
AGATAAAGCCGCGGGCGGCTTGCGCTTTTCGTTCAGCGTTTTTGCCGACCGGCTAAAATTCGTGCCCGTATCCAGCAGATCCCAACCCGTTGGACCGTAATCTAGGCAACTGACCGTTGCCCGTGGACTTTCACCTGAAAGGCAGCCGCCGCCGTACGTTTATTCCAAGTTCCCGAAGTGCCAATTCTTATTGAACCGGTCAGTGATTCCCGTTTTGGGCCGAGGTGACACTATGAATTTGATACCCCGATCTGGCAATATCATGAGGCGCTTGTTCCTTCTGGCCCCTCCAGGTCAACTGCCTTTCCGTTTCCGCGAGGTCGCGGATGACCCGAATTTACATGCGGATGTGCTCGCACGGGTGCAGCAGTTTCGCGGGGAGACTTATCTTGAGGAAGGGAACCTGACCCCCGACGATCTGGCATTTGAGGGACGACACGTACAGGCCGCCGACGCAAAGAGTTGGCACCTTTTCACCATGAACGGTCGGAATGAAGTCGAGGCCTGTGGGCGGCTTTTGCCTCATCCGGCGAACGTTGATTACGGGGACCTGGGCGTCGCTCATTCGACTCTCGCAGAATCAGAGGAATGGGGTCCGGTTTTGCGAGCGGCTGTAGAGGAGGAAATCCGAATCGCGCGACGTCGCGGCGTCCGGTTTGTTGAATTCGGCGGTTGGGCGGTTTCACGGCGGCTTCGGTGTACTACTGAAGCTGTCCGGATGTGCTTGGCGTGGTTTGCATTGTGCCAAGCTATCGGCGGAACCATTGGCCTCGGCACGGCCAACACCGGTCATCATTCATCTTCCATTCTCCGCCGCATGGGTGGACGGCCGCTCGCGAAAGCCGGCCAGCCAATTCCGCGCTACTACGAGCCCAGCTACCGCGCTGAACTGGAGATATTGCGCTTCGACTCGGCCGAACCGAATCCGCGATACGCCGCACTGATCGAGCAGTGCCTCCGTGCCCTTGTAATGATTACAGTAATAACGTCGGAGGAGCGCACGTCCGCGAAGAAAATGGCTTGGGGTTTTGCACCGAGAGTTCCATGCATGGCCATGTCAGCCTGATTCCGGCCTGCGCGATATTACTTTTATAGTTACCGGGCATTCTCTGTATTGCTGTCAGGTATGAGCCGGATTTACATTCCGCCGCGAACGCAACATAATGTTTCGGTGTTGAATTCGTGCAGTATCCACACCTCAGTTTCCGAAAGGGAGGTTTAATTCAATGAAAAGCCGCTCAATGCTCCTCGCGTTAGCTATCGCTCTTTTGTTACCGTTGTCGGTGTTCGCGACGCCGATCACGGGTGAACTTGACTTCACAGGGAATGTGACTGCGACGTTGACCTCACTCAACTTTCTTTGCAATCAGCCCGGAGGGCCAGCTTGCAGCTCTGGGCAAGGTAATTTCCTCATCGAGCCGACCAGCACCGGCTCGTTCGCGGGCCTCTCGACGATCTCGTCAGCCGCGTTCGGTCACGTCATGGACATCAGCAACAGCACGACGCCTCCGGGGACAACAGTGTCCGTGTCAAATTTCCTAACGCTGCCCGGCGGTATTACGTTTACACTGACGAAGTTGAACCTCGGTACCGGCGGCGCCTGCCCGCCAGCGCCGGGCGCAACTTGCACGCCGACTTCTTCGGCCTTGGTGACCCCATCGAATCCCCTCGGAAAAACGGGCACAATCTTCGAGGACACCGCTACGGGTTCCAGCGCTGAAGACTCCGTCAACGCCTTAGCTTTTATGAGCTCGTCTTCGGGACAGACAACGGAGTATACTGGCACGTTATCTGCTACTTTCAACGGCAAGTCCACCGCGCAAGTGCTCGCCGAGCTTTCGAACAATGGCTCCATCACGACTCCGTACTCGGCGACGTTCACACCCGTTAGCACAACAACTACGGTTCCTGAGCCAAGCACAGCCTCGCTCGCGCTTCTGGGTCTCCTCCTCGTGGGCTGTGCCGTCGGCGTCCGTCGTTTCTCGCATTGCTAGTTGTGTTTCTGCTTTTAACCTGTTCAGGGGCGTAGCCGCGAAGTCTGGCTATGCCCTTTTCTTTTTGGCCCGCCCTCCGAAGACGTTCCAACTGCGCTTTTCACGAACGAAACTCGCGGCTGCGCTGGATCCTTTTTCAACCTGGCGATGCCGATTTCCGGTCAGCTTGAATTTGTAGCGTCGAGTTTACCTCGCCAGGTGGCGGCATGAAGCCGCCGCTACGTCAAACTGACCCATCGCCAAAATTGCGCCGGCTGTTACGAACTTCGGCTAAGATAAAAGTTGAGGCATTTTAAACTGGGAGGCTGAACTATGGGAGTTATGCAGGCAGTCGAAGAGCGCGCACTGCCGGGCCAGAGGATGACGGACCGGGTGCGGGAGATACTCAGCTGGTATGAAAGCGACAATCCGGGTACAAAAACCAATATTGCGCGGCTTCTGAACCATGGATATCTGGCTGGAACCGGAAAGCTGGTGATTCTTCCGGTCGATCAGGGCTTTGAGCATGGGCCGGCAAGAAGCTTTGCGATAAACCCGGCAGCGTACGACCCAAACTACCATTTTGAAGTGGCGCTTGAAGCGGGATGCAATGCGTACGCCGCCCCGCTGGGTTTTCTTGAGGCCGCGGCTGCCCGGCACGCTGGAGAGATCCCCCTCATTCTGAAGCTCAATGATCACGATGCGCTCTATCCGGAAAAAGACCCGCTTTCCTCGGTGACGGCCAGCGTCGCGGACGCGCTGCGGCTGGGCTGCGTGGCGATCGGCTTTACCATCTATCCCGGCTCGGCGCACGCGCGGGAGATGTATGAAGAACTTCGTCAGTTGGCGGAAGAGGCCAAGGAGTGCGGGCTGGCGGTGGTGGTGTGGTCCTATCCGCGTGGCTCGGGCATGAGCAAAGAAGGCGAAACAGCCATTGACGTGATCGCCTATGCCGCTCACATTGCGGCTGAGCTCGGCGCGCATGTCATCAAGGTGAAGTTGCCCACTTCACACATTGAGCAGGCCGAGGCGCAGAAAGCGTACACGAAAGCAAGCGTGCCCATCAGCACCCTGGCCGAGCGTGTCCGGCACGTGGTACAAAGCTCTTTCAACGGGCGCCGGATCGTTATTTTTTCCGGAGGCCCCAAGCAGGACAACGACGAAGATGTGTACAACGAAGCGCGCGCCATCCGTGACGGTGGGGGCTTCGGCTCGATTATTGGGCGAAACTCGTTTCAACGGCCCAAAGCCCAAGCCATTCGTTTCCTCGAAACCATCATGAAGATCCACGCGGGTGAGATGAAGTGACGGCCGGCTTTGGGAGAGGAGCGCCGCCTTTTGGCGAATACTTTTCAAGAATCTGATCGAGCGGCTTGGCCGCCACCGGAGGGGAAACGGTCCCGGAAATCAGAATCTTTTGAGGCGCGATCTCCCGCCCGTAGAGCTTCCGATTAGCCTTCTTGTCGACTTCGAGAACAGCGCCGCTCAGCGAGACTCCCGCAAACAATCCTCGCGACCTCGAATAGCTCAGGATTTCAGCGCTGAAGTGGGCGTTGGTAGCACCCTCGGCACGACGGCCCACAGGGCCGGCGGCGGCCGAAACATCTACACCTAGCTTGAGGCTGCGGTCCATAATTTTTTCGGCTGCGCTGTTGCTCATCACTATGAACACGATGTCTGAAGCTTCGCCGCCCAGTTGGAATCCGTAACTTCCCCCTCCCACCATCATCATGGAAGGCGCGCCCCACGGTCCATTTCCAGCGCGGCGGCACACCATAACTCCGCGACCGTAGTTGGCGCCGAGCCCAAAGGCGAGCTTCTTCTCCGAGGGGATCACCCCCACGCAGACAGCCCGGTTAAGAAAATCTGAGGGAATTGCGTTGTCGGGTGCCTGCATGATGGCATTGATAATGAGTGTGGCCTTTCCGAGGCGATCAACTTCCTTCGTCTGGGCTTGGACGCGCGGCACGCCACAAAATCCCAAGATCAGCGCGAGGAAAATCAGCCATTTCCTCACGCCGGCGGTCCTTCGGCGACAGGGTTTTCTTTGAATCATAAGGAATTTAGCGACTTTACCGTGAGGATCCACCGTTGTGGCGCACTATCTTTTCCACGGTGTCGATGAG
>JBOGJS010000129.1:0-19721 GCA_050745365.1 Terriglobia bacterium
ATGGCGTCCTATACGCTGTCGAAGGCGCTCGACACGTGCTCCGCGTTTTGTGAAGGATGCGGAAATGCTGCCAATCCCTTCAACCTCGAAGGCAGTATGAAAGGACGGGCGGCCTGGGACCGCCGGAACGCATTTGTCGCCTCGTATCTATGGTCTCCGCCGGTGCACTTTAGCGATCATTGGAAGAACACGCTGTTGGGTGGCTGGACGATAAGCGGGATTACCACCCTCCAAAGCGGGGCGCCCATTACTTTCTTTGCCCCCGTCGACGTGGGCGTCAACGGAACGACGGCTCCCGAACATGCTTTCCTGAACGGCCAACGCATCGGTTTAAACAACCCAACGGTGAACGAGTTCTTCAACGTCAACGCGTTCCTCAACCCCCTCTGCACCTTCGTGCCGCAGCCCTTTAACCCGCAGGTCATAGAGCAAACGAATTGCACGCCCGACGGCATCAAATACTCGCTGCTCGGCACGTACGGCCAGTCCGGGCGCAACATTCTAAGCGGGCCAGCCTACAGCGACACGGACTTTGACGTTATCCGGGATTTTACCTTCAAGGAACGTTACAAAGTCGAATTCAGGGCCGAATTTTTCAACCTGTTTAACCAGGTCAACTTCGGCCAGCCCAGTAGCACCGTAGGGTCCTCCTCGTTCGGCCAGCTTCTGAGTGCGGATCCAGGACGCATTATCCAATTTGCTCTTAAATTCTTCTGGTGACTTTTAAGAAAGGGCGAGACCGACGCTCTCTCAGTCGCAGTTGGCCTTACCTCTTCTTGGGCTGCCGGAACCGACGAGGGAGGAAGGGCAACCCAGCCCTGTGCGATGGTGTAGTGCCGATAGGTGAAAGGATACATTGATGCCAGACGGAAGCGAGATGAACAGACGCAGCTTTATGTTAAACAGTACCATGGGCGGAGTTGCATTAGCGGCCCTGAGTAGCCCGAATTCGTTCGGACAGGAAACCGGTAACGCTTCATCGCTCCCAACAGGTCCCTCAACCTCGAAAAAAGTCTATATGGTTACCGACATGGAGGGCGTCGATGGGATCGCGGGTCTGTGGGAGGAGCAATGTGACCCTTTCCGGAGCCCTCGTTGGGCGGAATCTCAGAAGCTACTTACGGATGAGGTTAATGCCGCGGTCGATGGGCTCTTCGCAGGCGGCGCTACAGAAGTCGTGGTCGCCGACCTGCACGATAGCAGCCGCTCTCTTTCCGTCGCAACCATCGATTCTCGCGCACAACTGATACAAGGACGCGGTCTCCCGCCCACGCTCGGCCTGGACGCTACCTATAGCGCCGTCATCTTTATCGGGCAGCATCCAATGGCCGGCGCGACAAACGGAATCTTGAGCCACACGCAGGATTTTAGTATCCAGAATATTTGGGTCAATAACAAACTCGTCGGTGAGCTCGGTGAGCGCACGATGCTGGCCGGCTATTTCGGCGTTCCGGTTATCATGCTCTCCGGCGACAAGGCGGCGTGCGATGAGCTGCTCGACCTTGTCCCTAATGCTGAATGTGCCGCAGTGAAATTTGGATTCAGCCGAACTGCCGGACGTATGCTCTCTCATCCGGCAGCGCTCAAGCTGATTCGCGAAAAAACACAGCGAGCCATGGAACGCCTCCCTGAAATTAAACCTTACCGGGTCAGCAACCCGGTGGAGGTGAAAATTCAATTTACGGTCACTGGTATTAACAGCTATCGCCCGCGCGGGAATCCGGAGCGGGTGGACGATCGAACCTACATCTATCGCGGAAAGGATATTGTCGAAGCGTGGACCCAGATGATGGACTTCTAGCGGAATCGGGTCAACTCGCTCCGTCGTTGTTAGGACTTTTCTGTTGGAGTGGTGAAAACTAGAGCCCTCTCACTATCGATTCTTTTCTCGTTGGCCGTGCTCTTCGTCATCGGACGCCACGGTCTGCCTCTGGGCGCAAGCCCCGTTTCATCTGCCATTCATCACCACGAGGAGGCCGGAAGCTCCTGGACGTATGGCGGTGAGCCCAGCCAGGAGCATTATTCTCCCCTTACGCAAATTAATCGCTCGAACGTCCGCCGGCTCAGGGTGGCGTGGACCTATCGCACGGGGGAAAAGCGGGCGGGAAGTTACGGGCTGGAAACGACGCCGCTGATCATTGATGGCGTGCTTTATGGGCTGACGCCCTCGCAAAGGGTTTTTGCGCTGGACGCGGCAACGGGAAAGCTTCTGTGGAAATTCGATTCCGCCATCCCAGGCCGACAGCCGGACCGGGGATTGGCTTACTGGGCCAGCGCGGGCGATAAGCGCATCCTCGTCGGCGTCATGAATTTTGTTTATGAGTTGAACGCGGCTACCGGAAAGCCGATTCCGGCATTTGGCAATGACGGGCGCATTGACCTCCGCCAGAATCTTGGCCGCAATCCTACCTCCGTCTCCATCGACTTAACCAGCCCAGGCATCGTTTATCAGGATTTGTTGATTGTTGGAGGCGAGGAGCCGGAAACCCTGCCTTGTGCTCCCGGTAATATTCGTGCCTATGACGTTCGAACCGGCCAGCTCCGCTGGTCCTTCCACACGATCCCGCATCCGGGTGAATTTGGCTATAACACCTGGCCGAAAAATGCCTGGAAGTATGCCGGTTCAGCCAACAACTGGGGCGGCATAGCGCTGGACGTGAAGCGCGGAATTGTCTACGCTCCCACGGGTTCAGCCGCCTCCGACTTCTATAAGGCGAATGAGCTTGGCAACGATCTCTTTGCAGATTGCCTCATTGCGCTGAACGCAGAGACGGGCAAGATGCTTTGGTATTTTCAGGGGGTGCGCCACGACCTCTGGGACCGCGATTTTCCCGCTCCGCCTGTGCTTTTAACGCTCAACCGCAACGGCAGAGAGATTGAAGCGGTAGCCCAGACGAGCAAGCAAGGGTTCGTCTACGTCTTTAACCGGCTAACCGGGCAGCCGCTGTTCCCCATTAAGTACCGCAAATACCCGCCCAGCACTGTGCCCGGAGAAGTCGCTGCCGCTGAGCAGCCCCTGCCCACCGAGCCAGCACCCTATGCGCGCCAGCTCCTTACCGAAGCTTTGCTGACGCGCCGAACGCCGGCGGCTTACCAATGGGCTGAGAAGCAGTTCAGAGGGTTTGTGAGTGAAGGCCAATTCGT
Organism: Terriglobia bacterium; assembly: GCA_050745365.1. Classification (GTDB taxonomy): domain Bacteria; phylum Acidobacteriota; class Terriglobia; order UBA7540; family UBA7540; genus RH2-MAG17b. Next base: position 3,145 of record JBOGJS010000129.1, read on the forward strand.
GCCCTTCCGGGTTGCGAAACCCACCGTAATTTTCCCAGGTTTTGATGGCGGCGGCGAATGGGGGGGCGCTGCTGTGGATCCGAAGAAGGGAATTCTTTATGTCAACTCCAACGATGTGGCGTGGACCGGAGAACTGGCAAAGACTACGGGCGAAGTAGGAAGCGCGAGGGGGTTATACGTCCATCGATGCAGTGTGTGCCATGGTGACAATCGGGCAGGCTCCCCGCCGGAGTTCCCCTCCCTCATTGGCGTCGGAAAGCGGCTCAGTTCGGGAGAGATTGCCGAAATCATCCGGCAAGGCCGGGGAAGGATGCCCAGCTTTTCCGACCTTTCCGAAAATCAGAGAACGGGTCTCACCCAGTACCTGGTAACCGGAAAAAACGTGCGAATCAACGGCTCCAAGCCGTCGGCAATAAGAGCACCCTATCATTTCACGGGATATCACAAGTTTTTGGATCGCCAAGGATATCCCGCGGTGACGCCGCCCTGGGGTACTCTGAACGCGATCGACCTCAACAACGGCAAATATTTGTGGAAGATCCCTCTGGGCTATTACCCGAGCCTTGCTCAAAAGGGGATGAAGGATACGGGGACCGAGAATTACGGAGGGCCTATCCTCACGGCGGGAGGGTTGCTCTTCATTGGAGCAACCAACTTTGATAACAAGTTTCGCGCCTTCGACAGCTCAACTGGAAAATTGCTCTGGGAGGCAACACTCCCCTTTGCGGGAAATGCCACCCCTGCAACTTACGAAGTGAATGGGCGCCAATTCGTTGTGATCGCGGCCGGCGGGCCCAAGAAGGCGTTCCACGCTCCCACCGGAGGAGTCTATGTTGCCTTTGCGCTGCCGCGCTGAGTGACTTGGCAGATGGAGAATGCTTATGAATTCACGAATCATCGGTGTTGCCGTTGTGATTTGTTTGATGGCCGGAATGCTCTGGGCGCAGCGCACCCCGTCGCCGGCGCTGCTCGTGCTCGCCAAAGCTGATCAATCGCTTGCAATCGTGGATCCGGGCACCTTGAAGGTGGTGGCACGTGTGCCGGCCGGGCCGAACCCGCATGAGGTTGTCGCCTCGCCCGATGGCAAATTGGCCTACATCTCGAACTACGGCTTTGGGAAGTATCACACCATCTCCGTGGTCGACCTCGTCGCGCAGAAGGCGCTGCGGCCGATTGACCTCGGCGTGCTGCACGGTCCGCACGGCCTCGCCTTTGCCGGAGGCGAGTTGTACTTCACCGCCGAGATCAATGAGGTCATCGGGCGGTACAGTCCCGCGATCCGAAAAATCGACTGGATAGTTGGCACGGGCCAGATGCGCACGCACATGATTGAAGTCTCGAAGAGTCTTCGCCGCATTTACACTTCGAACGTCAATTCGGGCACCATCAGCATCATCGAAAAAATGCCTCCCGCTCCCGGTCAATCACACGGCCCTCGAGGCAAAAGGCGGCCGGGAACGCCGCCCGAAGTCTTCTGGAATGAAACTGTCCTTCACACCGGGGTAGGTACCGAAGGCTTTGACGTTTCAGGAAAGCAACTCTGGTCCGCAGCCGCGCGCAGCGGGACGGTTTCCATCATCGATCTCGATACCAAAAAGATCGTTCAGACGCTCCAGGCCCATCTTCAAGGCGCGAACCGCCTCCGATTCACGCCCGACGGCAAGTACGTCTTCGTATCGAGCCTCGCCGGCGGCAACGGAGGAGACTTAGCCATCTTCGACATGCACACGCGCAAGCTGGTTAAGCGAATGGCGCTTGGGCACGGTGCCGCCGGCATTCTGATGCAGCCCGACGGATCGCGCGCCTATGTGGCCTGCAGTCCGGATAATGACGTGGCGGTGATCGACTTGAGGACTTTAAATGTGGTTGGCCATATCTATCCTGGAAGAGGACCGGACGGCATGGCGTGGGCGGCGCGGAAGTGAGTTATCGCGGTTTTTCAGAACCGGGAGTAATCGGAGCGGCAGAAAGCATGGACGCGGGGTGTCCTAAATGGGGAGGCGACTCTACGGTACCGCTCAGGGCGATACACTCCGCGCGGCAGGGTATTCTTCCCCTCACCCTGCTCTTCGGACAGGCTTAGCCCGCGTCCATCCTGATAATATACAGAACGACGCAGGAAATGAAGTCCATTGAACAGTGGCTTGACAGGTTTCAGGCCGTTGCGTTATAACACGAGGTCTCAATCGAAAGAGGAGGAGAGTTCAGAAGCACCAAGAAAGTAAGATCAACGATTTCGCCAAACTCGTTTCAGGTTAAACAATGGATGGACGCGCTTTTCTAGTTTCACTTGGGGCATGGGGTTCTGCGATGAGAACTCTACCCGCAAATAGCAACGTCAAGTGGGCTCTCAGCGCCGGTCTGTGGTCCCATTACCCGCCTACGCCGTTTACCCGCATTCTTGACGTCATGCAGGAGACGGGGTTCATCGGGATTCGACTCACCGGCTTCCCCGGTATTCTGAAGAAATACAACTTGACGCCCGCGAAGCTCAAGCGCGAAATCTCGAAGAGAAATCTTTACGTGACCACAATCTCATTCGGCGGGCCGACGAATGACCCGGCGCAGCATAAGCAAATTGTGGCGAACGCGCGGGAGGCGATGCGCTTCCTCAAGGGATTCGGAGCAAACCGCCTGGTCGTCTTCCCGCCGTATCGACTTAAGCCGGGACAAAACGTCCGTGCGGGTTTCCGCGCCATGTGTAAGGGATTTGATCTCATTGGAGAAGCAGCGAATGAGATGGGTTTTAAGGCTGGCGTTCACAACCACCTCGGGAGTATGGTGCAAGGACCGGAGGAGGTTCGCCAGTGCATGGAGATGACAAACCCCAAGCTCTTCAATTTCGCTCCGGACACCGCTCATCTCTATCTCGGGGGCTCGAATGTGGTGAAGACATTCGCAACCTACAAGCACCGCCTGGTCTTCATGGACTATAAAGATGCCCGCTGGACAACTCCAAAGGCTAACGTTGTCCTTCCGAACGGCAAGGTGTTACCAAAAAATTCTTCCGAAGCAAAATTTTTTGACAGCATCTACGATTTAGGTGACGGAAACATAGATTTTCCTGCTTGTCACCGAATTCTGAAGCAGATTCACTACGAGGGATGGATCTGTGTGGACCTGGACATGGCACGGAAGGGGCCGCTCGCGAGCTACCAGCATTGCGATCGTTACATCGTCAAGCGGCTCCAACCGATTTATCTCTAGCCAGGTTGCTGAATTCTACAGAGGCAGCGTGATGAGCGTCCCAATTGTCGACTCGCATGTTCATGTCTGGAAGAAGAGTCCCCGCTTTCCCTGGGCGCCGGAAACAAAGAATCCGCCGGATCATGACGCCACACCGGAGATGTTGCTCAAGCTGATGAAGGCCAGCGGCGTCGAGAAGACGGTGATCATTCAGGTGATTTATTACCGGTGGGACAACAGCTACGTGGCCAGCGTCTTGAAGAAGTATCCTCAGCACTTCCGAGGTGTGGCTCGTGTAAATCCAGAAGATCCTGCCGCGCCGGACCACCTTTCCAAGCTGACCGAAGAAGATGGATTCCACGGCGTGCGCATCAGCCCTGCTGGGGATTCCTCGGGTGACTGGATCCGTGGTCCACTCATGCCGCCGCTCTGGAAACGCTGCCTGGACTTGAAGGTTCCGATGACGGTGCTCGCTCCGGTGACGCGGATGCCGGACGTCGCCAGGATGGCCGAGCGTTTTCCGGACCTTACGATCGTCATCGATCACATGGCGGATTGTCCGCTCAACCACCCCAAAGAGCTCAAGAAGCTGTTGGCGCTTCAACGCTTCGACAACTTATATGTGAAAATTTCGCATTCGTGGTCACTCTCCTCGGAGCCGTACCCCTATCTGGACTCGCAGAGGCAGATCAAGCAGCTTTACGACGTGTTCGGCCCTGAGCGGATGATGGCCGGAACGGATTGGCCTCTGGTCGAAAAATATTGCACCTACCTCCAGGCGATCGACCTCGCTCGCAAAAAATTCAAGTTTCTGAACAAGGAAGATAAGCGCTGGATCTGTGGTCTCACCGCCGAGAGGGTCTGGCCGTTTGGACCCTCGAAGAGCGCGGCATGACCTCCGGCTGATATGCCGCCGGAGCGGTCAAGATACCCGCGTTGGAGACGGGGCCTTGCTCAAAACCCGAAAGGTTGACCCGCGATGTCCAAATGCTCTTCTGGCTTCACCCGGCGTGATATGTTAACGACAATGGGAAGTTCTCTTGTTCTTGCGGCTGCACCGGCGTTGGGAGCGAGCGACTCCACGCCCACGGCGGAAGGGCCGGTTGCCGATCCCTACGATCTGCTCATCAAAGGTGGCAAAGTAATCGATCCCTCGCAGCGGATCAATGCCGTGATGGACGTGGCGCTCGTCTTCGGCAAAGTTGCCCGCCTCGCGCCCGACATCTCGCCCAACCGGGCGCGCCGGGTGATTTCCGCTGCAGGCAAAATTGTGGTTCCGGGCCTCATCGACATCCATTGCCATGTCTTTCCTTATGTTGGCCCTTATGGAATTCAAGCTGACCCGCACTGCGTGCATCGTGGTGTTACGACCGTGGTGGATGCCGGAACTTCGGGGTACTTTACCTTCCCGGCCTTCCGACGGTACGACATTGACACCGCCTCCACCCGCATTCGTGCTTTGCTTCACATCGTTTCGATCGGAATGGTTACTGGAAGCACGCCCAACATGGGAGAGTTGGAGGATTTGCGCTATTGTGTTCCAAAGCTGGCCGTCGAGCGCGCCCAACAGGATCCCGATGTGATTGTCGGGTTCAAGGTCCGTTGTTCCAAGAAATATACGGGACCAAACGATCTGGAGGGAACGAAGCGCGTGCGCGAGGCCGCGGATGAGGCCGGCCTGCCCTTCATGATGCATATTGGCGGACCCTATTCACCGCTGCCCGAGCTGCTGGCGCTAATGAAAAAGGGCGACATCGTGACGCATTGCTTCAACTGGCACCCGCACGGCATCCTCGACAGCAACGGAAAGCTTCTGCCGGCGGCGGTGGAAGCGCGCGAGCGGGGCGTGCGTTTTGACGTGGGGCACGGCGCTGGGAGTTTTTCTTTCGACATAGCGGAAAAGTGCATGGACCAGGGGTTCCTGCCGGATACAATTTCCACCGATCTCTACATGGCCGATCTTCACGGGCCGGTTTATGATCTGCCGACAACGATGTCTAAATTTCTGCTCCTGGGCATGCCGTTGCCGGAGGTCATCCAGCGGACAACACTGAATGCCGCTGAAAGCTTCAGGTTTCGAGAACAAATCGGCACGCTGAAGCCGGGATCTGAAGGTGACGTTAGCATTCTCGAAATTCAGGAAGGAAACTTCAGCTTTACCGATTCTGCTCATAGCGTTCGCCAGGGTCGTCAAAGACTGGCCCCGGTGGTCACGATCCGCGCGGGAAAGGTGTTTTATCCTTCTGCGGAATCGTCGAGCCCGGAGCGCATATGAGTTTCGGCGGATCAACCCCCGCCCTTTCGCGAACAAACCGAACTTCGCGAATAATCCGCGCTACGGGAGCGCCGCGCCACCTCGCCCCATCATCACGGGTAATTTCCTGGGCAGCACTGTCACCTCCAGAGGCAGCATGCCGAGCGGCTCGCCATCAACTTCAACGAGGGTCTCACTCGTCGCGCTGGCCTCGATCTGCGTGCCACGCAGGTGACGGGTTTTCGGATGATCATAAACCTCGCCGGAGTACAGTACGCGGATATCGCGCAAGACTCGAAACATGTTCATGTACTGAATCACGGTAACGTCGAGGATGCCGTCATCCATTTTCGCCATAGGGCAAGGATACATTCCGCCGCCATGGAACCGGCCGTTGCCAATGGCGACATTCGTTACAAGCTGGGCCGCAGCCTTTCCCTGGTCGACTCGGATCTCTACAGCCTTGCCCCGATAGCTCAAGAGAACTCGGAAGGTGGACCACAGAAAAGCCACCTTGCCGCCCAAAGGCGTCAGGAAATTCCTCGCTCCCGCAGCAACCGCCCCACCCATCCCGAAACTGACCAGGTTCACAAAATACCGCTCACGGCGCGAGCCTTGGCGGTCAGTGTACTTCACCTTCCCCAGGTCAATGGCAACGGGCTGGCCGGTCGAAAGAGTCTCGATCGCATCGTCCAGGCCGTTGCGCGATGAAAACCCAAACATTCGCTGGAAGTCTCCTCCCGTACCGGCGGGAAGAATGCCCATGGATGCTGCCGGGCGCACCATTTGGTCCTGAACAACGAATCCGTTCGCGATTTCGTTAAAAGTCCCATCGCCGCCAACCCCCGCGATCAGGTCAAATTCCTGCGCCAGCAACTCGCGCGCCAACTCCGTCGCGTGGCCCGGTCGTTCGGTGAATCGGACGGCCACTGTTCCAAGCCGTTGCTGGATCTGCTCTTGAATCCGCGGCCAACGGCTGGCGGTCTTTCCCGCAGCAGAATGCGGATTGACGATGACGGCGATTTTTCGCCCTGGAATCATATCTTTACCGCGGGCTTCGTCGCAAGGTCTTCTACTGTGGCATAGAGTGTTTCCCCCGGGTCTCGCGTCTGGAAACCCAGCTCGCGCCGCGCCTTCGAGGAATCACAGTACCAGAAAAGCCCAGCCATTTTGAGGGATGCGTCATCCAGCTTGAAAGCCTTCCCGGCAAGCGGGTATATCCGACGCAGTAACCGCGCGCTCGCCAGCGAAAGCGCGAGCGGTGGCTGGAGCCGGGGAGCGCGGCGGCCCGCAGTAACCGCGACGTGCTCGATGAGCTCGCGAAACGTCCAATTCACTCCGCCGAGCAAGTATCGTTCGCCCGCCCGGCCTCGATGCATGGCCGCAATCAGCCCCGCCGCCGCATCGCGCACGTCCAGAAAATTTAATCCGCCTCGCGGAAGCGCCAGAATCTGACCTTCCAGAAAAAGCGCGATGTCGCCCGTCGAGGATCGGCGGTCATCTCCTGGCCCGAGGAGCAGGCTGGGGTTCATGATGACGACGGGCAGTCCATATCGCCGCGCGTAATCCAAAGCGAGCTTCTCTGCAAAGATTTTGCTCAGGTAGTACGGCCATTCGCCAACCACCTCATTTGTGAAGCAGGAGCTTTCGTTATGGATTACCGGCTCCAAGCCGACGGCAATTGTGCCGGATGAGGACACCAGGACGGCTTTGTGAACTCCTCCAAGCCTCATCGCCTCACACACATTCCGCGTGCCTTCGATGTGCGTGCGATACAGAACCTCCCGGTCCTTCGAGCTGCGGGAAACAAGGCCCGCCAGGTGATAAATCTCAATCGCGCTCTCCGCCGCCCGCAGTAGGTCTTCCCGGCGCGTCACATCACCCTGACTTACCTCAACGCGAGGGTCTTTCTCCCACGGCGTTTTCCCACGAGCGAGGACTCGCAACATCGCTTCGGGCTCCGCAGACTTGAGTTGTTCAACGAGATGCCTGCCGAGAAATCCGGTCGAGCCCGTGATGAGGATGGATTTCATTGTGGTGACCGGATGCGGTCGCAAGCTATGAAGCGCACGCCGTGGTCAGGCGCGGAAAGGGTTGATCACTCACAGCTTCGGAACTCTTCGGAAGCGTTCATCATGGGCCAGGACACATTCTGAGGCATCACAGGGCCGCGATGAGTGTTTCTGGTCGTGTGGGCGTGAGCTACACGCGCTCCGAACGTGTGAGAAAATTCGAATCTGTTGCGCAAAAGTCATCGCCTGTCATTCTGAGGAGCCATAGGCGACGAAGAATCTCTGTATTTGTTTCGGTTTTTTGATACAGGGATGCTTCGCGGAGTTTACCCTGAGCTCCTTCGCTGCCGCTCAGGACCGTTCGAAGCGGAAGAGCGAACGGGCTCAGCATGGCAGTCACACTTGGATTATTCACACGCGCTCCGGTTTCCCCGCGACGTCCGCCATCAGAATCGGAGCGAAGTGCATCAAGGTGATGCTGGGCTTATGGCCCACATAGGTTTCGGCGATCCCGAGCGCCTCATCCATCGTTCTGGCCGTCTCCCAGCCCATGGTCTCCGCGGCTTGCCTGCTTTCCGCGCCCACGCAGATCACTTTCCCGGTATGTGCACGGCCATTTTCGCCCCAATACCACATATAGAAAGGATGCACGCCGTGATAGGCGTTTCCGGTGCGGTACATCCGGATATATTCCGGATTGTGGGCGAATTCGGCTTCATACTTCTGCTGCAGCTCGAACGAATTGCGCGTTTCCGGAAGCAGCCGGTGGAAAAACTCGATGTAGGAGGGATGGTGCCGCGGATCGAATTCGTTATAAAGAGGATGCGTAATGATCAGCACTCCATTCTTCTTGACCACCGGCATTCCACGGTACATGTTATGAAAATAGCCGAGTGCCATCACCTGGACGAGGAGCGGATTCAGAATCGAGTTCACATTGTAGGGAGAAATGAACGGAATGCCGTAAACCACGACGTCAGACTGGCCTTCGATGGGCACACAGTATTGGGCGTAGCAGTAGGCGAGCGACTTTTCGTGGACGGGGATCGTCGAGCCAGCATGCACGGCGATCATGCCATAGGAAGCCGGAATGGCAAACAGGAGCTTCCGTTTCGCCGCACGTGGAAGCTGCCGGAGGGCAGCTCGTGCTGCGCCAAACATCATGCGGTCGTATACGGAATGGCGGTCTTCGTTCTTTACGAAAAACGCCATGCGCGGGTCAAACATAGCATTATTCAGGACGGTTTCGACGTGGAACACCTTCAAGTGCCGGTTGACAACCTCTCCGATGCGGTCACAGGAACGGCTCATCGCGGAGCGGGTATGATCAAAGTACGAATCGGAATCCAGAATGGTCTGCGGTGTATGGTGCGCCTGAAGGACGGGATAGTCGCATAATCCCACGCCGACGGACTTGTTGCCGCCGTCCATTGGGACCAGGTTAATGTTGACGTAAATCAGGAGGTCGGACTCCGCCGCGCGCCGGTTGACGCGCACGCACTCCTCCTGGTCTGTCCGCCCAAGCTCCACCATGCCTCCGGGAGCTTCGCCGTCGTGGTTCGAAAGGCGGTCCGGATAATAGGCGTGGAATATACGTCGTCCGACGACGCGTTTAATCTCCGTGGCGCTCATGCGGCGATGAAAGGACGTGGCGACAATGATGTGAACGTCCTCCACGCTTTTTGCCGCGAGCTTTTCCAGCAGGATCTCGAGCACCGATTGACGAACGTCAGGCCGCTTCATCGGTGGAAGCGGGAGGGAAATATCGTCGATGGCGATGGTCACCTTGATGCCGGGCCGGAGAAGCGCGTCGAGCGGCTCCGTGCCTTCGGGATGAGCAAGCGCATAGCGGATGGCTGCGTCGCGGTCGGCAAGCGGCCGGATGGTTGGCTTCGGATAGACGGCGCGCGTCCCGGCAGGGAGCTTGACCCGCAGCAAATCTTCGCCGTACCACATGAGGCGCGGTGCCGAATCCGGCTCCAGGTGAACCACACAGCGTTCCGGTGAAACCAGCGCGTTGCGCCCCACGGCGTTGGGGGCAGGATCGGTGGAGGCCAGGAGATCCTCAAGGACGGCATGGGGGGCGTCAAGATATGTGGGCATGGTTTCCTCGTTCCATTTCCGGGCGGGATTCCCCGCCATTCTTTAGATTCAGCACCGGCCAGCGCCGTTCGGCGGCCAACCCTTTCAATCGCCGGTCCGGATGCACCGCAGCAGGCTCTCCGACCGCTTCGAGCATCGGGAGGTCTGAAAAGCTATCGGAATAGGCCCGGGCGACGCGCATGCTAGCTTGGCGGTCCCGGCAAATCCGGGCCATCGCCTTTACTTTTTCTTCTTCTGCGATGAGAGGCTCGACCACCTGGCCAGTGGCGACACCATTTTCGAATACCAGGGAATTTGAAATCACTTGGCCAATTTCAAAATAGCGCATGACGGGGCCCAGCACAAAATCCAGCTCGCCGGTGACCAGTACACGAAAAAACCCCCGGTCGCGGTCCGCATCCAGCAGAGCCTTGGCGCCCGGATAAATTGAGGGCTGGACGACTTCGGCAAAGAGACGCTCTGCCTGCTCTTCAAGCCATGCCCTCTTCATGCCGCGATATTCCCGGAAGAAAACCTCGTTGAAGTATCGGCGCGAAATACGCTCGAGCACCAGATAGGATGGAACGCTCGTCAGCAATCGGGTGAACTTCCAGAGAGCTTGCGTTCGAGAAGGCAGGCGTCGCACCAGGTACGCATAGCGGGTGACAATATTGCTCGAAACCAGCGTCCCATCAAAATCGTAAAAAGCAATTCGCGGAGTTGAAGACATCTAACCTCTCACAGACGCGCCGGTACCGCCGCTTTCTCGCGCCTGGAAAAAATATGACGCAAATTGTCTTTGTGACGCCAGAAGAGGAAGGCTGCTACCACGGCGGCGCACAGCGCATCCAGCCGTCCCACGAAGAAAAGCATGAGCAGGACAAACAGAATCCAGGAAGAAAGCGAAGCGATGGCGCCAGCTTCCTTCAATTTCAGCTTCTTGCTGCACACAATCCGAGCGACAACGAAATAGGCGAGAGCGATGACGGCAAAAAGCCAGTAGAGAACGAGCATCACGCCGGCGGAAGTCGCAATGCCTTTCCCGCCTTTGAATTTTAGCCAGGGTGAGTAGCAATGTCCCAAAATCGCCGCAAATCCGAAAGCCCACGCCTGCCATACAGCGTCTCCGGCGCGGTGAACCAGGAGCACAGCCACAACGCCTTTGCCCATATCTCCCGCGAGAGCGATCACGGCGCGGACTTTACTCACGCGCAAGACATTATTGAAGCCCGGATTACCGGAGCCAATCTTCCGGATATCGATACCGGAGCCGGCCATCGCGATCACTGCAAACGGTATCGATCCTATCAGGAAACAGATGATGATTCGAAGCACCATGGGTTTTTAACGCGCCAGCTTCCCGAGCGATTCCCGGATGCGCTCCCGGAGCAGAACCACGTCGCGCGGGCCATTCATTGCAGGGTGGATGGCGTCGCCCATAACAATTTGCGGCATCGGGTCCTCGCCCGGTTCGCCTGCATCGGAGCTCTCAATGCCAATTTTTGAGCTGCGCGTCCTGGCATCAGATTTTCGATCGGGCCATACGACGCCTTCCGTGTTGCGAAGGAAAAGGGGACGGATGGCGCACGGGGTTTCAACCGCCGCATGCAGCCCATCCAACCGGAAGCGTGACCGGCCCGCCGGCACGCCCGCGGGGCCGTCCGGCAACACCAGCACCGAATATCGGTCCTCAAGGCACTTCTTTATCCGCTGTCGCAAGCTGCCGCCGGGTGGAAAAGACTCTTCTCGCAGCCGTCGGGCCACAAACGGTGTGAGGAGAAAGGCCGCCGGGGAGGGAAGATCGTTCAGCAGGGCCGCGTCCGCAAAACGGAACAAAACGGGAAGTTGGGCCATTACCACGAGTGGGTCGAGATGGCCGGCACGATTCGCCATGAAGAGAACCGGCTCATTCCGAGAAAGCCCATCGGTTCCAATTCGCTTGACGGAGTGCCCGCCCAGGCGAAGGATCCCGCGAGCGGCAGCTCGAGTGATCGCGTGAGGCACGCTTCTTCCTGGGATGATGCGCGCCAGCCCCCCGCACAAATACGCCACCAAGCTGAAGCAGGAAGCTCGCGACGAGCGATGCAGCCATGCCACCACGTTCCTGCGCGCCAACCCAAGTCGGCTGCCGAGATTCTCGAATTCCAGCCGGGCGATTTGCACCCACGGAGGGTGCCGGCGACCGGAGAGCCGCCCTTCCAGATAAAGCGTGCGCGTGGCCGCACGGCGGATCTTGCCGCTGCTGGTCTTCGGAATGCTTTGCGGCGCGACCAGAACCACCTTGTCTGGCGGAATGCCGAGCACCGAATCCACACTCTTCACAACACCTTCTTCAATGCGCCGCAAATCCTCCAGGGAAGTTGCGCGGGTTTCTCCGACCACAACCAGCCGCTCGGTGCCGGTGTGTGGATCGAGCGCGCCAAACGCTGCTACACATCCTTTGCGGATGCCGGGCACCTCGGCAGCGGCCGCCTCAATCTCCTGGGGGATGATGTTCCGCCCGGATTTGATAATACAGTCTTTCAGACGACCCGTAACGTAGAGCTCACCATTGGCCCAATAACCCAGGTCGCCTGAATCCATCCAACCGTCTTCAGTAATAACAGCGGCGGTCGCCTTTGAATTGCGGTAATAACCTGCGGTGCGTGAGAGGCCACGGAAGAATATCCGTCCTTGCATTCGCTCTCCCACTTCTCGGCCATCCTCCCCCAGCAGCTTCACTTCGTGTCCAGGCATGGGGCGGCCATTGGCGATGAAGCGCAGCATGTTGCTTTCTTCCGGCGATGCAGGTTCGGCGCGACCTTCAGCTTCGAAAAGATCGCGCCGGATGGTATCAACGACTGGTAGCCGGTTCATGGGCGTAAAGGTGAGTGCGACGGAAGATTCTGCGAGACCATAACAGGGCACAAAACTTTCTGCCCGAAAGCCATAGGGCTTGAATCGCGCGGCGAAGCGCGCAAGCGTATCCGGCAACACCGCCTCGCCGGCATTGATCGCCACTCGCCAGCGACTCAGGTCAAGCCCCTCAAGGGCGCTCTCCGGAATTTTACGCGCGCACAGCTCATAGGAGAAGTTTGGCGCGGGGCAAAGTGAGCCCCGCGAATTGTGCATCGCCCAGAGCCACCGCTCCGGACGGCTGAGGAAGGCGAGCGGCGACATGACGGTGATCGGCGCGCCGTGGTAAACGCTGAAAAGCCACGAGCCGATCAGCCCCATGTCGTGATAGAGCGGCAGCCAGCTTACCACGTAGTCATCCGGACGGAATTCAACAGACCGTCCAATCCCCTTGACGTTTGCCAAAACGTTCGCCTGCGTCAGCACGACGCCCTTCGGATCGCCCGTGCTGCCGGAGGTGTACTGAATGAAGGCGATTCCGGCGGGATCCATGCCGCGACCGGGAAGCTTGGCGCCCGAGCGACAAAGAGTCTCGACACTCGTCACTTCAATGAGGCTCGGGATGCTCAGCCGCATGATTTGGGAGACGGCGCGGACGCGATCGAAGCTGATGAGGAAGCGAACCTCAGCATTCTTCAGAATCATCACCTGCCGTCGGACATATTCTTCAATCTTGTCTGGCCTTGCCGGCGGATAAATGGGGACAGCGACGCCGCCCGCCAGCATGACGCCAAAAAAGGCATAGAAGAAATCGGCGCACGTCGGCAACATGATCGCGACCGTTTCGTTCGAGTGCAAACCAGCATCCCGCAATCCCGCAGCTACGCGGGAAGCTGTCTCGAGCAGTTGGCCATAACTGATATCACGGCCCGAATCTTCCTCCAGCAGATGAGTCTGTACCCGAGCGGGCTCAATTTGGGCATGATACCGGAGCACTTCCACCCAGTTCGTCGCGGAGGCGGGCGCGTCCGGGGCGTCGCGTGAAGGCTGCACAATGCCATAGCTGGATTTCCGGAGGGCAGGCGCGGCGCCGTCAAAAATGGCGCGTGCCCAGTCCGAAGGTGTTTCGGCCTCCTGGGCCACCTCCTCCGGCAACCGGGTCTTGAAGCGCGCTTCAAGCCTTACTAACAGCTCAACCCGCTCCAGGCTTCCCATACCCAGGTCGCGGTCAAGGTGCGAGTCCATGATGAGATTTTCCGCCGCCCGGGCGGAGCCGAGCTCGAGCAAAAGCTCTCGTACAACCTCGAGAATCTGCCCCTCGACGGAGGCGTTATCAATTGGTTTGGAGATGGTACCCATGATCTATAAAAAAGGGAAGAGCGTCACGATTACGGCTTTTTTTCCCGGCAGTGGGTAGCCACGGCACGATTTGCGTGCCGTGCGCTTTCCCTCATGACCAAGGAGTTTTCCCCATCCTGGTAGAATAGATTTTTTCTGCCCCCGTACTTTGTCAGATGCGTTCATCGTTGTTGGCTTTTCACTGGCTCATCACCCCACGGTACAGGAGTCGTGCCGTGGGTACCCAGCTTGGCGTCGCTGATCACTCGTCACTATTCACTGCCTTCATATCTTAAAGCTCCAGTCACGAACCGCCTCGGGCTGCACCCATTTCTCGATGCCCTCAATCTGGTTCTTGACCCAATATTCCTTCCAATCAATCACTTCCGGGCGCCAGGGAAGTGCCTGCCTGCCGGCATCGGAAAGGCTGGCATAGGCATCGCGTATGTTTTCACACTCGAAAAGATAACGATTCTGTAGAACGAAGGGGAGATATTGACCCAAGGTATGTTCACGGAATTTGGCTCGAAGATCAAGCTTGCGCAGCTCGCCGGCTGCGCCTTCAACCCAGCGTGATCCTGGCAAGCCTGCTTTCTCGAGCGCCGTTTTCGCTCTTCCGACCAGGCGCTGAGCGCGCGCGATACCTTTTTCCAGCTTCAATCGCCGGTTCAGAGCTTCTTCCTCAGACACAAAACGGACTCGGGAGCGGCCTCCAGTGCCGGCCATCAAATCGATCAGCGCTCGGCTCCAGGTGTCTCCATCCTTACGCCGCCGCGCTTCCGCGTCGAGCAGTGTCACCACTTCGCCGACCTCAAGCGGATTAACGTCCGCCGAAGCCAGTTGGTACACCTTTTTGTGCCGTCCTTCCAGCAGCAGCGCGGCTACCGCAAGAATGCCGGACGCCACCATATCCACAGGAATAATTTCCAGGGGAGCATCTTCACGCACGGGCCAGTCCTTTAATCCTCCGAGCGCCATAAGAACCAGAGGGGCCGCCGTCCGGCCCCCTTCAATCCAACCCGGGAATGGGAACTGCCAGGCGCTTTCTACAATGGCCGGCCGCACGATCGCGAATTCAAGACCCTCCGCCGCTGCGATTATCTGTTCTCCGAGGCTTTTGGCATACGTGTAGGTATTCACCCATCCCCAGGTTGCGGCACGCTGTTTGCCCAGAGCGGCAAGCCGCTGCGCGAGCTCGCGCGACCGCTTCGGTTTCTCGCCAGCCAAGCCATCCGACTCATAAATCTGGCGCATCATTTTCCGCGCGAGAACTAACTCTTCGTCTGCGTCGAAGCTCCGGTCTTCCGGGCCGCGCCGATGAGGATAGAAACCCGAGATCGGCTCAGACTCCTCAATCAGTCCGTCGGCTTCACCGCACACGAAACATGTGGAAACGTGGAGCAGCTTCGCGTCCATGTCTTGGGCCAAACGGATGACGTTTCGGACGCCATCAACGTTGGCACTGAAGGAGTCATCGAGTGGCGGGAAAAAATCCACTCGACCTGCGCAGTTGAGGATGAGGCCGATCCGCCCCCTGAGGCCATTCATGTCGGCGTCCGACAACCCACACCGGAGCAAACTGATGTCTCCGGGCCAGACGGTAATCTTTGTCTTCAGGAATTCTTTGCCTTTCATTTGCGCAATCGACGCCAGCGCGGGGGTGCTGAGCGTCTCTTCAAAGAACCGATCGCAAGCCGAAAGCCCGCCTCGCCCGCGGAGCAGGAGGTGAAGGTGCTGAAAACGGGGAAAGCGGTCAAGCAAAACAGCCAGAACCACCTTGCCGAGAAAGCCGTTTGCTCCTGTTAAAAGGAGCTCGTTTTCGCTGAAAAGCCGTTCGGGATCAGTCAAAAATCCTCCCGCGCTCGAGCGGAGAGCTCGATAGAGCACGACGGAAAAATGTTATCGGCCACCTCCACCGCTTGTCAAGAAACAGGAGCTTGTTATTCTAAAAGAAAGATTATGAACACTGATCGCTGGTCTGCGGCTCCCGTCTTGGTCCTACTGCTGTGCACCTTCGTTTTGTGCCAGAGCGCGGTGGCCCAGCAAACCCAGCATCTGGTTAAAAATTCGCAAGCAGCGCCCGCCAGAAAGAAGCACAAAAGCATCCTGGACCTGATTCCTTTCACGGATTACAGGGTGGACGAGCATCTTCCGCCCCTCACGCCGACTCAAAAATTCAATCTTGCCCTAAGCAATTTTGCCAGTCCTCTTGGAGTTGCAGAAGCTGCTGCAAAGGCGGAATTCTATCGAGGGACAGAACCGAGCAAGAAGATTGGTTATGGAGGCACCGGCTACCTCAAGCAATGGGGAGCCTCGTACCTTGACGAGATTTCCGGCGGCATGTTGGGGTCTTTTATCTATCCCACTTTGTTCCGTCAGGATCCCCGCTATTACCGCAAAGCCAGGGGATCCATCATTAGCCGTGTTGCTTATTGTTTCTCTCAAGTGTTCATTACGCGCGGCGATTCTGGCCGGACAGAATTTAACGCCTCATTGGTACTGGCGAGCGCCACCACGACCGTGCTTTCGAATGCTTACTATCCACCGCGGAGCCGCGGCGTGGGACCCACTTTCAGCAATATTGGCTGGGCGCTCCTGGGCGACGGTGGAGGCAATATCTTCACCGAGTTCTGGCCGGATTTCGCCGGGTGGCTGCGCAAGCGCTGAGAACGTATGAATAATTCGAATTTGTTGCGAAAAGGTCGTCGCCTCTCATTCTGAGCATCCACGGCCTTCGGCTGCCAATCTGGAGCATGACAGGTGTATCGCCGAGACGCAGTAAATTTCGATCAAGACCCCTCATCCGGGTCGCGGAGTTTATCGTGAGCCCCTTCGCTCCGCTCAGGGCGATTCGAAGAGGAGCGAATCGG
>JBOGJS010000130.1:0-115418 GCA_050745365.1 Terriglobia bacterium
CGGGCACCTTCTCCCCAGGGGAGAAGGTGGGGAGCGTAGCGACCCGGATGAGGGGTCTTGATCGAAAAGTTCGAAACGGGACACGCGTGTGATACGCATCGGTTATTGCGCGTATTTTTCCAACTAAGCGCTAGAGCCCGATCACGGCCGGAAACAGCTTTCCCTGCATCATCAGAAAGTGCTCGACAATCGGACCCAGCGAAAGCACAGGGAAAAACGTGAGCGCGCCCACAATGATCACCGTGGCGATAAGCACCCCCACAAAGAGGGCACCGTGCGTAGGGAGTGTTCCGCTGGTTGACGGGACTTCCCGCTTCGCCGCGAGGCTCCCCGCCACAGCCAGCAGCGGGATCAAAAACAAGAATCGCCCGATCAGCATGGCGAGGCCGGTGCTCAGGTTATACCAGGGGGTGTTCATCCGGATTCCGGCGAAGGCGCTTCCGTTGTTCCCGTTCGCGCTGGAGTATGCATAAAGAATCTCGCTGAATCCATGCGGACCGGCATTCTCGATGTTCAGAGTCGGTGCGCCGGGCGCATTCCAATAGCCCCCCTTGTGAAAGCGCGCCACGGAGCTGATGGCGGTAAAGATCAGAATATTCGCCGCCATAATGATCATGGCCAGCATCGCCATCTTTACCTCTTTCTGCTCGATTTTCTTGC
The DNA here is from genome assembly GCA_050745365.1 of Terriglobia bacterium. Taxonomy (GTDB): domain Bacteria; phylum Acidobacteriota; class Terriglobia; order UBA7540; family UBA7540; genus RH2-MAG17b. The sequence goes on from JBOGJS010000130.1 coordinate 661, forward strand.
GGACGTATTCCGGCGTTCGCCCCACCATCAGACCCGCGATAAAGACGCCGATAATAGCGAAAAGAAGCATCCCGTAGAGTCCTGACCCGACCCCGCCAAAAACGACTTCGCCCATCTCGATGTTGAACAGCGTCACCAGGCCGCCGATGGGGGTGAAGCTGTCCTGCATGCTGTTCACGGCTCCGCAACTGGCATCCGTGGTGATGGTCGAAAACATGGCCGAATCCGCGATGCCAAAACGTTGCTCTTTGCCTTCCATGTTTCCGCCGGGCTGCTCCGCCGTCGCGTGGGTTTCAATGCCCAGCCTCGCCAGGTTGGGATTACCGCGCTGCTCCGCGTTGTAGGCGATAAAAACGCCCGCAAGAAACAGAATGCTCATCGCCGCAAACAGCGCCCACCCCTGCCTTGTGTCACCCACCATCCGTCCAAAGGTGTAAGTGAGCGCAGCAGGCACGAGAAAAATCATGAGCATCTCGATAAAGTTGGAGAACGGCGTGGGATTCTCGAAAGGGTGGGCGGAGTTCGCGTTGAAAAAGCCGCCGCCGTTGGTGCCTAGCATTTTAATTGATTCCTGTGAAGCGACGGGCCCTTGAGGAATCGTCTGGACTGCGCCTCCAACCGTCTCGACTTTTGTATATGACTTGAAATTTTGAATGACGCCCTGTGAGGCGAGAACTAAAGCACCCACAAAAGCGAGCGGAAGGAAGACGTAAAGCACGCCGCGCGTGAGGTCCACCCAGAAGTTGCCCACACTTTTGGCCTGCCGCCGGGCGAATCCCCGCACCAAAGCGATGGCCACCGCGACTCCCGCCGCCGCAGAGGCAAAATTTTGCACGGTGAGTGCCACCATCTGAACGAAATAACTGAGCGTCGATTCGCCCGAATACGCCTGCCAATTGGTGTTCGTCATGAAGCTGACGGCGGTGTTGAAAGCAAGGTCGGGCGTAACACGGGTCGCTCCGTGCGGGGCGTGGATGGTCCCGAACCCCATCGGGTTGAAAGGCAGCAGGCCTTGCAGACGCTCGAACGCATAAACGAAAAGGAAGCTCACCAGGCCGAAGGCAATGAGCGACGCTGCATACTGCGTCCAACGCTGCTCGGAATCCTCCCGGACGCCGCACACGCGATAGGTCAGCCGTTCCACAGGCCGGAGCACGGGATGTAGAAAGGTGCGCTCGCCCTCAAAAACCCTGGCCATGAACGCCCCGAGCGGTTTCGTCAAGGCCAGAATCACGAGGAAAAATACAACGATGTTCAGCAGGCCAACCGAAGTCATAGGTCAGAAACGCTCCGGGTGCAATAACGCATAGAGCAGATAGATGAACAAGGCCAGGGCGATAGCGCCCGCGAGGATAATGATCACGTGCTTCCTCCGAGACCCCTACATCCGGTCGCAGGCTTTCGTGAATGCCCAGCAGATTATGAAAAATGCGATGGCGATGCCGATGTAAAGCGCGTCCAGCATGATTCTTCTCTCATCGTGCTGCGGGCGCAGCGGAAATCTCCGCACACAGTCTGAGGCTATAACGACACACATAAGGAAGTCATAAGAAAGGCGTAAGGATTGTCTTAAGGAAAGTGACGAGCTAAAAAGGCAATTCAGAATTATGAATACCGTAGCTTAGGAAGCTCGCGCGTTGACGGCAGCATTTACCATTCACAACTCACTATTCACAATTTCTGCATCTGCTCTGCTTTTGACTCATCACCTGTCACGGGTCTTCCGGCAGCCGCAAGCGGTAGCCGACCCAGGGCTCGGTGAGAAGATATTGCGGCTTGGCAGGGTGAGGCTCAATCTTATGACGAAGCTGGTTGACAAAGACGCGGAGATATTCAACCTCTTCGCCGTAATCCGGCCCCCAAACGGCCTGAAGGAGCTCTCGATGGCTGATAACACGGTTAGGGCGACCTACCAGGAAGCGGAGTAAGTCATACTCTTTAGGAGTGAGGCGCGCGACGCGGCCGCTGACCGCAGCTTGGCGAGCCTGAAAGTCGATCTGCACATCGCCGAGCGTCAACCGTTGTGGTCCGGACTCCGGTCCCGCAGCCTTTCGACGCAGAGCAGCCCTGATGCGGGCGAGTAATTCCGGCGTGCTGAACGGCTTCGTGACATAGTCATCGGCCCCGGCATCAAGCGCCTTCACTTTGTCCTTTTCCGCGCCCCGCACCGTCAGCATGATGATTGCCAAGTCAGAGTCCGGACGGCCGGCGCGGAGCGCTCGGCAGGTTTCAAGCCCGTCAAGACCAGGCATGTTCATGTCCAGCAGAACGAGATCAAAAGCGCTATCACGAAGCGCTGCCAACGCTTCTTCGCCACTACGGGCATCGCCCACTTCGTAACCACCAGTTGCCAGCGTGGCACGCATCACCCGCCGGATTTGCGGTTCATCATCCACAACGAGAATGCGACCGGCGCTCACACCACGATCTCCGACCGTGGAAGAGGAAGCGAAACGAAGAATTCTGTCCCCTCACCTCTCCTGCTCTCCACGTGGATTTCGCCCGAATGGGCAGCGACGATTTCCCGCGTAATCGCAAGGCCCATCCCGGCGCCGGGCGCGCGATCACGCCCCGGCAATGCACGATAAAACTTATCGAAAATGCGACCCTGGTCGGCTTTCTCAATCCCAAAGCCGTGGTCTTGAACGCTCAGGATCAAAGTTCCTTCGGTGATCCGCGCACGCATCATGACGGGGCTGGCGGGCGGTGAGTATTTGAGCGCGTTGCCCAGAATCTGCCGTAGAGCCAGGCCTAGCAACTCCGCATCCACAGAAACCAACGGCAGATCAGCGGGCGCTTCAATCCGGATTTCCCGCCCCTCCGCCTGAGGCTTTATCGAGCGGACGGCTGTCTCAATCAGCGTTCGCACTTCATGGGTCTTGCGATTCAACTGAATCCGACCACCCTCAATACGCGCCATCTGAATGGCTTCGTTCACCAATCGCGCGAGCCGGTCCGATTCCTCATCAATGATCGTTGCCAGCTCTCCCTGCTCGAGCGGCAGCGGATGGGAACTCGAAAGTAACGCGGTGGCCGCCGCCTTAATGGAAGTGAGCGGAGTCTTGAACTCGTGCGCGATGGCATGGAGCAGTGTGGACTTCAGTTCCTGGCTCTCTCTCGCCGCCTCCGCCCGGTTTGCCGCCTCCTGCCCGCGCGCCCGCTCGAGACCTATCGCGACGAGATTCGTAAGGGCATCGAGAGCGCCATCCGAAAAAGTCGCCCCCCGCAATGCAATACTTCCTACCGGCTCGCCCCCCAACCGGATGGCCGCCACAACGGTCGAGCCCTCTCTGAACAATGTGCCTTGCAGAGAGGACTGCCTTAACTTCTCCTCGACGCCGGCGATATCCTCCGGCCCGGCTCGTAACACCTCGTTATTTGGACGGTCGTAAAGCGCCACCGAGAGCAAGTGAAAAATCTGAGCGATCTGATAAGCGATCTGCTTGGCTACAGGCCGCGTGGCGTCCATCAGCAGGATCGTGCGGCTCAACGCGTAGAGCCTTTCCATCTCCAGCGGCGGATCTGCCGCTTCGGCACGGCGAGGAATGCTGCGAGCAACAAGCTGGCTGATGATTATGGACGCAGTAATAAAGGCCACGAACACTTCCCGATCCTGTGCGCCCGTCGCCACCAGTGCATCGGTAGGAGGAAGAAAAAAGTAGGCCAGGCAAAGCAAAGCCAGGACGGAAGCCGCCGTCGCTTCCCATACTCCCCACCCGACAGCGATAATAGTGATCAGGAGCAGATAGAAGAACCCCGTCGCGGTCGCCGTCATATGAATGCCCATGAAACAGACGAACGTCATGGCGGCAATGGCCATCAGCGCTCCGAGAATGCGAAGCGCCCCGAGGCCTGAACGCGAGACGGTTCCTCGAAAGTGATGGGCGGAGGTACACTGCTCCGGGAATGGCATTTTTTGGACCTGCCATAATCAATTTACCATTCTTTGTAGACCTGGGAGACCGGAAAGCTGAGGTATAAAACTGCGAGTGACATGAAGCACTCGTAAGAGGCGCGGTTCACAGAAAGAAAAAGGCAAGCAACACCTCTAATGATGTCGCCTGCCTTCGCAATTGACCGAGTTTTATGGTTCCGTCCTGATCTGACCGGCCGCCCTCGATTCAAGCCTGAAGGCGGTCAAGCTGTGGAGATGCACGCCTCAGGCTCAAACCGAGTACATCGACGTTGAGCTCTACTACGGGCAGGTAAAACCCGTTGGCGGAGTGTAAGGGCTCGGCGTCATGCTTTGCGTCGTCGCAACGTTATTCACCGCGCAGCCTGCTGCGTTCGCCGCGGCACCCGCCGCCATGGCCGAGGAATTCGCCGCCGTGGCTGCTGAAGTAGCCGCCGCCGCCTGCGAGTCTGCGGCATTGGCCGCGTCACGGGCATCGCCGGCACGCGACATGCCAATGCCAGCCAGGATGGCCGCTGCCACGCCTGCGCCCAAAGCGCCTGCCTCAAGGCCCTCATTGCCACTTACAAGCTTCTGCGAGGTCCCTGTCTGGGGCATAGCCGCATTTTTGGGGAGCAGTGTAATGGTTTTGCCTTGAGCTACGTCCATGGCGCGACCGTTCCCTGTGACATGGAGGGAGCCCTCTTTGGCGGTCACCATCACGTCGCCATTCAGCATGGCAACCCGACCAATCGTTTTATAGCCTTTGGCAGGGGTAATTGACCAGCTCGCGGCGTCTACAGCAACTGCAGAGCCATTCGCCGGGTGAAACAGTGAAACGTTACCCTTGGCCAGCGCGAGAGTCACACCATCGACCCCTTTGAAGAACTGAGCTTGCGTCTCACTCCCGAGGGTCATACGGCTCCCGTTTGCCAGGGCGATTACAGCCGCGCCTTCGTTCACCTGCAACTGATCGCCACTAAAAACGGTGCCATTGGCAAGGAGGGCTTGCCCGCTGACGGTGGCATTCAGGCTACCTGCAACGGTGCCAATAGCCGCTGAACCCGCAAAGATCGGAGCCGCGCCCACGACGCCCAACAGGAGTAGGAACAGCGTAATACGAAATTTCATCGACATGTGGTTAACTCCTTTTTAGCTAAGGGCTGGGAGCTATTCACTCCTCACCCGGGTTTACTTTGGAGGATGCCCTAACTTCAAAATCATCCTCACTATATGGAAAGCTTCCTCTGTTGTCAACTACTTTTTAAAAAAATTCTTGACGGTCCGTCTATTGCTCGCTTTAACTTCGGGGGGACGCCTTTCGGCGCATTCCGCGTTCCCGCCCTGCAGAACATGCTCTTAGATCCGGGAAATCGCAAACGAAGCTACCGTACCGCAGGTTTATCTGCATGTCAACTACTTTTTGATTATACTCCGCCGGCTCCGCGCAGCGCCGCCAAGACTTCGTGAATATGGCCGTCCACCTTGACCCGGGGAAACACGTTTTTCACCATGCCGTCAGGATCGAGGATGTAGGTGGTGCGGGCCACGCCCATCGTCTTGCGGCCGTACATGTTTTTTTCCTGCCACACGCCATAAGCTTCCAGCGTCTGATGGCTGGTATCGGAAAGCAAAGGGAAATTCAGACTGTATTTCTCGCGAAAGTTGCGCAGCTCTTCCACGCTGTCCCCGCTCATTCCCACCACACGCGCCCCGGCTTTTTCCAGTTCCTTCTTGGCGTCACGGAACTGGTTGGCTTCGCTGGTACAACCTGGCGTATCCGCGCGGGGATAAAAATAAAGAACAAGCGTGTTTCCAAGTAGTTCTTTCAGGGTCAATGGCTCTCCGGAGTCCGACGGCAGCGTAAAAGCCGGCGCCTTCTCACCTACATTCAGCATGGTTCACTCCTTGACGAGTTCTTCCTGCAAGATGTCCCGGACCAGTTGGGGATTCGCCTGACCTCGCGTCGCTTTCATCACCTGGCCCACAAACCATCCCAACGTTGCGGTTTTGCCACCGCGATACTGCTCCACCTGTTTCGGATGGGCGTGGATAATTTCTCCGGCGGCAGCGCGAATCTTTTCAGGATCCTCAATCTGCTCGAAATCCTTTTCCACGATCACCTGTGCGGGCGCCTTGCCTGTCCGAACCATTTCTCCCAAGATCTCTTTCGCCATCTTTCCGGAGATTGTCCCCTGAGCAACAAGAGAAACCAGCGCCGCCATATCCGCTGGCAGCACGGGATTTTCGGCAAACGCGCGCCCGCTCTCTTCGAGCGTGAATGTCAGGTCATTCAGGATCCAGTTGGCCGAGAGTTTCGGCTCGCCGGAGAGCTTCGCGACTTCTTCGAAGTAACCCGCCATCTCCCGCGAAAGGACAAGAAGCTCGGCATCCTGTTTTGGCAGGGCGTATTGCCGCAGGAACCGATCTCTCGAGGCCTGTGGCAACTCACGCAGAGTGCTTCGCACTTCTTCCTTCCACTTCTCGCTCACCCTGACGGGCAGCAGATCCGGTTCCGGGAAATAGCGGTAATCGTGCGCAAATTCTTTGGACCTCATGCTGTAAGTGCGTTGTTCACGGCTGTCCCATAGGCGGGTTTCCTGCTTCACCTCGCCGCCGCATTCGAGAAGCTTCATCTGGCGCTCCGTTTCATAAGCCAGTGCGCGCTGAAGGAAGCGAAACGAGTTGAGGTTCTTCACTTCGGTTTTTGTTCCAAGGCCCGTTGCGCCGGTCGGGCGCATGCTGGCGTTGGCGTCGCAGCGCAGGCTGCCTTCTTCCATGTTGCAGTCCGATACTTCGAGATAAAGCATCAGTGTCTTGAGCCGGGTGAGAAAGTCGTGCGCTTCCTCGGGCGAGCGCAGGTCCGGTTCGGTGACAATCTCGATGAGCGGCACGCCGGAGCGATTGAGGTCGATATAGGAATGGTGGGCTGAATCCGGAAAGCCTTCATGAAGGGACTTCCCAGCGTCTTCTTCGAGGTGAACACGCGTGATGCCGATGCGCTTACGCCTGCCGTCCGCTTCAGTCTCGAGCCAGCCGTTTTCCGCAAGCGGCTCATCGTACTGCGAAATTTGGTATCCCTTGGGAAGGTCCGGATAAAAGTAGTTCTTGCGCGCGAAGCGCGAGCTCGGGTTGATACTGCAATTGAGGGCCATGGCTGCTTTCATCGCCATAGTCACGGCTTCGCGGTTAAGGACGGGCAAGGCACCCGGCAGGCCCAGGCATACGGGGCAGGTGTGGGTGTTCGGCGGATCACCGAAGCGGGTGGAACAGCCGCAAAAAATCTTCGAGCGCGTGAGGAGCTGAACGTGAACTTCCAGCCCGATCACCACTTCGTGCCGCGATCGCACCTCCATGGCTGTCGGCATGAGCTAAAACCCGACCCGTAAAACAAGAACCCATTATACCGGATGAATCGTACCACGTGGCGCGAGCATCGACCTTTATATGGCCTCAATGCGGGTCTCCGCTTGCCAGAGCCGCCGGAGAGGAGGGGCGCTCACGAAAACACAAACATCGTAAAGCAAGGAGGTCTTATGCCTGAATTACAGCCCTCTGATCAACCACCTGGCGGAGCAATGCCGCCCTTTCGGGTGGATGTCAATGTCCGCCAACTGCTCACGAACTCCAGGCCAAGAACGCTCATACCGCCCACGCCCCCCTCGCGCGGTCCCGGGCTCCCTGAGCCGGTATTTCCGCAGCGTCCGGAGCTTCTGGGCGATGATGGCCTCCCGCTTCCGCGCCCTGCACCCGGTGAATCGCCTTACCACCGTCGCTGGACGCCTGGCCTCATCTATCACGCGATGCGCGGCTGGCTGTTTCCGTATATCGAGTCGCGGGTGCTGCCGGGTGATTTCCATCCGCTCGTCGCTTACCTCTTCACGGAATGGAAGTGCAACCTTGATCGCCACTACTGCTGGGCGTTTGACAACCGCGTGAAGGGGATGACCGAAAACACGGCCCGCCGCTCGATTGACTGGCTTCATTCGACCACTTGCCGCGTGCTGGCGCTGATGGGCGGAGAACCGCTCCTGCGCCCCGACATGGTCCACAAGGTGGTTTATCATGCCGCGAAGAAGGGTTTCTGGGTGTATTTACCGACGAACGCGCGTCTGCTGCGGCCCGAAGTCATTGACCGCATCGGCGACGCTGGCGTGGCGACGGTCAACTTCGCTGTGGATGCGGTCGAGGAAAAGCCGGGCCTGCCGAAAGCCCTGAAGCCGGTCCGGAAATATTTCGATTATCTCATCAAGAAGCAATAATCAAGTGGATGCTCAAGCAGGCGGCGCAGGGCTTCCAGGGCGTTAGCGGCAGTTTTGACGATTAAGCAACCGGAACCGGGCGGTGCTCGCTGGCCGACCGGTAGATGGCCTCGATGACAGCCACATCGCGCAAGCCTTGAGTACCGTCGGGTTCCAGGTCTTTTCCTCTCCGAACGCAATCCGCAAAGGCATCAATTTCCAGCGTAAACCCGTCCATGCGCGGGAAGAATTTCTCCGCTCCTACTGACTACGGCAATCAGCTTTCCTTTTTTCAAATGTCGGAATGCCGGCAGGACGGCGCGCTGCGCGATTCCTCCTAGCCCCACGACCGCATAACCCATTCGGTCACCCGGTGCCATCTCATTTCCTCCCGAAAGTTAATGCCTCAGTTTCGGGCACGGACGTAGCGGCGGGTTTACCCCGCCAGCCCGAAATGGCGGCATAAAGCCGCCTCTACGCGCCCGAAACTGAGGCATTTTACCCCAGAAGAAGTATGCATTGTAGCGTGAATTGTTCTACCTGAGCGGAGGTAGATAGCCCGGCTTTGCCGCCGTCTGAGCGGCAACGGGCGGAAAAATGCCGGCGCCCGGCGTTTCTGCCGTTTTCTTTACACTTTCCACCGCATTCCTGCATACTGGGCCTTATGCAACTGCCTCCAAAGCTTTGGTTTAAGGTGCAGAGGCTGAAGGCGGCCCTTCGCTCTGTTTTCGGTCAAAAAGAGCAGTCTTATGACACCTCGCTGCGCATGTGCCCCTCATGCCGCGGTTTGATCGCCCGCAGCGCCTCGGTATGTCCGCTGTGTGGCGCGCGTACCGGCGGCGCGCGGTCGCGGCCCAGTTCCACGCCTGGCCGCGTGATGGGGGGGATTATCCCGGTTCCGAGCACCGCCAATTCCGTCGTCATCGGCTTCACGGTGCTCATGTACATCATCTCCTGGATTATGACGCAGCGCCTGGCCGCCGCCACCACGCAGCCGGCGCCGGCGCTCGGCGGCATTGCCACCGAGGTTCTCGCGCGCCTGGGCGCCAAGGGCCCCTGGATTTTCGTTGGCCAATACTGGCGCTTGGTCACGGCGATTTTCCTGCACGCGGGCTTAATTCACATCGGGTTTAACCTGTGGTGCCTCATTGATGTCGGGCCAATGGTGGAAGACCTTTTTGGCAGTGCCAAGTACGTGGTGTTTTATCTGGCCACCGGAGTCTTCGGGTATGTCGTCAGCGCCTTATGGCACCCGTTCGGCCTTTCGATCGGAGCTTCCGGAGCCATTATGGGGCTCATCGGCATCCTGATTGGCGCCAGCTACCACCTCGGCTCCATGGGTAAGGAACTCCGCCGGCAGCTTTGGCGATGGGTAATCTACATTGTCATTTTCAGTCTGCTTCCCATGTTCTCCATTGATAATGCCGCACACGCGGGCGGTTTCCTTTCCGGGCTGCTGCTGGGCTATCTTGTTTCCACCGGCGAACCCCGGACGCGCGCCACCGAAACCCTCTGGAACACCCTGGCGATCATCGCCGTCATTGTGATTGCCGGGTCGTTTGCGCTGATGGCGATGAACTTGTCGCATCCTTTAAGGTAGCTTGCGAATCTTAAATCCATGGAGGAAATAGCTTCGCGCCGTTCCGCCGTCCCGAAGGCAGAGAATTCTCCCCGCTGGTGGGAGATGCTTCCCGACGTCTGGGAGTTCCTTCGGCCGCGCCGCATCCACATTGCCATAGGCTTTGTCCTGATGGCTGTGAACCGCATCGCCGGGCTGGTGCTTCCCTACTCTTCTAAATACCTGATTGACGACGTCATGCGTGCCCGCCACGTCCGTCTTCTTGTCCCTATCATTGCTGCCGTCCTGGCCGCAACGGCGGTGAAGGGTGTTACCTCCTTTGGACTTACGCAGGTGCTTTCCAAGGAAGCTCAGCGGCTGATTACGAGCCTGCGCGTCCGCGTGCAATCGCACGTGGCGCGCCTTCCTGTCGCCTATTACGATTCGAACAAGACCGGCACGCTCGTGGCGCGCATCATGACCGACGTTGAAGGGTTACGGAACCTGCTGGGCACGGGCCTCGTCCAGTTTGCCGGCGGCCTGATGACCTCTCTTTTCGCGCTCGCCGTTCTTCTGAGTATCAGCCCTAGGATGACGGTGCTCGCGGTTGGAATTCTCGTCATCTTCGCTCTGACTATGCGCAAGGCGTTTGTCGTGATCCGGCCTATTTTCCGCGAGCGGCGCAAGATCAACGCCGAAGTCACTGGACGGCTCACCGAATCGCTGGGCGGCGTCCGTGTTGTAAAGGGATATCACCAGGAAGAGCGCGAGCGGGCGGTCTTCTTTGGCGGCGCCGGGCGGTTGCTTGATAACGTCCTCCGCACGCTGGACGCCACGTCTTACATGGGGCTGGCCTCGACGATGCTAGTGGGCGTCGTAGGGGCTCTCGTGATGTATCTTGGCGCGCACGAGTACCTGGCCGGGCGGATGACAGAGGGAACCTTCGTCACCTACACCCTTTTCCTCGGGCTCCTCGTCGCCCCCGTCATCCAGATTGTTGGCGTGGGCACACAACTGAGCGAGGCGATGGCGGGGCTCGAGCGCACCCGCGAAGTGCTGGCCGAGCAGCCAGAAGATGCCGATCCCAAAAGGACCATTCGGCTGGATTCGATTGATGGCGCGGTCCGCTTTGAGGCTGTTTCCTTCTCCTACGCGGCGCGCAAACCAGTCTTGCGCGACGTCAGCTTTGAAGCCGCGCCGGGACCCGTCACCGCCCTGGTGGGCCCCTCCGGCTCCGGCAAGTCCACTCTCATCGGGCTCATCTGTGCCTTTTATGTTCCGGGTTCAGGCCGGATTTACATGGATGACGTCGATTTGAGCGAGGTTCGACTGGATTGTTATCGCACCCAGCTTGGCGTGGTGCTGCAAGAGTCTTTTCTGTTTGACGGCACCATTCGGGAAAACGTCGCCTTCTCGCGTCCAGATGCGAGTGAAGAAGAAATCCTGCGCGCTTGCCGCATTGCGCGCGTCGATGAATTCGCGGAGCGCTTCGACGAGCGCTATGAAACTGTCGTCGGCGAGCGTGGCGTGAAGCTTTCAGGCGGCCAGCGCCAGCGCGTTTCGATCGCTCGCGCGATTCTCGCCAACCCGCGCATCCTGATTCTGGATGAAGCCACATCGAGCCTCGATTCCGAATCTGAAGCCCAGATTCAGGAAGGCCTTTCCTACCTCATGCAGGGCAGAACCACGTTCGTGATCGCTCACCGTCTTTCAACCATCCGCAAAGCGGACCAGATCCTGGTGGTGGAGGACGGTCGCATCATTGAGCGCGGCACGCATGCCTCGCTGTATGGCTTGGGCGGCCGCTATTTTGAGCTTTACACGCGCCAGCACGGCGTGGAATCCAACCTTTTCCTCGTACCAGGCGAAGAAAATGCGGAGTCATCGCCGCCTTCCGCGTTCGAGTCGGAGGAGGCTGTGGCAGCGGGAGACCGCGAATCATCGCAGCCCGATCTATTTCCATTCATCCCCGGCTCGTGAACTGCCAACCGGCTACACAAACGTGAAAGGCGCGGTTTCATTGACTTTTGTGGCGAGGCGTGCTAAAACCAGGATACTTGGAAATGATCGATATCAAGCTGGGCCTGTGGCGCAGTTGGGAGCGCGCATGACTGGCAGTCATGAGGTCGAGGGTTCGAACCCCTCCAGGTCCACCAACTAACCCACAGAGCAGCAACAGCATACGACATCTCATCAACTAGTCTGCTAGCCCACATAAGCCCTCACTGTGGTAAAAACTACCCGCTAATGGCCGCAGTGCTAAAGCTCCTCAGTGCCGAGTACAGCGCGAAGCAGCAAGATGGGTCCCGTGACAGGCGCGGCAGTCCGCGTCGAACAACCGAAGCGGCCAGGTGGCGGCGCTCGCTAGCGTCGCGTCACAATCGATTCAGTTAGAACGGGGTGCAGCGAGGCCGCGTTCGGTGCATGCTGGCCGAAGTAGGATCTCATTGGTTCTGGTCGCCAAGCGGTGATTGGTGCTGGGCTACCGCGCTTCCCGGTCCTCTGCTCTGTTTGCTGTTCAGAATCAGGAAGGTGGAGTGCGTGCTCGTCCCGCGACGTTATTCATCATACAACAACCGGTTACTCGTCTAGATACTCCCCAGCTTTGTAATTATCGACTAGAATGGCCCAACTCAAGCTAAGGAGAAATTACCAAGATGTCGCGCCCTGCGAGGTTGCTTAATGCCCCCCTCATCGCTGAAATGGACCCAGCTGCAGCCGCCACGCTGTTGGAAGAAATGGGAGATTGTGGGGCGGCGGAAGACATGCGCCACGATTTCGTGCGGCCCGGCACAGAGGAAATCTTCGGGTGGGGCAAGCCGAAACCCTGGCAGTATACCGCGCACCAGATTGGGTACATGGCGCCAAACGAGCCCGGGTCCGCAGGCGCGCACCCGATTCAGCCGATAGGCACTGTCTCGGCCGACGACACGCTCAAAAAGAAAAGGATCAATGTTCATCTCCAACGGCTGCGAGTGTACGCCTACCCCGGCTCGGGCATGCATTATGTGATGTTGACGTTCAAGGCGCAAAACCAATTGCGAAATGCGCCCGAACCAGTCGGTTTCAACCAGACGTATAGGGTCCAGGGAGGACAACAGGCGGGGGTGCTGGGATACCCGATTTTCATCGGCCTGAATGTAGGTACCCTGGGCGTCGCTTTTCAAGCAGCAACCATCAATGTGAAGAACGAGTCGGACGAGAGAATGCTGGGGTTTCTTAACTCAGCTCCGTTCACCACGGGGCTGAACCTCCTGACCACGGCGCAGCCCGTTCTGAAGCCCTTCACCGAAATGGCGATGGGCCTGGCCAATATGGTGGCAAATCGGAATAAGAACGTCGCCGTTGAAGAGATATATTTGGGGCTGGATTTCACATCCGTGGCAATGGGCGCGCGGCTGGCCGTGGGCGATTACATCGTGGTCCAAGTGCCTGAGGAAGGCGCCATCAATTGGAATGATTGGCGGTTTGACGCCGCAGTTGGCGGTATTGTAAGCAAAGCGATGCCTTCTTCTGGGATCCCCTACAACTATTTCGTGTTCAGCATCACCCGGTATGAGGAGTAATACTCTCTGCGATCTCTATTTGGGGAACCGCTGCGTAGTCTGCGCAGCAAGACAGCTGAAGCTGAAGAGGCCCGACGAAATTCGAATGATCTTCTGGTTGACGGGAAGGTTGCCCGCCTGATCTCTACGAAGTTGGTACACAAGACCCGTGTGGAGAATTAACAGGAACGGAAGTAGCGGCGATAGCGTGCTGTCGAGAGGAGGCGGAAAATGGCCATCCAATTACCGCAGGCCGATTTTGACCGGCTTGTCGGCATCCTGAGCCAACACGGCGAGTGGCAGACAGTTCGTGGCCGGATCGACTTCATGGCAGATGTTTTCGCTGGGTCCCCGCGCAAGGCTGATATCCTGCCGCAACTGGACCTCGACGGCACCCCGCGCGGAACGTCGGTGCGGGTGGTTCAGCGGCTGAGCACGTTTGGGCAGGACCAGCCGGGCCGCGAGTCACTCGGCGTTCTGATCAACAAGCTCATCGCTTATCTCGGAGGCGGCGTCGACGCGGATTTCCTGCGGGCCGTGCTCGAGAGATATCTGTTGGACACCCCTCCCGTTGCCGCACACAACGTCGCCGGCTGGCGCGGCCGGGAGACCGAGGAAGGCGTGGCCGAGAAGATCATCGGCGAGAACACCCTCCGGGATATCTACATGTTGGAAGTGCTGGTGGATCTCTCCCGTGCTGTCGCCCGCATCAGCGGTCCGGACGGCCTCGGCAGTGGATTCCTGATTGCCAGCGACCTGTTGATGACCAACCATCATGTTATCAGCACCGAAAAAGCGACAGAGAAGTGCTCCTTTCAGTTCAACTATCAGCTCGATCGCACCGGAAAAGCGCTACCCGTAGCTTCTGCCCGGGCTCGCGGTGGAGGCCTCTTCCGCACTAGCCCCATGGCGCCTCACAACGCCGCGCCGGGCGAACTCGATTTCACCGTCGTGCAGCTTACGGACGTGCCGAAGGGGATCACACCGTTGACCCTTCGCCCCGATAACGTCAAGCGTGACGGCCGGTTGACCATCATTCAGCATCCCGGCGGTGATTACAAGAAGATCTCGCTCATGAACAACTTCGTTGAATATGTGGACCAAAATGTTGTGCAGTATACCACCAGCACCGAGCCCGGCTCCTCTGGCTCGCCGGTACTGAGCGATGACTTCCATGTGGTGGCAATCCATCACTCTGGGGGTAGCCTTCCCGAACCGGCCACCAAGCGCCGCTACCTTCGCAATGAGGGCATTCGGATGTCGGCAATCCTGAACGACCTGCGCGAGGCCGCGCCGCAGATCTACGAACGAGTAGTGAGGTAGCGATGACCATTGACTCTGACGGGCTCGCCGACATCCTGAGCCAAATCGACCCATGGGCCTCTGTTCAGGGCCGCATTCCCTTCATGACCGAAGTCCTCGCTGGTTCGCCGCGCAAGGGCAGCGTCTTCCCGAGGCTCAATCTCGACGGGTCGATGCGGGAGACGGCTGTGCGGGTGATTGCGGTGTTTGGCGGCTATGGGCAGGTCAAGCCGGATGACACAGATTTGCTCCGGAGGCTCATAAACAATCTCCTGCGGCACTTCGGCGAAGGTGAAGAAGCGGGCTTCCTCCGCGGGACGCTCGAACACATTGAGCATCCCGACGAGGTCACGCGACCCGCAGAGCCCGAAAGGACCGGCCCGCTGACAAACAAGCTCATGGATTACCTCGGTGGCGGTGACGACGCGGACTTCCTGCGCGATGTGCTCAACAAACGGCAGTTGCCGGCTGTCGAGGCCGCGGGCGAACGCGCTCATACGCATCTCGAGGAGGTGGTGCGGTCTGCAGAGTCTACCAGGACCCGTGGGCGGAAGCCGGAAGCGGGTAAGTTTCGCCGCCCCCAACGGGGACTTTATGTTGAAATTTGCTCTCCCGAAGCTAGGGAAAAGGCCTTCCGTCAGAATCAGCGCCGATACAAGCTGTTTGCGCAGAAGTTACTTGTTGACCACCAGATTCATTCGGACGGGCGAGTAGAGGTTACCTACGGGGTCGTCGGGCTACAGACGAAGCGCCGCTTGCGTGCTTTCGAACATCACATCAGGACGGATGGCCTGATACGCAATCTCCCTCTGGATATCGACGCGCGCCGGGAGGGCATGTACTGGCAGCTGCCTGATAAGCTTCATGAGAATGCAACCCCCGAGGAGAAGATTAGGGAGCTACAAGATCAAAACGGAAAAGTGTGTTTCAACCGTGACGTGGCGGGCCCAAAGGACAAGCTGACTTTCAGTATCCGCTATAATATCGTCAATGCATGTGCCATGTCAGACCGTGACTTCTCTCTCCTGTACCCACCTGGCAAGCCACAGAAGAATCTTGCCGATGAACTCTTGCAGGGCGAGGAATACATGTCAACCGACGTGTGGTTTCCTGTCAAGCAAGTCGAGATGAAGCTGCATTTGCCGCCAACGATTCGTGGGAACCCCCGGCTGGACGTGTTCCTGAACCCGGGTCTCGAGCAGAAAGAACTGGTTGAGGAACATGGAACCCTGAGGAAACGGGAGGCGGCTGAAAGATGGAAACGTGACACTTCTCTGAGGGAGAGCGACAAGCGCCGGTGGTTGCATCGAGGTGGGAACAAGTCCTGGGAGCTTAAGCTGGAATATCCGCCTGTCGGGTCCGCGTATGCCATTAACTGGATTGTGCCCAAGGCCAGCCAAACCATCCTCCCGGATTGGCTGGAAGCGGAGGCTCAAAGCTTTTGTCGACGACTCATGCGTTGTCGCGAGAGCCGGCGAGGTCAAGGCAGCCAACCCGACGAACTCGTCGACCAGGTGAAGAAAGAACTTGCTATGTTGTTCGACGCTTGTCACAAGCAGTTTCCTTGTGGTGAGGGTGATGAGATTTTTGAGGTCTCGCTGATGAGCTACGACGAGGGAGACAAAAGAATAAGGGTTGTCGAAGGTGATTGGAGGGAGGACCCTGAGATCGAGCGGCTGTATTTCGAGCTCGCCCTGCCGCCCGGTGTGGGTAATGCTGGGACCTGCTTCAAGACCGGCCAAATTTACATGTACGTTAAAGGAGAGCTCAGCGAGCAATTTAGTTACTACGTGCCTTTTGGACCTCCTGCCAAAGAGCATCAGGTCCTCATTTCAATCCCCTTGGATCATCCTCTGTTTGCGGCAACTGCGCGAGACGTGTTCAGCCGAAAGGAAAGTGATAAACGCTCTCGTCTGGATGGTGACTCACTTCGTTTCGACCGTAGACGCCAAACTGTGGGGGTTATGAATATCGGCTCGACATGCGCATCATCTTTCCTTCGAAGACTACATTCCGATGAGGATGACCACAGACGGCTAATGAGCGAACTCGAGTCGCTGTGCCAAAACGCCGTCAATCGAATCTGGAACCTAATTCCTTGGAGGCTTCCCCGCGTCGAAAGCAGCAGACCAGCATTCCCCGACGGCCTTGGCAAAGTTGATGACCTCTTGCAGGGTGGGGGCGGATGGAAGGAGCATGGTAGCGGGATGTACTCCATGGAGCCATCGCTGCGGGACATCGATCTCACGAAGACGACCTTCGGACAATAGAACGGTTCCGGGGCACGTCTCTTCCAGCCAGGTGATATTGTTGCGTGCCGTGAGGAAATCTACTCGCCGCCGCGCATCTTCTGTCGGGGTAAACTGAGACCACGCACCCCACATGGTTCGCTGACGATCCCGTGAATAAGGACTGGTGCCGTGTACGAGGGACGTATGTGGTATCGAAATTTGCCGATAACTCAAACGAGGTGTTAACTCGAGATTGGGAGTGTGCGGGCTGTTGAGCGCTGAAGAGGCCCAAACCTCTATGCGTTCTTGAGCTGAGTCCACGGGCACAGAATTAGGATGAACAAGTCGTTAGATGCTTCCAAACAGAGGTTCAGAGCGCTCGCGATGGTCGACTTCGACCCGGCGCAATTCCGGCCCGCTGAGGCTAGCATTCAAGAAATGAACCTTCTCATAGAGGCGGCAGACGTGGCAGATCAGCTCTTCTGGCGCCAAACTTCGCCGCGTGCGAGCGCGCCCGAGTTGCTGGAATTAGCAGGCGACGATCACGAACTAAAGGAAATGATACTCTTCCACCGGGGACCCTATGATCGGATGGACAACGATTCCCCATTGCTTCCGGTTGGCCCAAAACCGCTTGGAGCCGGATTTTATCCTCCCGATTTGAGCCGCGAGGAGTTCACCGCATACGTTCGGAAGCACCCGGATCGCAAGGTTTCTTTCGAGTCACCCTACACGTTGATCAAGCGGGTCGACGGCTCGAACCTCGTAGCAGTCCCCTACCATAAAGCTTATCAGGAGCAGGTGATTGCCATCAGTAAGATTCTTGCCGAGGCCAGTCATTACGAGAGACACGGAGACTTTCGAGTGTTCCTGGTCCAAAGGGCGAAGGACCTGCTGACCGACGACTATTACGCTAGCGAAGCGGTGTGGGTCGGCCTTGAAGATAATCCCTTGGATCTGGTGATCGGACCGTACGAGGTCTACGAAGACCGGCTGCTAGGCTTCAAGGCGTCCTATGAAGCGATGATCCTAGCGCGTGACCTAGCCGAATCCGCCAAGGTCGAGCACTTCCATGAGGAACTCCCGTCCCTGTGCCGCCGCCTTGAGCAAGAGACAGGAAGGCGACTGAACATCGAAACTACCCGCGTAGCGCTGTCGGTGGCTAACCTAGTATATGCGGGTGGAGATGCCCGCAAGGCGATTCCTGCCATCGCTTTCAACCTTCCCAATGACGAACGCATTATCGAAGAGGTCGGATGCAGGCAGGTGATTTTGAAGAACGTTCTGGAAGCCAAGTTCCGATTGGTAGACTGGCAGCTTCATCAGCGAGTGCTTGATCGACCACTCAAAGATGAAAATCTTGCTTTGTGTTGTTTCTCCGATCACATACTCCTCCACGAGATCTCGCACTCGATTGGACCCCACCGAATCACCAAGGACGGCGAACTGAGCACCGTCAATCGTTCTCTGAGGCAGCACCATTCAGTCCTGGAAGAGGCGAAGGCTGATACCCTAGCTGCCTGCTTCGTTCTCAATCGAAGCAACGAGTCCGATGCCCGGGCCTTCCTCGAAACATATGTGGCAGGACTCCTTCGCGCCATCCGGTTCGGCCTGAGTACGGCGCATGGCGGCGCTAACGCCATGCAATTCAACTTTCTCCTGCACGACGGCGGAATCGCGCTCCGCTCTGTACCGGCCAGGGTGTTGGTGGATCACGAAAAGGCTCGCAAATCTTTGATCCGCTTGGTTTCAGAAATTGTCGGTATTCAGGAGCGCGGTGATTTCGAGGCAGCCAGTCACCTAGTGGGCACGTTGTGTGCAATCAGTCCTGAGATGAGCCAACTCTTGGACCGAGTCGGTGATCTTCCGGTCGATATTCGTATCCGCTTTAAGGGCAAGCATGACTATCTTCCGGTTGAACAGCTCGCTGACCGTGCTGTGGCCACGTAGTCTAATCCTGCCATTTCACGCGAAACGAGGCGCTCTTGCGGATGGGTGAGGCGTCGCTGTATTCCAGCCAGGCTCACCACTTGCAAGCGTCAATAAAGTATCTTGTTCGGCTTTTGTTTCCAGTACCGGAACGCTTCAAGCGCTTGCTCCCGCATCAGCTGCAACATCGGAAGGGAACGGTCGCTGATTCGAAGCTTTAGCTGATCATAGATGAACGCATCAGAGAATCCGATATCCGCCGCGTCATTGCGAGTGGCAGCGTAAAAGATCCGGGCAGGTCTAGCCCAATAAAGTGCCCCCATGCACATCGGGCAAGGCTCACAGTTGGAATAGACTTCGCAGTTGGTAAGTTGAAAAGTCTTCAGCGTGGTGCAAGCATCTCTTATGGCGACGATCTCCGCGTGTGCTGTGGGATCGTTGGCCGAGGTGACCCGATTCGTTCCGGTACCGACGATCTTACCCTCCTTCAGAACCAGGGCGGCAAAAGGCCCACCTGTACCGGTTCGTGCATTTTCCAGCGCCAGCTCAATGACTCTCGACATGATGGCATCTGACATGTTTACGTCGGTTCGACACTCCTTTCGTAACCGTGCTGTCCTCGGCTTGGGTTTGGCTACACTGATATGGGATTGCAGTTATCCTGATTTACTTCCTTCAGAGCTTCTATGATTTTTGCTCCAATTCCATCCAAAGTAGCAAAGGGCGCGCTGATCTGCTTCGTTGCGCTTTCGGTAAGCATCAGGTTGTAAGGGGCTACTGCGGGGTCATCAGCGGCACGGAAGTCTGTGCGAAACACGACAACGGGGAGCTTTTGGTAGGCATATCCGACTTCCCAGCATGTCCCGCTGTCAGGGTCCGGGCCGTCCATATTTGCCACCACAACCTCGGCCCAATGAATGCCTTCCATGTCTTTGAGAAAGATGTCACGAGCATTACGATTCGTGGGCTCTCTTTCCTGTGGTAACCATACCTCGTGTCCCGCCCCTTCCAAGATTTCTTTAAGGCGAGCATTGAATTCGCGGTCAGCCGCACTGAACAGCGGTCCTGCCAAGTACACCCTCATTCATGCCTCTCTTCTTTTCAAGTCTGAAAGGTCGTGATACCACCGGCGCAGTTAAGGGACACGTTCTCGATTACGTAGGTCGTTTGGGGACTGGCCGCCATATGCACAGAAGGGCTGGGTCTCCATTGCGAGAACCAGCTTCACTCTACACCGAGGACAGGTCATTTTGCGAACCGTATCGTATCACGGTCCGGGCATTCGTTCACTTTAGGGATTAGTTAGGGAGCTCACGTTCGCGCGAGCCACTCAGCCGCGTCCGGCGCGTCGGAGCCGATCCTTGGCCGGAAGTCGCGGGCGCCGGCATCAAAGCGAACGAAAGAAGAATGGCGGAGGCGATTGAATCCATTAGCCCCTTTCGGGCGGTATATCCATTTGCCCTTGAACTTAGAGCACGATTATTAGCGATTCCTGCTGTTATTTCCCCGCTATTGAGGTATTCAAACAAATGTTGCTTGACATTCACTTACCAGGGGTGATATACGCTCATCATCCATAGTTCTTACCTCAGTCGCTATGGATTCCTTTAAAGACTAGCCCCGGGAAGTTGAGCCGGATAAGGGGGAGATTGTGGGGGGCAATTTCGAGTACGGAGCGGCCTACTCGGCATGCTCGCCGTCTAGGATAACGAATAGTTACATTCCTACCAGTAACTATCAGTCCCCAACTCTTCAGGATAAGGTCTCAAGGCTCTAAGGATTCATTCGCGTCGACTGAAGGGTCCGCTGAACCTGCGAGGGGCAGGAAATGGAGATGGGTTGTGAAGAACAGAGAGAAGGCAGCCCTGGCGGGGCTGACTAGCACAAAGCAAGGTCTTGCGTTGTTGTGCGTTAGCCTCGTGCTTGTCGTCGTGCTCGGCTCCGGGGTGGCGCGTGCGCAGCAGGGGCAAAAGGCCCCAGCACCAAGCCCATCAAACGACGTGCAGCCGTCGCCGCCTCAACAGCCGGCTCGATCCAAGACGAACAAGCCCCAGCAGTACAGCATCTCGGTTTCAATCAATAAGAGCACCCAGCAGAAGGCACAATCGAATCAAAAAACGCCTCAACCCGCGGGCCTGAACTTGAACATCGTAATGACGTGCACAATCGGGAAGGCCTTCTGCTCGAACAATCCGGCCTTTCCGTTGCCAGCCTATGTGGGCCCTAGCAGCCACTCGTGCCCGGTGCTCGCCCACACGCTTGCGGACAATGTGGCCGTCTTGGCGAGTCTCGCGGAGTTCCTGGCAGCCAACCTTATGCCGCAACCTCCTTATTCGTTAAGCGCCGCCGGCGATACTCTGATTATTTCTAGCTCCAGCTCACAGAATTCTCCCACCAAGCTGAAAACTCTGACAACTGAAATCGGAGCCTACCTGAATCTTCTAATCTCTGACCCGACCCTGATCCCACCTGTCCGGGTCGAGCTCCGGTTCCCTGAGACCAGGCTCGCAGGAGGCAATGCGGTAACCGCACTGCAGAATGCCGCCGGGAGCGCCTTCTCCATTCAGCCGTTGACGAGCACCAGCGTCATCGTCACGGGGTCCGGTCCGTTTCCAGCTACATGCGGCCAGTGGACCAAGTTTTTCAAGACGGCGGGGGAGATTGCACGATCTGTTACCCAGAAAAGTCCCGTCTATCGGACTTATCAGATCGCCGCCAGCGACGCGGCGACGGCCTTGAGCGCCACCGCGCTGGCTCCCTCCGCGGGTGGTGGCAATCAGGGCCAGGCAGGTGGGAGTGGGAATGGAAACGCTATGGCTGGAGCCGCCGGGCCGGCGACCCAGAACAGTGCGCCCAAAACGAGCAGTTCCGGGGCAGGGACAGGAAGCAACAGCAGCGGGTCTCGAAGCTCCGGGCAGGGCAACGGATCATCTGGCGCAAGCGCGGCACAGCAGAACGCACAAGGCTCGCCGGCGAACAGCCAGGGAGCATCTCCGAGCGCCTCGGCCCCGTCCAGCAGTCCCGCAGTCAGTTTGCCGCTCGGGCATCCAGGTGACGATGTGGTGGTTTTCCCCAGCACCACGGACGGGGGGCAGATCGCTGAACGGCAGCGCATCCTGGCCGCCTTGGACCTGCCACGCCCGCAGATGCTCATCAACGGATGGGTGTTCCAGAGCTCGTCCAAAAGCGCAAGAAACTCGGTCGAATTCCGAAATCTCGTCGCTAACTTTGTGAATGAGCAAAATGATGAATTGCAAGAGGCCATTCTGACGGGATGGAGGGCGGTGAGCAAAGAGATTCAATCCGAGGGCGTGGCAGGATTTTACGACCAGGACTTCACGAATTACATCAGGCAACGAAAGGCTTATGACCCGCTTGCAGAGAACACCCCAGCCCCTAATGCGCTTGCCCGAATCATCGGCGGAACGGGCGAGACTGACCCAAACCCGCCACCCAGCGCCGACTTCTGTTTGCCGGGGCAATATTGCCTCGGTTACACGGGCCTGTTCGGCGAATCGCCGCAGCCGGGGCTCACGGATTTGCTGCTTACGTTCATCGCGGCCAAAGATCCGTGCGGGCAAATTAGCAAAGCAGTCGATTTTGTGGAATTCCAACGTGCCGAAAATCCAGCATGCGTGGCGCCGAGCCTGAGCCTTCCCTCACTCTCAAATAGCGAGCAGAGAGAGCTGGCAAAGAGGCTCAACGTAGACTCTCCGCCGGCGAACCCCTCGTGCGATCAGCGCGATTTAGCGGATATCAACGCATATACCACACCCCCGGACCAACCACACTTGTTTCTGGAGTGTTTCCGCAAAAGCGCAAACACTTACCTGGACCCTGCAAACGGTGCGGTCGGAATCACCCGCGCAGCGCTGGCAGACTTTCTGTTCAACTACAAAATGAGCCAGATGTACCCGCTTGAATTCACGGCCTACGATCTGACCCAGAGCGCATCAAGCCTCAATCGAGCGATGGAACCGCTGATGGATGCCTTTAACCGCGATATCGCTACCTTCCAGATTTATTGGCAGAGCCGGATGGCTTATGAAACGAAAAGCTTGATCAGCGAAAAGAATCTCGTCTACAGCGGCGTCATCTCCGTGCGGACTATTTCCGGCAACACCAGCTCGGCCATCACCACATCACAGAGCTTTCTTAACATCAGTTCAGCACCAGAATTAAGCACCATCCTGTCGAACCTGGCGAGTGCCTCAACAGGCCCCCCTGGCGTCCTAAGAAATCTCACCGGAAACGAGTACCAGGTGCTGGCCGCCGCGTTGCAAAGTTACCAGACCAGCGAGGCGCAGATTGGGCGCTCGCTGAGCATTCAGGTGCAGCCGCGCAGCCTGGCCAATGCTTCGTCTGCAGAGATGGACGTGACTTTTCGTGCAGACGAGTCGGCCCCGCCGGCGCGCTGGAGTGATTCGGCGGCGGGCAAAACGTCTGGACCGGATCTGTCACGGATTGCCACAAGCGAAGTCACAACACACGTGCGCGTAGATTCGTTGAAATTGTTCGAGATCTCCTCAACGGCGGCAATTCTACGCGCGGGTCGGGAAAAGATCCCGCTGCTGCCGCCCGCCGTTGAGCTTCCCTATATTGGAACGTTGATCGGATGGCCGTTAAAGCCCGCGGAGAGCTATCAGACGAGCACAGCCATACTGAGCGCAGTGGTGATGCCCACCGCAACCGATCTCGCGAATGGTCTACGTTTTCGTGCGGATCTCGTCCTTGAGCCCTTCGATGACCCGGCGAAGCACCCGACTTGCAGCATCAGCGTCGATCCGAAACATCCCGTCCCTCCTTGCCGCGTGAGGAACGCCGTTTCTCTGAGCGATCTGGGCGGGGGCTCGCGCCTGCGAGAATTCAATCGCCGGATGGTCGAATGCTATGCGAGTGGCGGAACGGCGTGCTTCAGTGATCTGAGCTTCAAAACGGTTCTCGCGCCGGGGAACTGACCATGGACAATTCTGTTATCCGTGAAAAGAAGACGAACCCGAATGCATCTGTGAAAGCTTTGTCCTTCCTGCGACGCGTCTTCTCCTCCCCCGCCCGGGCGGAACCTCAGCACAGCCCGTTATTTCCTACTCAGTTCCGGAAGAGCTGGCCCCACGTTGTCCCTTTCCGCATTGTTTTTGATGAATACCTCCACCGGCGGCCGGCCGAGCTCAAATTGGCCGTTGAACAATTTATCCCGAACGGCTCGGGTTCGGGCTCGGCGATTGAAAAGCTCAAAAGGCAAATTAAGGCGTCTGAGGATGCCTACAAAGCCCTCCAGATTGCGAAGGACCAGGCTCGAGACTTTGCGGATGAGGAGCGAAGTTGCCACGAAGCCGACGTTCCTCTTAAGAAGATCATCCACGCGCTCGAAGGCTCGGCCCTTTGCCTTTCGGGCGGAGGCATAAGGAGCGCAGGATTTTGCCTGGGAGTGCTCGAAGGGCTAGCCCGCTTCAGCCGCAGGACGGGCGCGAACGCGGCCAACGCCCTTTTGGACAATCTCGATTATCTGTCAACCGTCTCGGGCGGGGGGTATATCGGAAGCTGGCTAATGGCTTGGGTGAGCAGGGTCGATGATGCAGGGCGGCGGAATCCGTCCGCGGGAGCCATCGGCCCAGCCGCCAACCCCGAGCTTCCGTCCGTTCACAATCAGGCTCAGAAACGCAACCGGTTCACGAATGCTGTCGACGCACTTGCCGGCAACGCCGATGTTCCTTCCGGTGACCCTGAGCCACAACCCGTTCGACACCTGAGGGATTACACCTCGTTTCTCGCTCCCAAGCTGGGCCTCACGCTTGACTCGTTCACGCTGGCCGCAATTGTAGGGCGGAATTTGTTCGTGACGTGGGTCATGCTGCTCCCGGTCTTTGCGGCTTTATTGGCTCTGCCTCTGTTTTCCTACGACCTTGTCTCCTCACTGGCCAATTGGGGATTTCCTATAGCACCTGTTCTTCTCATCGCAGGCGAAATCAGCCTCCTGGCTTGCGCTATGTTTGCCGGAGTCTGCCGGCCGCTGGGCGACGAGGCAGACCGAGTGCCGCCTGAATTGCGAAAAGATCATTTGACGCTCGCTTTATTAGCAGCCGGAATATTCCTGATTTCTGAGTCGTGGTTGGTGGAAGAGTTGAAGAGCGAATGGCAGTACCGTTTTGAGCTCGCCAGCAAACCAGGCGTCATCGTGATCGCTTTTGCCTTAATTAGCTTCACCGTAGTAGCACGGTCTATTTGGCGACGGTATTGTGATGACCCCGAGGCATCCAGCACGACAAAGAAGTATTCCGTGTGGCGGAGATTGGGCCAGCTTGCGATGTTTGTTGTTGCAACGGCTGCGGTAGCGGGCGCCACGGTAGGGCTCCTCTGGCTGTCGGCTTACTGGCTTCGCAGGCTCGGCGACGCCCACGGTCGCGGTGATTACCGGCTTGTCCTGATCCTCGCGGCGCCGGCTGTTGGCGCAATTCTGATGTTCGGCTCCTCCCTGCTTTCGGGGCTGCTGGGTGATTACGAACAGGAAGAGGCTCGCGAGTGGTGGGCCCGCGCCGGCGGCTTCATCTTCATGTTGGTGGCGGGGTGGGTTGCTGCACATGGCGCCGTTCTCTATGCGCCGAGTGGCTGGGCGCGCGGTTTAAGCTTTGCAGGCGCGCCCCTAGGGGTTCTGACGAGCTTGCTGGGATGGAGCCAGGCCACGGCGGCGGGAACCGGAACGGCGAAAACGGGACAGCTCGGCGCGTTGGGCAAGTTTCTCTTGAAACACAATTTACTCGTGCCGCTGGCAAGTGCGGCAGCCCTGGCGTTTATATTCTTAGGCCTTGCCAGGCTTGAACAGTGGCTCGTGCATTGGAGTATCCCGCGAGAGATAGCACCACGCGAGCTCCTCACGACCGGCGCGGTGATCGCCGTGTGCGCCCTAGTCGCGTGCCTGGCAAATTGGGCGATCGATATCAATACCTTTTCGTTACATGGCATGTATCGGATGCGGCTGGCGAGAGCGTTCCTCGGCGCGTCGAATCTGGAGCGAAGGCCTGATCCGTTCACCCACTTCGATCCGGAGGATAGCCGCCTGCACGAAAAGGATTTGCCGTACGAGCGAGGCGTGCCCTTGCACGTGATCAATACAACCCTCAACCTCGTAGCGACCAAGAATCTTGCCTGGCGGCAACGCAAAGCCGAGCCTTTTAGCTTCAGCCCCCTGCACTGCGGAAGCTGGCGGCGCGGGTACGCCTCGACGAAGATCTACGCGGGGCAACAAGGCGTAACCCTGGCGACGGCAATGGCGATTAGCGGAGCCGCATTTAACCCGAACATGGGTTACCATTCATCTCCGCTCGTGACGTTGCTCATGACAATATTTAACGCGCGGCTCGGGTGGTGGGTGCCGAACCCGGGGCGCGCTGGCACAGATGGTAATCTAACTCCCGCAGGACGCCGGTTCCTCGGTCAAAACAGTCCCTCTTTCGGTCTATGGCCGCTAATGCGCGAGGCCCTGGGATTGACGAATGATGATGATTGCTGGGTGGAGCTCACCGATGGCGGGCATTTTGAAAATCTCGGCTTGTACGAAATGGTGATGAGGCGCTGCAGGACCATCATCGTGGTGGACGCGACAGCAGATCCCGAGTGCCATTTCGAGGACCTTGGAAACGCCTTACGCAAAATTGAAATTGATCTCGGCATTCCGATCTCGTTTTCGGAGGGGATGCGAATGACCAAAGGCCAGCAGCCGGCTAATCGTTACTGTGCCGTCGGTACGATCGTTTATAGCTCGGTCGATAAGGCCCCGGATGGATGGAAAGCTCCGAATGGTACGCTGGTCTATATAAAAGCCGGGCTGAACGGCACTGAGCCTCCGGATATTCAAGCCTATTCATTCTCGCACCCTTCCTTCCCTCACGAATCCACGGCAAACCAGTTCTTCAACGAATCGCAATTTGAGAGTTACCGGCACCTCGGTTCACATGCTATCGAGCAAATTGCTAACGCGTCTGGCTGGAGCTGCCGTTCGCACGCTCAAGGAGCAAATCTCCTCACGAAGGCGGCTCAGAACTACAGTAGTGGTTCAGTTCAGCCCCGGCAGGCACCGCACAGTCGTACTCGAATCGCGAGTGCACTCATGAAATAAAACCTTTTGCCGTCGCAGAAAGCACAGGCGTGCGCTGTTACATTTGCCGTAAGATCTCAATGCTCTCCGCCGCGACGCAAAGCCCATAGTAAACGTCATAGGGGCAGAACCGGAACTGCCCACGTTCACTTCTCCTGTGTGTTCGGTTGAGTTTTCGAGGATGCGTCAATCTAGAGATCAGGGCAGGCGCGCGGTAACAGCCAGCAAACTCTCTGCTACGAGAAGGGTATTTGCGCCTTCAGAGCCCTTTCGTAAGCTTCGATAACTGTGTTCAGTCCTTCGGGTGTGTCCTGCGGAGTGATCGTTATTTCCAAATGTCCAACTGTGCTTTTTGACCTTCGGAACAATCCACGGCTCGGTTTACTCGAGAAATCGAGCTGCACTTGCCCATCGGCTAGTTCCATCTCGAAATCGGCTGCCAAAGTGGCCTTCTCTATCCGCGCTGTTGTCAGTGGAATCAGCGTGATGAGCGGGACTTCGACTTTGCGAATTACAGTTTGGAGGTTCTGGTCCAGCGCAGGGTATTCCAGGGTCACCGTTTTCGGTACCAGTGCTTTCTGTTCCCTTCCATCTGTTCCTTTTTCCGTTTTCTCGGTGAAGTAGCGATCCAGGAGGCCGATGTTCTTATCCATCAGCGAATCACCAGCCTGAATGATCGCGTCCTGAATCGCGGTGATGAAAGACTTGAAACTGATCATACTTGATCACCTTGAGAGGCGTCTTTACACAAAATATCGAGCAGATTCAGGAGCCCTTCTGCGGGCGGCAAGTGCGCGAATCTCACCCCGTTCGCTTCTGCAAAGTCTGGTTTGAAACTGCTCCTGTGCCACAACAGTTTCTCCTGAGGAAGACTTATACGGACAAGTTTACCGTTCGTTGCCGCTCCACCTTCGGGAATTCTCTGGCTTTCAAGGGGGGGATCGATTCTGAGAAGGGTCTCGGTTCTAGCGGGTCTCAGCCAGTTCACAGCTCTTGTGAACTGGAATTTGATTAGCCCGACAACCCGTCTGAAACTAGCCACTAATTCTTCACCCCAAGTCGGTCTCGTTCTTCCTCAAATGCTACCAGCACCTTCTCGACGACGTCTTTGCTCTCGGCTGCGAGGCCGATTCCTGCCCCGCATCCGGGACAAGCAAACCGTATCCCCCGTAACAATTGCCTGGTGTCAAAAGGGATGCCGGTTTTGCATACCGGGCACGGAATGGTTTGGTCGTCTTGTAAGAACATTGCTTCTACCTACGTCGTTGTCTTAGAAACCGCTGGTTGTGTCGGCCGTTGTCTGAAACTCAACGGGTTGGATGGATTTCGAGTACAGTTCCAGCACGGTGAGCAAACCAAGCGGCAACGGAAGCGGTCCCGCATTGATATTTACTTTCAGATGAGAAGACTGTTGGCTTTGTTGACCCTCCCTGACCGTTGAGGGCTTATTAGAAATTTTCCCAAGCAAAACAGCTTTATCGTCCACTACAGGGGTTATGCCTGGCAGCAAAGGTTTCTGTTCTTTTGGAGCCACCGCAGTTATTTCCATATCAAATTGGACGTTGACTTTATCGACGACAATATTGTTGATTGGGACCAGACAGAGGAGAGGGACGGAAAACGTCAGCGTATACGGTTTGATGAACCCCGCCTCCGGTGAAGAGGTTTCCGACTGAAGGAACCCTCTCGTTAGCGACATATTAATCTTGATGGGCTCGTAAATCTCGCCTTTCTTGCGGAAGCAATTCTCCAATAACGCTTTGGTCTGGCCGTTTACCATAACTACATTCGCCTTCGAAGCCGCAACCAATGGCGCCGTTATCAGAGCCTCGATACTCAGTTGATTCTGCAATTCCTGCATAGGCTCGCCTCAAAGCGCTATCCCAGCGACAGTTGACACTTTGCGCGGGATGCAAAATATTAGTACACCGTCTCCGGGTCATGAATTTTCGATCCGGTTAGGGTCGCGCCCAACGTCCAGGGGTCCCAATAAACCAGGAATCGGGTGGAGGTGCCACCTCGACTGTCCGCTAAACCCCTGGGCTCCTCCCCCCTCCATTCCACAACGCTGGTTCTCCACACCCGAACGTCCCCACTTTGCTTTTACCTTTGCGGCTAAGCGGCGAGCGACGGCCGTGTCGGTATGGTTATGGGCTGGATACAGTTTGTGAACGCTTGAATGATCGTGGTAACACCTTGAGGCAGTGGAAGTTGGCCGGCATGTACATTGACCGTGTACTTGGCCGAATTGCTCTTCTCGTAATGCGTATTGTGGGTCGAAGTGTCCTTTTGATCGTAGCTGGCGGACCCCTTGACCGTGACACTCAACGGACCCCAGCCAAGCTTTGCTTCAAAGCTAGTTTCCGCCTTAATCTGCTTCTCCTTCGACTCTGACGTGTCTTCCGAAAAAGCGGATTTTACTTCCATTTCGAATGTGATCTGGACAGTGTCAACTGCTAATGAATTCAGCGGGACGATGGTCAAGAGCGGCAGATTGAAAGTAGTCGCAATCTCCTGAATGTTAGTGAACTTGAGTTTCTCGTCCGTTGCGGTCGGATCTCCCGGGGTGAGCACGCCTCTGACGAGGGACATTTCAATCATAATTGGGGAATAGGAGTCCGCCTTTGGGGGATTGGCTTTTGGGTCGCCGAGCGTCCTTGTGAAACACGTGTCGAGCAGGAATTTAGTCTGCGTCAAGGCCATTGCAGCATTGGCATTAGCTGCCGCGTTGAGAGGTCCACCGATTAACGACTCCATCGGGAGTCCTGTGAATTGCTGAGCCATCGATACTAATTCTGGTCCTGGTTCTGGCACTGTAGTCTCTCCTTGTCAAGTTGGCGTTGTTTAGGTCCGGCTTTACTCCTCGAACACAGCCAGTATACATATAGGTACGTCATCTTTCAATAAATATATAATAAGTTAATTGACCGATCTCCGCAACTCGCTGCCCGGCGCATGACCTTAGTCGAGAATTTTGGCGTTATGACGAATTCTGTGACCTGAAACGCGGACTGGTTTGACCCCGTGTGTGTTCAATCAGATCGCTGTCATCTTAGGCGTCCACAGCCTTCGGCTGCGAATCTGCGGCGTGACAAGCGCAGAGTTGTCCTTTAACTCCGCGGCTTTGGTTTATGCCCGAACGAAATGCCGCAGAGTTTCTGAGCAGCGAAACTCTGCGCTCGCCGCGGGGCGTCGAGTGTCATGCAGAGCAGTGTGTAATGCGGACTTCGTGTCGGCTCAGGAAGCCACAGGATCGGCACGGCTGTCACGGTGCGGCGACTGTGCGCCCGTTGGAACGGTAGCGCGATTCGCCAACCTGGGACGCAGTTCCTGAGGGTTGTTGCGGAGATACAGGAGCAAACGGCGCCTCTTTTCGGCTCCTCTTATTCCCTGGGAGGTCGGGCCGTAGGAGTCGTCGGGTAACAGGTCGGGCATCCAAAACGAAGCCTTAGAGTAAACCGATTGCCAGCATTTCTTGATGGTCGAGATCGAAAGCGTCAATAGTTTCGAAATTTCCGCGTCGGTTCGTTCTTCTTCTAAAGCGCTTTTGAGGAGGCGCTGCTCAGCAGCCGTGAGAAAAAGGCGGGGAGGCCTGTAATCGAATAAAGTGGTTAGCCAGCTTCCGGGACTTCTATGGGCAAGCTCGCGAGTTAGTCCCAAAATGAAAGGGCTGCCCTGCCGCTCAATTTCGCGCGGATCGCCCACGGAACTGTAATTCCCGCTTCGATGATGTGCAAGCCAGCCCCCAACCTGAACTGCCGCATTGAGGACGCGACCGAAAGGATGTTGACCTATTACTTCCTTGATGTTGAATCCGGCATGGTATTCGAAAAACGCCTTGGTCAATTCTGTAGTGACGGGAAGAAAATCAGTTGAGTTGACCGGCCGAACGTCCACTTCCCACACGAATAGATTCAGACCGTCTCCGGAATTTGCGGCGCGTATTTCATCCAAATCGAGAATCGGTGTGTCCTTGGTGAAGGCGCGGCGGACCAACTCCGGTCCAATCCAGAACAATGGAGGGACTTTGGCTTGCCGAACGAATTCATCCCTGAGGAATACGCTTACGCCAAAGGCCAGACAGGGGCTGTGGGCGCCACCATCCAGGTTTTCAACCACCGCAGAAAGGAGTGAATCTTCATAAAGCAAAGCTGCCCAGATTTCTGGAAGCCGCTGGAAGACACTTCCATACCGGCCACGAACCGTGGAGATTTCCAGGCAGGCTCTAAAATCGTTCGGAGTCGATGGTCGGTGGCGCAGCCGCATAGTCTTCGCTCCTGCTGATACTGACTTCTTGGTTAACTGGCTTTTTAGGGCGTATCTTTTTTCCTGAGATGATAATAGATTCCCGATCTACAGTCAAATTCGCATACCGAAGGTCAGAGGCGGCATCGAGCGCTCGCGGGACGATTGGAGGCAGGCGCCATGGAGTACGACGAATCAGATAACGAGCTCTACCGGATTTTTTCGGAAGTTGGTTTCGTTGCTTGTTCCGATCGAATGTTGGGCGTGTTGCGCCAAGCGAGCAAGGCGGCGCGGCTTAGCGACATCACTGTGCTGATTGAGGGCGAGACGGGCACGGGAAAGCAGGTGCTGGCCCGGGCGATCCAGGAGTTGGATCAAAAGCGGCGGTCGTATCCGTTCATCACGGCGCATTGCAGCACCATCAACGAGACCTTGGCGGAAAGCGAATTGTTTGGGCATGAACGCGGCGCATTTTCAGGCGCTGTGAGCTCTCGAAAGGGCCTGTTTCAGGCGGCGCAGAACGGCACTCTACTTCTGGATGACGTGAATGACCTTCCGCTCGCTCTCCAGGCAAAATTGCTGGATGTGCTACAGAGGAGTGTCGTTCGCCCGGTAGGATCCGACCGGGAAGTGCCCATCGACGTGCGGATCATTGCAGCCTCAAACCGACCACTCGCGCAACTGGTTCGGCAGAACGGTTTTCGAGCCGATCTGTACTACCGCCTCAAAGTGGTCCATCTGGTTCTGCCGCCGCTCCGAGAGCGTACTGCAGAACTCCGCAGGCTTATCCTGGAGTTTGCCCGTCGCCATGAACGTGTTTACCCAGGGATTATGGAGGTGGAATCTGACTTGACTTCTTACCTTGCCTCACAGAATTTTGAAGGCAATGTCCGGGAGTTGGAGCACGACGTCCAGCGAGTCTTATTTTGCAAGAAGGAGGGAGCGTCGCTGCGATTAAGTGACTGGATGGCCCAACGTCAGGACGACGATAAGGAGGTAGGGCTTGGTTCGGTGCGCGACGCCGCCCGAATCCTCTGGAGAGCTGTCTCAACTGAGGGGCTACCCTTTGCACACGTGTTGCGACTTACGGAAAAGCACTTGCTGGAAATTGCCCTATCGAACAATCCGCGAGGGCGGAGGGAGCTCTCGAAACACTTAAAGACCAGCGAACGCACGCTCTACCATAAACTCCAATCCCACGGTCTGACCCGCCAGATAAACACCCGATGAACGTCTCACCACGGTGGTGTCCGCGAATTGGGTACACAACCTTGTTCTGATGGGTGGCGCAGACATCGCGCGCATTGCGATGTCTGCGATCCTTGAAAATCGCAGACATGCCAAAAGCCGGCATGTCTGCGCCACCCGGATTATCTGTATACCTATTTCGTGAACACTTCACTAGCTCTCTGCCCTTCCGCCAGACGTTGCAGAACAAGCCGCCAGTCCCCGCAGTCGAACGCGCGGCGGGCCGGATTCACTCGAAATCAGAGCGACGGATCCACCGTGGCGCGCATACCTCTATCGCTCACCTCCCTTTTTCGCTGCCAATTATTGCAGCAACTATTGCATTGAAGTCGATTGCCTTTGGCCTTCCGTTTCCATCCGGCGCCGCGTGTCGCGAGCGCAGTCCATTGATTCCAAAGAGCCTCTCCAAATTCTCCAGAGAACTCGAGTCACTGCCGTTAGCAAATGGCCTCTGCCGTGCTCCTGTACTGTCTCTCACGCAGCAATGAGGAGGCATCCCAACGAAGATCGGTGATCAAGTCCGGTTCCATGTTGGGAGCGTGTTTATTTGGCCAGAGGACAATTCACTTGATGTGCTTCCGAGCAACTCGAAAATCGAGGGCCGGGTAGTCGCCTTCTCGGATTCGGGCTCCGAGGCTCGTGCCTTCGCGGTCATTGAGATGGTGGCGAAACAGAACGTTGTTGTTCCAGTGCATGATCTTGAATTGATCGAAACGGGAGACGAGTCGGAATCCAGAGGCGTCGGGCAATAGGCGTCCGAGGCCGCATGCGTCAATAGATCGGCTAATCGCGCCGGCCCTCCGTAATCAATGAAAGCAACCAACGACAACGGGGATATCCCTTTGGCTGCTCTTGAGAACAGCACAGCATGTGCCGGTGTCGCCGCGTTGTTGCCTGCGCTTCATCGCCTGGATTGTTTATTGGACGGGGCAGTGAAGGCTCTCGATGCTGCGCAGCACTCAGCAAGCTCCCGAGCTTTTCGCGGGCTATACATAAGCCGGGAGGACGTAGCGAAACTCATGTCGCACCCGCCGGGCGCCCCGCATTTTGGCTCAACTCAAAGGCCGTGCGAGCGTCACATTGATTCCGAGGAAGGCTTTCCACCTAACTCGCCGTTTGCGTGGCTCATCCGAGAATTCGGACTGACGG
This sequence comes from Terriglobia bacterium, assembly GCA_050745365.1. Classification (GTDB taxonomy): domain Bacteria; phylum Acidobacteriota; class Terriglobia; order UBA7540; family UBA7540; genus RH2-MAG17b. The sequence goes on from JBOGJS010000130.1 coordinate 34,093, forward strand.
ACCTTGAGATTAACGTCGTCTTACTTGCTTTGGCACCCGAACTCGATCTGCGATACGAAAGAATCTATGCCTACTTGCAAGATGACGTCACCCGAAAGTGGCCGACGGTGGATTTGGCGCTGAACCTGTTCTGCGCCTCCGCCGCAGAGAAGTTGGACCGGCGACTTCTTTTTTCACCGGGTAGTCCGCTTATTCGCCACAACTTACTTCACTTCGTAGCGGATCCCAATCAAGTGGAGCCCCCTTTCCTAGCCTACTACCTGAAATTGGACGATCAAGTAACACGGCTGCTCTTAGGCCAACGCCACCTGGACCGTCGCGTTGAAGCATTCTGTAAACTGGTCGAGCCGGCGCTCGACTGGCGCCAACTGCCACTGCCCGATGACGTCAAAATTGCACTCCCGCGCCTGGCGGCCAAAGCTTACTCCGCGCGGGAGCCGCTTCGCTTCTATTTTCGAGGGCCAGACCGTAATCAAAAGCGTGAGGTGGCCGAGGGTCTGGCTGGAATCGTTGGCGCTAAGCTGCTTGCTGTGCGCATCGACAGGTTGCCTGAGAACTCGAAGCCCGATGGACTATGGGAACTGGTGCTTCGCGAAGCGCGGATGAACGCCGCGATCTTATATATCTCGGAGCTTGATGACTCCAGCTCACCCAACTCCTCAGCTCGGCGGCAAGAGCTCGTCGACATTTTGGCCGCGCATCAAGGAATCGTGATCATTGCTGGCCGCGTGCCGTGGGATTCCCAGGCGACCGGGACATTCGAAATGATGCCGGTCGCGTTCGACGTTCCGCGGTTCGCGGAGCGTCGCTCGTGTTGGATGGCGGAACTTGCGCGGCGGAATGTCGCAATCCAGCCGAAAGATCTCGATCTGATGGCGGGCCGGTTCCGCCTCACCTCCACTCAAATTGTCCATGCGGTCGCGGCGGCGCAACTGACTGCTCGCTGGCGTTCCGCAGGATCCGCTTCCGACCAGGATCAAGGCGGATCTCCGACCGTAGACGAGCTCGCGGCGGCCGCTCGCAGCCAACCCGGCGAAGAACTCTCAGGTCTGGCACATCGGATCGAGTCGCGCTACTCGTGGACCGATATCGTGCTTCCACCTGACCAGATATCCCAGCTCCGCGAGATCTGCTCTCAGGCTGAATATCGGCAGGTGGTCTATGGTCAGTGGGGCTTTGACGAGAAGCTCTCTTTCGGCAAGGGCCTGAATGTCCTTTTCTCCGGTCCACCGGGAACTGGGAAAACAATGGCGGCGGAAGTAATTGCTCATGAACTCCGCTTAGACCTCTATCGAATCGATTTGTCGCAGATCATTAGCAAATACATCGGCGAAACCGAAAAGAACCTCGATCGAATTTTCACAGCAGCAGAGAACAGCAACGCCGTCTTATTCTTCGACGAAGCCGACGCACTCTTCGGGAAACGTTCGGAAGTGCGTGATTCACATGACCGATACGCCAACATCGAGATTTCGTACTTGCTTCAAAAAATGGAGGAGTACCAAGGCATCAGCATTCTCGCGACAAACCTACGACAGAATCTGGACGAGGCGTTTGTCCGCCGGCTTCAAGCCATTGTCGAATTCCCGTTTCCTGACGAGGAATACCGCCTGCGAATCTGGCAGAATGTGTTCCCGGAAAAGGTCCCGCTCGGAGCCGACGTTCGATATGACCTGCTCGCGGGCGAAGTGCGCTTGGCCGGCGGCAACATCAAGAATATGGCGTTGGCGGCGGCATTCTATGCTGCGGCGGATGGTGGCGTGCTCCACCTGTCTCACTTGATCCGTGCGGCGCGCCGTGAGCACCAGAAATTGGCGCGGTCGTGGAGCCCGGGCGAGTTCTTAAGGGCAGCTACTCTTTCTCAGGAAATGTGAGCGTCGAGCCGGAGCAGTAACCCAATGGCGATGAAAGCTGCATACATCGATGATCTCAGCCACACCCTGGAAGCTGTCCTTCGAGATCCCAGCTTCGCGACAATGTTCCCGGAGCTCGCAGCCGCCGACATCGTATTCGACCGGCCCCTTGATCCATTTACTCCTCCCAAAACGACCGTCGATCTTTTTCTCTACGACCTGCGCGAGAACCTCGATTTACGGTTGAACGAAGAAACCACCACACGGGTCGGCAGTCAGGTGATCACGCATCCGGCGGCATTGCGGCTAGCCTGTTCGTATCTGGTCACGGCGTGGCCGATGGGAGGCGCCGATCTTCCTCTTCAGGAACAGCGGCTGCTTTCCGAAGTATTGGTGGTTCTTTCGCACTATCCGACAATTGCTTCGACCTTCCTGCAGGGAAGCATGGTGGGCCAGGACCCGCCACTGCCCATGGTCGCGCTCCACCCGGACGCTCTGAAGAACCTCGCTGAGTTCTGGAGTTCGTTGGGCAGCAAGCTGAAGGCATCCCTCACGGTGACCGTCACGATCAGCGTGCCAGTCTTCTCCGACCTGGCCGATTTCGAAGTAACCACCGAGACGACTCAATACTCACCCGGACCGTCCGTGCCCGCTGAAACATTGATTGCCTTTGGCGGGCAAGTGGTAGGACCAGGATCGCAGGCCCTCGCGGGTGCACTGGTAGACATCCTGGATGCCGGACTGCGCCAGACCACCGATAGCAGTGGTGGATTCATTTTCGACGATGTGCCCGCCGGCCTGCACACGATTCGCGCCGTAGCGAGTGGCTATAGGCCACAAGTACAGGGTCTCACGGTTCCCGGAACGCCCGATGAATATGTCATTACACTCTCGCCGCTTTAGGCAGCTCGCGGATCAGGAGGATATTTCCCATGGGAAGCTTTCCAGTAACAGATAAGGCTCCAGGAGTCTATATTCAGGAAATTACCCTGCCAGGACCCATTCCCGGCGTCAGCACGAGCATCGCGGCCTTTGTAGGGCCCGCGCAAAGCGGTCCGCTGCTCACGCCAACAATGCTCACCCAAATGAGCCAGTTCACGGACGTCTTTGGCAGCTACATCGAAGTGCCCTACCGCGTCTACGTCACGCACGCTGTCAACGGGTTCTTCAACGAAGGCGGCCAGCAGTGCTACTTCGTTCGCGTCGGCAATGGCAAGCAGGCTTCGCTCAAGCTGCCCGACCAAGCAAACCTCGTGGTTACAACCAACCCGCAGCAACCCACGCTGGTTGTGACGGCGCAACAGGAGGGCACCGCGGCCAACAGCATCAGCGCAAAGGTGGATCCGGCCAGCATCGCCTCGGCTTCGGTTGTCAGCGCAGAGACCACTCTTTCCGCAGCCGCGGCGGCGGGTGCAGTCAGCGCTACCGTCGCGTCGGCGTCGGGGTTTATGCCGGGCGATACCGTCACCCTCGCGCAGGGCCCAACTACCGAGAACGCCACGATTCAAAGCCTTAACGCCACCGCAAAAACGATCAGTTTTCAGTCTGGGTTGGCAAACGCCTACCCCAGCGGCGCAACTCTTCGCATCGCTGATCTCACCGTGGGGCAACAACAAATCCGCGTTACCTCCGTAACGGGATTCGAGCCGGGCAGCTACGTCACCGTCGGCAACGGCACCGCGCCCAATTCGTACGATGTCGTGCGAGTCGTGAACCAGACGACGGGTGTTTTGACAATTACGAACGGCCTCACCAGCGCCTATTCCATGGCACAAGGCGCGGCGGCGGTAAAAGTTGCATCGATGGAGTTCACGCTGACAGTGGTTTCACCGACTGCGGGGACAGAAACTTTTCCGAATCTGGCCATGGATTCCCGGCACAGCCGTTATTTCGGAAACATCGTCAATTCCGGAGCCATCGACCTCACGCTGGCTGACCCGCCTTCAACGACGCCACCTCCGCTGAATCTCCCGGCTAAGCTAGACCCTGCCCAGTCCCTGACCGGGGGCGCCAATGACAATCTCTCCACATTGGCTACGACGGACTACCACAACGGCATTGACGCCTTGAAGAAGTGCGATGACGTCAATCTGATCTGTGTGCCCGACGCTGTTACAACCTCGCCAAGCGCGAACTCGCATTTTCAGGTGGCAGACACACAGGACGTCCAGGCGTACACGGTGGCGCACTGCGAGCAGATGCAAGACCGATTCGCCATTCTTGATTCCTCTCAGTATAGCCAGACGGATGTGACGTTTAATGCCATCCAGTCGCAACGCCAAAGCGTGAATTCCAACAACGGCTATGGGGCGCTCTATTTCCCTTGGATCGGAATATCGAGCCCCTTCGGCAGCGGGCAGATTCTGGTTCCACCCTCCGGACATATCTCCGGAGTCTACGCGAACAACGACAACACGTACGGCGTGTACGAAGCCCCGGCAAATGAACCAATCACCTCGGCACTGTCTCTGGACCTTACGCTGAGCAACGACGAACAGGGGCCCCTTAACGAGCAGGGAATCAATGCAATCCGTTCTTTCACAAGCGCCGGAATTTTGATTTGGGGGGCGCGCACAATTTCACCGCCGGATATGACGGCCTGGCGATATATCAACGTGCGGCGCCTGATGCTGTACATCGAGAAGTCCATTCAGGAGGGCACCCAATTTGCCGTCTTCAAGCCGAACAACATCACGCTTTGGCAGCAGGTGAAGCGGCTGGTGACCGATTTTCTCACTCCCCTCTGGCAGGAGGGAGCGCTCTTTGGCGCAACAGCGGATCAGGCCTTTCGGGTGCGTGTGGATGCAACGCTGAATACACCGCAGGTGGTCGCTCTCGGTCAACTCATCGTTCAGGTGACGGTCGTCCCAACGCACCCGGCTGAATTCATCATCTTCCAGGTAATCCAGGACCCAACGGGCGCAAGCCTACAGGAGTCCACAGCATAGGAGGCACAGGATGGCACAGGATCCATATAAGGGATTTCGATTCCGAGTCGAAATCCAGGGAATTCAGCAAGCCGGTTTCATGGAGTGCAGCGCGCTCGGCTCGCACCTCGAGGTTGTGGAATACCGCGAGGGCAACGACGTGATCAACGTGCGGAAATTTCCAGGAAAGGCGAGCTATCCGGATATTACCTTGAAATGGGGAATCACGGATAACCAGGACCTCTACAACTGGCATTTGCAGGCCGTCAAGGGGAACCTCCAGCGGCAGAGCGGCTCTGTGGTGCAACTTGACGATACGGGCGTGGAAAAAATCCGCTGGAACTTCTTCAATGCCTGGCCGAGCAAATGGGATGGCCCTGCGTTCAACGCCAAGGGCAATGATTTGTCGATTAGCACACTGACACTGTCGTGCGAGCGCGTCGAGCTTTCATCTTAGCTCGGATGAACGTTGGTGGCCCGGCCCGGCCGGGCGTCCAGGTTCAGTGCGGCTTGTGGTGTTTCTATTCCCCGGCCTCTTGCGTCGCCGGGCCAGAAAGGCAGGAGTCTAATGTTCGAGACAGAGCACGAATTTACGTTGCCGTTCGGGTACGTGGATGAGCACGGAAACCTTCACAAGGAGGGCACAATGCGCTTGGCTACCGCTGGGGACGAAATCCTGCCCCTCAAGGACCCTCGTGTGCAGGCGAACCAAGCTTATCTCGTGGTGATCTTGCTGTCGCGGGTGATTACGAAATTGGGGTCGGTGTCCCAGTTAACGCCGAAGGTCATCGAGGGACTCTATGCTGGAGATCTTGCTTATCTGCAAGATTTCTACAACCGCATTAATCGCAATGGGAAAGCCAGCCTTCCCGCGATTTGCCCGCAGTGCTCGCATACCTTCGAAGTGGAGCTCAACTCTGCGGGGGGGTTCTAGGCTACCCCCTTCCAGCGCTTTACGAGGAGGTAGCCTTCGTCGCCTATCACTTTCACTGGCCCGTGGAATCGATCTTCAATCTTGACCACGCGAGCCGCGTCCGTTGGGTGCGCGAAATCTCGGCGATTAATGAACGGAGAAACAAGGAGCGAAGTGATGAGATTGATCGGCAACCGGCGTTCTCTTAAAAACCCGGTCGTCACCGCAAACTGGCGCAGTCCATTCCTTCAGCGCCGTGCTTCCCTGCCGTCGCGGCATCTCGCATGGGTTCGGGCGATCATCACAAGGTTCATCCGGCGGATGCCCGGAACGCCGGCGAATGAGCTGATTCATGCCCAAGTGAGAAGACCCTGCAATCTGTTTCAGCGATATGTTCTCCTCCAAGCGTGGCTTACCCAGCCTGGCAGACGGGCGGCAACAGAAATACCGAGGGTACCGTTCCCATTATCCCAGCGTCGTGATCCGCACCCGGTTCACCAACCTCGTACCGATTTGGAACGGATTTTTACGAAATCAATTCGAACCCAGTTTGCAGCCGCTGGGCCAGCTCCAGCATTCTGGTGGAGCGAAGCGCGGGTGAGCTTACCAGCTATTTCAAAATACTTGAATATCGTCCTGTTCAAGCAATCGCCCAGGGGTTTGCGGCGCTTCGAGCCAACCTACGGGTATGGAACACCATCGCTGGCCGGCATTCCGCTTACTCGCGACGCGGGCAGCCGCGTCGCGAACAAGCATCGACGGATCGAGGAGCGCCTGGTGCTCGATGGACAGGTTATCGAGCTAATGACAACTCGGATTCCAGAAGCTGAAATGACCCTTGTAGATAGCTCGCGCTGGAAGGCCCGCCAACCCGGGCGCCAACCCACCATGCCAACCGAAATGGGAGTTCGCTCCACCCGGACACAACCGGTGGTTGATGTGGGGCAAATCACGGACGAAGTCGTGAAGCAATTGGACCGGCGTCTGATCGCGGCGCGCGAGCGCCGAGGGAGAATCTGAGGGAGAACGCAGATGGCCTTGGAGCGCGTGCAAATCTTGAACGAAAAGACCGGCTTGATATTTTATGCGCTATTCAACCCGGAGGAGTACAGCCTCAACAAGGACAACAGCTATGCATCGCAGGCCATCCCCGGACTCACCTCGCCGCTTCTTCAGTTCGTTCATGGCAATCTCCAAACGCTCGATATGGAGCTTTTCTTCGACACGTTCGATTCACAAAGCGATGTCAGGAGCGAAACGAACCAGATCTTTGGCTTGCTGGAGATCGATTCAGACTTGCATACGCCTCCCGTTCTGCGGGTGACCTGGGGATCGCTGGATTTCCGCTGCGTGCTCGCAAAGGTATCGCAAAAATTCATCAGGTTTTATAGCGACGGACGGCCAGGACGCGCCCGGCTGACGGTGGCCTTCAACGAGTACCTCGACGCAGCCACACAGGTAAGCCAGGCAAACTTGCAGACTGCAGATTTCAGCAAGGCGTACACGGTTAAAGAAGGCGACACGCTCAATGGCATCGCCGCGAACTTCTATGAAGATGCGACCAAATGGCGGCCAATTGCCTTGGCCAACAGCATCGTCGACCCTCGCTTCATCACCCCAGGGCAGGAGCTCCAGATTCCGCCTTTGCCCTTTACCGATCCCTCGACCGGAGTCGTGTTGCAATAGCCATGGGCAGCTACCCCCAATTCGGACCTATGTTCACCGCCCAAATCAACGGCGCGAATCTGCCGGCGGCGCTGCGCGGTTCGATCAGCAGTGTCACCTGGACGGATGGAATCGAAGGATCTGACAGTGTCGAGATGACGTTCGCGAACCAGAACCTGCAATGGCTCGACAATCCGTTACTCGCAGTAAACAACAAATTTACGTTTTCGCTTGGGTACGCGCCAGGTCCGCTCGAAAAGGTCTTCGTGGGGGAGATTACGGGCGTCGAGCCCTCGTTCCCTAACGGCGGCATGCCCGCTATCCAAATCACGGCGCACGACTTCCTCCAGCGCCTTACGCATGGCAAAGTGGACCGCGCGTTTGCGATCAACCTTCCTACGATCGGCACGCTTCCCCTCCCTGATCCTGTGGTGGCTGCCATCGTCAGTGGCACCAACCTTCTCATCCCCGATCTGGACCCCATCGGCGCGGCGCTCTCCACCCTCATGTCGCTGGTCAGTTATATATTGGCGCCCCAGGAGGCGCAGCACTCTGTTCGAAAGCAAACGGGACAAAGCGATTTTGACTTCCTCACCACCATTGCAAAAGACAACGGGTGGGAAGTTTATATCGATCACACCCTCAATCCCCAAGGCTACGTGCTGCGCTTCCAGTTTCTGATGCAGGATTATTCGCCTAGCGTGACGCTCGTATGGGGTCAGTCTCTGATGGATTTCACCCCGCGCCTCACCACGGTTGGAGATATTTTTGGAGTTTCAGCGCGCGTCTGGATTGCCAGCCTGCAAGTGGAATTCGTGATCGTGGTGAGTTGGGACTATGACAACGCCTCATTCAACCTGATGATCTACCCCGGCCTCGGCGACATCAGCACAATCCTCGGCGAAAAGGCCTCGCAAACGGTTTCGATTAAGCCCACCGGCTTTCCGAATGCATTTCGAGACATTCTTACGGAACTGCTTCCCCGTCTGAACAACCGGATCACAGGCAATGGCAGCACCGTCGGCAATACCCAGATTAAAGCCGGGAAAGTGATCAATCTGTTCGGACTGGGAAGCCAGTTCAGCGGGCTATATCGAATCACGTCGGCAACCCATGTCATTGATGCGGGCGGTTATCGCACCAATTTCAAGGTGCGCAAAGAAGTTTGGTTCGGGGGGATTCCGGTTCCGAGTGGCCCTGGTGGCTTGCTCAGAGTTCAAGGTCAGGCAGTGGGTTGATCGCCGGAAGGCAGACGTCAACAAAGGAGCGGATCGATGGCAACGGGATTCCTGGAATGGTTTTCCGGAACAAAGAAAGAAGAGAGCGGCTTTGGCATCGCGCCCGGCACGGTGACGGACAACTTCAACGTGCTCTCGGAGGGCCGTGTCCAAGTCCACATCCCTGCGTTCCCGGATTTCGACCCGTGGGCCCGTGTGGTAGGGATAGGCGGCGGACCGGGCCGCGGATTCCTTTGGGTTCCACAAATCAACGATGAGGTGCTGATAGCCCTCAATCAGAACGACCACCGTGACGCCTACGTGATCGGAGGACTCTGGAGCGCGCTCAATCGGCCTCCTCTGATCAATCCCATTGACTTTCTGACCAAGCGAATTCTCCAAACCGGCTTGGCAGACAGCCCCGTGGGTCACACCGTCGAGTTCGATGACGCGCTCCAGTCTGTGAAGATCACGACCAGCACCTCGCAACAAATTACGCTGGACCCGACCCAGATTCAGATCAGCACATCCGGAGGGTTGCTCAGCGTTACGCTCGATATCGCCGATGCACCTCCAACGATTCAAATCCAGGCGACGGCGGGGGACATCACGCTCAGCGCGCCCGCCGGCACAATCACACTGGATGCCCTGAACGTTGAAATTCAAAGTGACGTATCGACCGATATTTCGTCCGATGGAACCGTCAGTGTTGAAGGAACGCTCATTACGCTCAACTGAGGAAGGGGGGAAAACATGCCTCCAGCCGCGCGACTCGCCGATTTGACAAGTCACGGAACGCCTTTGGGCCCCGGCCCGGGAAGCCCAACGGTGCTCATCGGTGGAATGCCGGCCTGGCGCGCCACTTCCGACTTTCACGCTTGCCCGCTGGTCACGGGCGTGGTGCCTCATGTGGGCGGCATTGTCGCAGTAGGAAGCTTGACCGTTTTGATCGATGGCCTTCCGGCGGCCCGAATGGGAGACATGGTGGTCGAAGCCGGACCACCTAACGCGATCGCGGTGGGATTTCCGACCGTAATGATTGGCGGGTAGAAGAACGAACAATGGGAACAACAAATTCAGCAAAGGCTTTCTTAGGCGTTGGCTGGGCATTCCCTCCCTGCCAAGCAAGCGATGGTTCAACGGCGATGGCAGCTTATGAGGAAGATGTGCGCCAGGCCATCTGGATCATTCTGAGCACGGACTGGGGCGAGCGCGTGATGCGGCCGGATTTTGGCGCCGGATTGAGATCGTTCGTGTTTGCTCCGCTCAGCCAAAACACGCTGCAACGGGTTCAAACCCGAGTGCAAGAGTCGCTTGTGCAATGGGAGCCTCGCATCGACGTTGAGCAAGTGAATGTAACCATTAACCCGGCAAATCAGGGTGAGCTGTTGATTGCGATTACGTATTCCGTGCGGGTGACGAATACACTCCAGAATCTTGTCTACCCGTTCTATTTGGAGGAAGGCGCAGCTTCGTGATTCCTCAAACCACACCACCGGTCGATTCGCGAGATTCAAACGCGGTCTTGACAGAGTTCCAGAGCCGCCGAGCGGGCTATCTTCCGCTTTGGAAACCACCTGCAAAGTCCGCGGGTGCCGCGATGGGGCCCATTGTCGCCGACTTTATCACGGCGATTCTACAGCGCCTGAACCAGGCTCCCGCGAAAAACAAGCTCGCCTTCCTCGATCTCCTCGGCCTCCGTGTGGTTCCCGCGCAGCCGGCCCGCGTGCCCGTTGTCTTCACGCTCAGTCAAAATGCTTCGGACGCCTCAGCCCCCGAGGGAACCCAGGTGGCCGCGCCCCCTCCGCCGGGCAGTTCCCAGCAAATTGTTTTTTCCACAGAACAGGATGCGGCGGTCGCGGCCGCCACGCTCACGGAGGTGGTGAGCCTGTGGCCGGGCCGGGACCAATACATCAATCACTCCGCGGCGCTTCACGCAGGCCAGCCATTCACTCTGTTTCAGAATCTCCAGTTGCAGCAGACGGACCACATCCTCTATCTCGCGCATAGCAAATTTTTGGCATTGGCAGGGACGGCCACTTTAGGTCTGATGTTCGATCTGCCGCAGGGCAGCAGCTCACCGCTGGAAATTGCCTGGGAATACTGGGATGGCCAGGTGTGGCGCGGATTCATGTCGAACCAATCTTCCTGTCTGGATCCCGCCGAGCCGGGGTCTGACGGCACGAATGGGTTATCCACCAGCGGAACGGTTCAGCTCACCGCAGAGGGCACGCAGACTGCACAGACCACCGTCAATGGAGTGCAGTCTTATTGGATCCGCGGGCGATTGACCCAATCCTTGCTCCCCGAGCCGAACCAATTGCTGCCGGAAGCGGACACGATTCGCCTTTCGACCGAGCTCCGTCAACCTCTGGAACTTAACGTTACTGCGACGCTTGCGACGGCGGGCTCTACGCAGGTTGTGCTGCTCGATGATTGTGGTCAGGCGCTCAACGGAGCGACATTCACGATAAGCCAGTCGGGTAATGCGAGCGCCGGCTTTTCAACTGGAACCATGAGCGGATCTAATCCCTCCGGCAATCCAATTCCCATAACTCCGTCCCCAGCGTTACAGCTTCAGGGCGGGAGCTACCAAATCGCTGTTTCCTTTAAAGGGATCACCGGCACAACGTATGCGCAATACGACCCCTCGTTGGGGAACGTCCTGATCACACTTATGGTCAAGATCGAGGGTCTCCTGCCGGATAAGGCATACTCCAATGGTAAGACACTGGACACGACGAAGGCATTTTACCCTCTAGGTCAGGTCCCCGCTCCCGGCTCGACAGTTTACTTCAAGCAAAACGAGCTCTTCAGCAAGCTGGGGGCTAATGTGCAGATCTACGTGGCCCCGGGTGTCCCGCCAGGCAGCGCCAGCTCCTCCGGCTCGGGATCGGGCACTCCGCTTTCGCACACAATCAACTGGGAGTATTGGAATGGCTTCGAATGGAAGCTTATGCTCCAGTCCCCTATCGCGCCGCCTCCTGCCGTGCCGAGCGTCCTCGGAGACTTCACTCAGGCGGAGGTGATCACATTCACAGTTCCTCAGGATATGGTCGCAACTACCGTTAACAACGAGCCCGGTTTTTGGATACGGGCCCGCCTGGCTGCTGGCGGCTACGGCTTGGCCCAAATAATCCAGTTCACAACCACGACGTCGGCTGGAACGAACACTTACTCAATACCCTTCGTTCAGCCGCAGCCGCCGATTATGGCCGCATTCCAGTTCGGCTATTCCTGGACGCAAGGGCCTTACCCGCTCGAGCAAGTTTTCACTTACAACGATTTTCAATACGAGGATCACACAAGTGATGCGCTGTGGCCTGGGAACCCGTTCACTCCGTATCAACCGAGCAGCGATGTGACCCCCGCGCTTTATCTCGGATTCAGCAAACAACTTCCGGTGAATAACTTCGGAATGTATTTCGATATCGTCGAGCAAGCCGGAGTGACAGCCGGGCCTGCCATGGTCTGGGAATACTGGAATGGCGGCGAGTGGGATGCCGTCGTGGTGGAAGATGAAACTCAGCAACTGGCGCTGCCCGGCATGGTCACCTTCATCCCCGCCGCCGACAGCCAAGCCCTCGCACGGTTCGACAATCCGCTTTATTGGATTCGCGGAAGACTAAAAGAGGATGGCACGCCCGATGAGACCACGATCAACAACATCTACACGAATGCAGTGTATGCGTCCCAGTGGCAGACCTACTCCGATTCACCCTTGGGCACGAGCACGGGAGTCCCGAGCCAGATTTTCCAATTCAACCAGATTCCCGTTCTGCCGGGTGAAGAGATCGAGGTCGAAGAGCTCAGCGGCGCCCGAGCGAACACAGAGTGGCGAACCCTCGCCATGCAGGTGGTTCCTAACGATCCAAACATCGTCACCGAGCTGGAGGCTTTGCTCGCGGCAGAAGGGCCGCAAACGGACATCATAATCGGAAACGTGCATTTGGTCCGTGATAACACGAAGAGCGTCACTGAGGTCTGGATCCAGTGGCAAGAAGAACAGAACTTCTTTGATGCCGACCCCAATGACCGTGCCTACGTCCTGGATCACGCCATGGGTCGGCTCTTTTTCGGAGATGGGAATTCAGGAATGGTTCCGCCGCTGGGAGCGGCAATTCAGGCCACCTCGTTTCGGTCCGGAGGCGGGCTTGCCGGTAACGTGGCCTCGGGAACAATCACTCAACTCCTTGGGGTGCTTTCGGGTGTGCAGGGCGTCACGAACCCGCGCGCCGCAGAGGGCGGTGCGGACGGTGAGACACTCGAGCAATACCAGCTTCGCGCACCGTCCAATATTCGCAATCGTGGCCGCGCCATCGTGCCCCAGGACTATGAGGCAATGGCGCAGCAAGCATCGGCAGGGGTGGCGGTGGCCCGCGCCATCCCGACGCTCGATCCCTCTGGAGTGACGCTTCCTGGCTGGATCACCTTGATGATCATCCCCCAGAGCCAGGACCCGCGACCGACGCCCTCAGCAGGGCTTCGTCAGGAGGTCCTGAATTATTTGCTCCAGTGCGCGCCGGCCGATGTTGCGGCGGCACAGAGAATTAACGTGGTCGGCCCAACCTATCTGCCGGTGGACGTGACTGCCACGCTGGCTCCGATAGATCCAGCCCAAGCTGGCACGGTTGAACAGAACGTGCTGAACGCGCTTGCGGCATTTCTAAATCCGCTCACCGGTGGCCGCGGCGGCCTTGGCTGGGAGGTGGGGCGTGGGTTGTATGCTTCTGACATCGCCAGCGTTCTCGCGGACGTTCGTGGCGTCGATTACGTGGAGTCGCTTGCCCTCTATGTAAATGGCGTCCTGCAGGGTGAGCAGGTTCAAGTTCCACCGGGCCAGATTGTAGTTGCAGGCCAATTCACAGTGAGCTTGATTCTGCCGGCCACCAGCTAGACCGGAATGCAGCAGCGCTTTGTTCTTGGAGCGAAAACGACAATGCAATGGACGTTCTGGCATCGCAAAACAGAAGCCGACCGGCTACGACGAACGATGAAGCCGCCGGCGGACAACCACGGAGTACCGGTAAGCCCGTTAGCGCTGAGCGTAAAAGACATGCTTGGACTTCAGCGACTCGTCGGCAACCAAGCGGTGCTGCGAATTCTGGCAACCGAAATTTCGGCTCGGGCGCCAGATGCAAAGAAGGCCGGAAGACTTGCACAAGGGCTGGGAAGGCTCCGTAACGTTGTTAGAAGCTGTTTCAAAACCTCGGACCATTTGAGTGGAGTAGCGGCGGGCTCATCCCGCCCAAAATGGCCGCGTAAAGCCGCCTCTACCGCGTGACTCGATGGCGGCTAATGTGTTTTGAAACAGCTTGCAGTTAATTGTTGAGCGTGCTGGGCGGAGATGGAGCGATATGCCGTTGTTACTACCTAATCTGGATGATCGAACCTGGGCCGATCTGGCTCTAGAAGGCACAGCACTGATCCCCGTATACGGCCCTGAATGGACCGACCAGAACTACTCGGATCCGGGAATCACGCTTGTCGAGCTGCTGGCCTTTATCACTGAGATGGATATCTACCAGCTCAACCAGATTTCGGACCGCGAACGGCTCAAGTTTCTGGCGTTGGTCGGGGTTGCTCCTAAGCCTCCACACCCGGCTCATGCGGTGCTGAGCTTTACGCTTGCCAGCGGCACCGGTCCCATAACACTGCCCGCCGGCCTCGAATTCCAGGGCGATGACCCCTCTGGTGTGGCCACAGGATTTCGAATCCGTCATTCGATCACGCTGGGGCCAGGCAGTCTGGCAGCGATCCAGTTCCAGAATGCCTCAGGCTTTCAGAATTTGACTCCGGTTTGGCAGCGCGGTGCGACGATGAGTCCGTTCGGCGCGGCGCCGCAGGTGGACGTGGCGTTTTATCTCGGTTTGACCTCCCCGCTGCCGATTGGCGTGCCCGTCCAAGTCTCGTTTACTTTCGCCGACGGCCACTCGGGTTTTGAGGAGCGCCGGAGGCTGCTCGCCCAGGCGGACGAGATGGCGAAGAGTTGCCGTCCTTTCGCAAACAACCCTTGCGGGGAGAAAAGCTCCGTCCCCGTGGCGCTTGCTCCGCTTGCTCCCGGGACACTGAAACACCATGGCGTTAGAACCGTCTGGGAATACCAGGAATCGATAGGTGGAGACCTTCAGTGGATTGCGCTGGACTCGTCAAAGAACGAAGTCATAGATGACACGAGGGCTTTCACTCTTGACGGCAGCGTGACCTTTTGCGTGCCGGGAACGATGGCTCAGGCAAGCCTCGGCTCCGTTGCCGCGTCCTTCTTTTACTTACGATGCCGAATCGAAGCAGGGAGCTATGATGCGGCCCCACTGCTGGCGGCTGTAGGGTTAAACGGAATCGGCGCAGAGCAAGCTGTTCCCTCCCAAATGTCATTCACAATTAACCGAAACGCGACTGTTGTTTATTCACCTGGCGCCCCTCCGCAACCCAACGGTCTCACCACGCTGACTCTGAGACTCGACGCGAGCCGGCGGATTACACAGCTCACGTTTGGAGGCGGCTCTTCGACTGATCCCCAATTCCGCATTCTCGACTTTAGAGCGGCTTCAGCGGGATCCGCAGGGGTCCTTTGTCTCGAAGCTGTTTTTCTGGGCTTTGGCGATGGCCTTCCCAATCAACAGGTCACCCTAGCGGACCCGCCGGTCGAGCCGTCCGGTTTTCGCCTTTATACGCTCGACGACTCCACTTGGAAATCCTGGGAGCTTCACCAGGACTTCGGCGCCTCCACACGCAAGGATTCGCATGCAGTTCTGGAGGCCACAGCGGGCAAGGTCCGGTTTGGTAACGGTGAAAAGGGATGTGTGCCCCCAGAAGCATCTGAAATTTTTGCAACATATCACGCTACACGGGCACAGGCCGGCAATGTCGCTGCGGGCATCATCAACCAGACCGCAGATTCACCCCACAACCGGGCGGCTCTTTACGACCCCACAACCGGCACAGATGGATGGACAAAACTGAAGGGACAACTCAGCTCGGTGATGAACCCGCTTGCTGCCTCCGGTGGAGCGGTAGCCGAAACCATCGACCATGCTGCCGGACGCGCGGACCAATTGGTGGAGAGCAGCGGACGAGCGGTCACACTTGCGGACTATGAGCAACTGGCGGCCGACACCCCGGGGACGCGGGTGGCGCGGGTGACGGCAATCGCAAACATGCATCCGAGCTTTCCATGCTTCCAAGCGCCGGGCATGATCACCGTGATCGTTCTTCCCTATCTGCCACAGGGCAGCCCCACGCCAACCCCCGGATTGCTGCGCGCGGTGAATGCTTATCTCCGTCCGCGGCGGGTGATGGGCACTCGCGTCGAAGTTGTCGGCCCGACATATCTCAGCGTTGCGGTTCAGGCCACTATCCAGCCCCAGACCGGCAGTAACAAAACGAATCTCCAGCAAGTGATTGTAGCGGCGCTCAACACTTTTCTAGATCCGCTGGTAGGCGGCCCGAACGGAAATGGTTGGCCTTTGGGCCGGGACGTTTACCGCTCCGAAATCATGAGCGTCATGGGCCAGGTGGCAGGTGTTGACTACATTGTTTCGTTGGCCTTGCTCGCGGACGGCGGCGAACCACAGTGCGCAAATGTTTGTCTGAGTCCAACCTGGCTGGTCGAGGCAGGGGCGCACCAAATCACAGTTCTTTGAGGGAAATATGAGCCCGGCGAAAAAGCGGAAGTTCGAGCGCGTTCAGTATTGGCAGGGCCAAATGCTCCGTGCGCGAGATTTTCGCGACCTCGAGGCAATGAACGCGCAGCACCGCTGGTGGCACAACCGCGCGCTGCATAATGCCTATGGGGTGTCGGAAGGATTAGCGGGTTCGCTTGTTCCCTCACCTTCGCCCACAGCAGTATACGTTTGTCCCGGGGTCGCTTATGACGTGTTCGGCCGGGAACTGATTCTGGAAAGGGCGCAAACCATTCCGCTGCCGTCCGATATTCCTCAAGATTTTAGTGGCACAGCCAGCCTGCTCGTCCGCTATAGGGGGGCAGCAGGCGACTTGCGGCCCGATGAAATCTCTGAGGTCTGCTGGACACAATGCGAGCCTGTGCGGCCCGGGACCATCGAGTTCGTTTGGAAGTTGACAAGCAATCCCAAGCCTCATGAGGGTGTCGCGATCTTTGGAGTGCCTTACACCGAGGGGAGCCCTGAGCAGCCTACCACCCCTTACGTTCGCATCTGCACGCGCCCACTAGCTGGGCCGTTGCTCGCCACCGGCTCGACCGCTCCCGGAAATACGCCTTGGGAGCAATGGAACTCTCCGGCCCTTGGCGACGACGGCGTTCCAATCTCCTTGGGCATCGAGACAACGATTGACACTTCCGCGGCCGGCTTCACGCAAATCCCCTGTTACTTTGCCTGGCTTGGTGGCTCCATCTGGAACCCACAAACACTCGAACTTGCTCTCACCTTTTTCCCGAGCATCACTGACGAATCCATCACCAGCTTCAGTTTTTGCCTCTCGTTCTTTGCCGCTGGGGCTTTCATTCCGGACGTTACGCCACTCCAGTTTGTCGAAGATCTCGATGATTTCATTCTGTTTGCCCAGCAGCAGGAGCTTTATGTCAGTTGGATTGGGTGCCAGATGCCGGCTCGTTTGAGGTCGAAGGTAACAACTCCAGCGCCGGGCCAGGCTTCGGTCTCGTCGCAATTTTCCTGAGCGAGGATTCAAGATGGCGATCATTGGCACAACACAGTTCCTGGAGCGAATTCAGTTTTTCAACGGTGAACGGTTAGCCGCTTCCGACCTTCAGGCGCTCGAAGCTTTCAATCGCGAGATGCGATGGCTGCACAACCAGAGCCTGCATCAGGCGGGAGTGGGAAGCGGTTTTCAGGTGGTCGGGAATGTGGGCGATCGCCAGGTCACAATTTCTCCCGGCTACGCCATTGATTCCTGCGGACGCGAAATCATTCTCACAGAAACACAGGTTCTTGCGATTCCACCTGTGGCCGACAACGGTTCGGGAGGTTCGGTATTTTACGATCTCACGGTCTCGTATCCCGACGACTCCGAATTGACGCCCACCGAAACGCGCGACGGAATCTGCATGCCGGCAGGCGTCGTGCGGCTGCGAGAAGCGCCTGTGTTCTGCTGGGTCCAGCTTAGCAACGATCCCACCAATCGCCAGCCCGTCGACGCGCGATTGAAACAACGGATCAAGACCGCACGGTTTATTGTTCTGGCGCAAGTGGAAATTTTCAATTGCCAGTTGAAGCAGGCGGTTTCAACCGTCCAGCGGCGCAACGCGCGGCCCTCGAGTCAGCCTTATATCGCCTGCGGGTTGCAAACGGGAGGATCCGCATGGACGCCGTCCACGATTCCCTCGGGAGCCTTACCGAACCCTACCGAGCCCGTGCCGCAGTTTGGCGCGATCATGTACACACTGCCGATTGACACATCATCCGGCGGGTTCCAGGCAACTCCCTTTTACGTGGCACGCATTGTTGGCCCAAGGGAATACGTTGACGCTACCAGCGGAGCGCTGATTGTAGCGGACGCGCTGATCAACATCGCCTCAAGCTCAACGCCAACGCCTCCTACTCCGCAGAATTTCACGATCCAAATCTTCCCCGTATGGTCAGCGGCTGTGGCGGCTCCGACCTATCAAGATCTCACAAACGTCATCAATGGGTGGAACGTTGGCTGGATGGGAATTGAGAGTTGAGAGACATGTCTAACGCGAGCAAGAACAACTACTTCTTCTTGAATCGGGAAGGCCGCTGGCCTGAATTCAAATGGAGCGGTCTCGACTTGCGCGAGGATGGTTCGCTCGAGCTTTCGTCGCTCCCCCTGCTCGCGAGCGTTCTGCCGAGCACGGTGAAGACGGCGCCCACTCCCAGCGGCCCGACGGGCCTGGCGATGGACCCGACCGGTACGCTTTATTTCAGTGACCCCGAGCGGAACTGCGTTCAGCGAATTTTGGGGTGTGATGGCGCCATTGTTGGTGCCTCCTGCATGGGCGGGACGAATGGCCAGGCAACCCATTTCAAAGCTCCGCGCGGCCTTTTGATTCCAGCGGGCAGATCCTCTCTGCTCGTCGCAGACAGCGAAAACCACCGCATCCAGGTTTTTGACCTCAACCCCTTCCAATTGGTCGAAATCTGGGGTCAGGCGAATCCCGCCGCGGCCCCTCAGCCCGGCTCGCAGCCGGGCGAGTTAAATACGCCTTGGACCTTGGCCGGCGATTCCTGCGGGAACACCTACGTTGTAGACTACGGCAACCGGCGAATTCAGAAGTTCAATGCGCTCGGGGAGGTGGCCCCCACCTTCTGGAACAACATCCAAGCCTCCGGCTTGCTCCACCAGCCGGCCGAAATCGCCGTGTGGGAACCGAACGCCACGATCCAAGTCCTTGTCGTGGATACTTCTCCTTCGCCCGCGATCTTTGTTTTCGATGGCGAGGGCCGCGCGGTTCTTGATTCTCACGGCCAAGCTCGTAGGCTCACTGACAATCACCTCAAACGAGCGATGGGCATCGTCGCTGCCGGAGACAGCCTCTATGTCGCGGACAATTCTGCCGAGCGCGTATTCCGATTTCGAATTGGAGACTGTTTCGAGTACGTCGGCGAGGCGATCGGCTACAACGGACCGGCTGCGGCCCTGCTGCTGGATCGAAGGGGCGGGCTGTGGGTGCATCCAGGCGGTTCGCTCTCGCCCGTTAAGCTGCAAACTCAGCAAGGCTCGACAACGGTAGGGTCTCTATGGAGCCACATGCCTCTCCAGGTGCCCGATCGCCAAGTGACGTGGCATCTCTTGCAAGCTCTCGCCAGACCACTTGCTTTGAATGCGCACCTGGACCTCTTTGCTTACGCGTCGAACGATCTGGCGCATCCCCCGAAAGTGGATCTGAGCGCGGATAATCCTTTCGCCGGTGACCCCAAGTGGCAATCTGTGCCCGACGCCGCCAATCTCGACGTGACCGAACTCTACATTGGCGGCGCAAAAGCGAAGTATCTCTGGGTCGGAGCGCTCTTTTCGGGTGACGGCACGGTGAGTCCCGTGGTCCGGCAGTTGCGCGTCGAGTTCGACTATCCGAGCTACGCCCAGTACCTTCCTGCCGTGTACCGAGACAACGCGAACTGTGGAGAATTCCTGCCCCGCTTGCTCTCACTCTTCCAAAGCCTTTTCGGCGGTGTTGAGCACGAGATCAACTCCCTCCCGATTCTCTTTGACCCGAAAGCGGCTCCCAAGACCTTTCTCGCCTGGCTGGCAGGCTGTCTGGGACTCGATCTTGACGATAACTGGGACCAGGAGCAACAGCGGAAGATCATCGCTGAGATTTTCCACTTGTCCGGGTGGAGAGGAACGGCGAAAGGGTTGCGCGAGTATCTGCGGCTGTTTGCCGGCGTTGAAGCCATCATCGAAGAGCCGATTCTCAACGCTGCCTGGTGGTCATTGCCGAGCGCGGAGGGTAGCTGCTACCCGGCCTGCGCATCGAGCTCGGCATCCAGTTCGCCAACTTGGCAGGACACGCAGAATTCCTCCCTCGGATGGACCACGATGCTGGCCCCTGCGCAGCCTCAAGGCGCTGTGGTCGGCACTTCCGCCGTTCTCGACCAGTCACAACTCATCACCGATGAGGATTTTGGAGCCCCGCTCTTTACGGACATCTCATATCAGTTCAGCGTCCAGGTCTATCGCAGCCAGGTGATGTGCCAGAACGCGGTGGCGGGTATCAAGGGGGTCCTGGACCAGGAGAAGCCGGCTCACACCTCCTATCATCTCTGCATCATTGATCCACGCTTCCGCGTGGGATTCCAAAGCCGGCTGGGAATCGACACAGTCGTTGGGGGCCTCCCCCGCAGCCTGACGTTGGGAACAGATCAGGCTCTGGGCCAAGCTACAGTGCTGGCAGGAGCGAATCACAGCTTCTTGGGAGTGGAAAGTACCTTGGGAGTGAATACACGCCTTGGTTGAAGAGAATAGCCTCAGGCGAGGAGGATGAAAGATGTCAAATAACTGTCAATCGGTTGCCTCGGTCGATGTATGTCCGCCGGTGCGTAACCGCTTTTTCTACGGGAAACTGTTAGACGTCTACCACTTCGAGCTCGAGCAGAACTACTTCAACTCCAAACGCTGGATGTTGAACCGGCTCGTCTCGGGATATGGAGTGATCTGCGGCTTGAATGTCCTCTTGGGCCAGGATGGCGAGAGCGTTGTGGTCACGCCGGGAGTGGCGATTGACAAATGCGGCCGCGAAGTAATTGTCTGCAAGCAATCGGCGCCAATTACGTTGCCCCCTCCGCAAGCGCCGCCTTCCTCCGGTTCCGCTCAGAACGGCTCGACTGCAGCCTCTGCGCCAGCAAATGGGGCTGCCCAACCGGCCGCGCAGGCCACCGGGTGTTCCGATACCGGGCTACACCAGTACCTTTCGATCTGCTACCACGAATGTCTGGCCGATCCGTCACCCGCCCTGGGAGGGGACTGCGACACGCAAGCTCTGTGCACCCCGGGATCTGTCCGCGAGGGGTATTGCCTCAAGTTGACGGATGGGAAGCTCTGCCCCGCCAGCACCACATCGCATCTTCAGGATGTGATTTCAGGCGGAGCCCTCAACTACGCGGCGCTGGCGAATTACATCAGCAATACACCGTGTGCTGGCACCTCGAAGGACAGTTGCATTCCCCTGGCCAACATTCAGATCCCGGCGCCGCCTGCGAATTACACCCAGAACAGTATCGATATCACCGTCCGCCCCATCGTCTATACGCTCGACATGCTCTATGACTTGCTCCTGGCCTGGATGAACCAAGGCCAAGCTCAATCGCGCGGTGGGAAGTAAAAACGAAGGAGAAATGCGATGAATGCCAATTGCTGTCGAAGATCTACAAATCCCTGCGATAGCACGATCGCGGAACGGCCCCGTTATTATCCGCGCCAGTTGATCACGCCAGATGATCTGACACTCGAGCAGAACTATTTTCGCGATCGTATGCGCCGGCACAACCGCCTTCTGCACGGCTGGGGTGTGGTATGCGGCGGAGTTGTCTGCCCGGTCGCCACAACGAATGCAGACGGCACCACGTCTTTTACGCCCTGGCAGGTGAAGGTGCAGCAGGGCTACGTTCTCGGGCCATACGGCGATGAGATCATTCTCGACTGCTCGCGCACGGTAGATTTGCGCACCACAGGCATCTCTGGGGTCGCCGGTGAGCCTTCGATCGATGCTCCCGATCCCTGGTGCAGCCAGGTTTTTACCCCGCCTTCCACCACCAACGTCCTCTACATTGCCGTGAAGTACAAGCAGGCAATGACGCGGCCAGTTCGCGTGCAGCCGGTCGGGTGCGGCTGTGATAATACCAGTTGCGAATACTCTCGCTGGCGCGACGGCTACGAAATTGGAGTTCTCCAGACGTGTCCAGCATGCAATGCCTGCAACGCGACTGCCCTTCCTCCGCCCAATACCCAAAACTTGGCAACGGGGGCCATCCCCACGTGCCCCGATTGCTCGTGTGGCCCGTGGGTTTGCCTGGCGCAAGTGACGCTGGGTTTGAACGGAACGATTCAACAGATTGACAACTGCTCTTGCCGGCGACTCGTTCTGTCGCTATGCAACTTCTGGTGGCGGGGCACGTGCGCAGGCACGACGACTACCATTTCGGGAGTGACGTCGGCGTCTGGCAGCGCCGGGACGCCACAGGTTCCAGCAGACGGGCAGACGCAGGTTTCTCTCACCGTGAGTGGAACTAATCTCGAGACCGGTCCGGGCGTAATCTATAGCTTCGGTCCTGGTATCTCGGTCATCGTAACCGGTCAGACATCCACGCTGCAGACAGGGCTCACTTCTGTTGGCCTCACTGTAACTGCCCAAGCGACGGCCAGTCCTGGACTCTACAATCTCACCGTCGTCAATCCGGATTGCAGCGTTGTCGTTTTTGGAAACGCTCTCCAGGTGGTTGCGCCGACGAGCGGGGGCGGGACGTATCCGGGCGGCCCAGCGGGCGGTAGCGGTCCGGCCGGCTCTGCTGCACCGTCGACTCCGGCCAAACCCGCGGCCACACCAGCGAGTGCAGGAGATCAACCCACGATGAAGGGCGGAACGGCTGCGCCAGCGGCACCGACTGCCGCACAGCCAGGCGTGCCCAGCGCAAACACTGCGCCAGAAACACCCGCGGCGTCATCAACTCCGGCAGCGCCAAAGCGGGCGGCCAAAACGACCAAGCCGCCAGCAGAGAAGCCGCCAGGTAGCTAAACGCGCGCGGGCAGGATCGACCATGAAAGCACGGTTGCTGGACAAGACGATCGGAGTATTTGACCGGGTTATTAGAGGCCGATGAGCGAGAAAACAAAAACGGAACAGGTTCAAGCGAAGGCCAGGGAGGGTTCTCACGGCAGAACGCAAGCTGCCGATGGGCAGCCCTTTCAGCCGACCTTCAATCCTCTTTTCGGCCTTCAGCGCAACTTGGGCAACCAAGCAGTCCTCCGCCTCCTTGAGTCCGGCGCTTGTATTCAACGCTTCCCCGCCGATCAAACACCCGCTCCAGAGCCAGTGGGAACCGTCCCGAGGTCGGCCACCGCGCCGAGTCGTGGGGCCACTCGCCCGCCGCTTATCGTTGATGACGATGCTCTGGCAATCGCACCCGGCCAGATGAAGAAGAGCCGGTTCATGGCAGAACTCCGCAACCGAGTGTGTGCGACCGCTAATGCCGCTCTCGCGGCGGTCGGACGTTCGACAAAAAGCTGCCCATACATCGAACAGTGGCTAGCTTTCTATTCAGCGCAGGGGAGCGGCCACATTGAACGGGCGATCAATAGGTACGCGCCGGAATCTGCCCGCGCGAATCGAGCGCAGGAGTATTTCTCGATCATCGATGAGCGGGTACGCCAAGCGGTAACAACGTGGGCGAAAACGGGACGGATCACCGGAGTTCCGCCCGGCGTTCCTCTGATGCCAGGCCCCTCGGGACCGCTGGCTGCAGAGGCATCTCCCGGTACTGGGACACAGGGCGGCCAAGCTGAAACGCCAGAGGCACCTTCGATTCCTGGCGTCGAAAGCCGACCCGCCGAAAGTGCACGAGACCTGGCAGTCTCTTCCCCGCCAGTTCAGAAGGTTCTCGCCAAGGGTCGAGATGGAGGAAGCCCAAGGCCAACAGATGCTGAGGCGGTTCGGGAACGGCTAGGAACGGGGCGACCCCTGGACGGCCACCTGAAGTCGCGCATGGAATCCGCTTTCGGCCAGAGCTTCTCCGGCGTCCGTCTTCACACGGACTCGAGCGCCGCAAAGCTATCTACCGAACTTAATGCGCGCGCCTTCACCCTAGGAAGCGACATCGCTTTCGGCCCGGGCGAGTACCAGCCGGGAAGCTTAGTTGGTGATGCTCTCGTCGCTCACGAATTGGCTCACGTCGTTCAGCAGGGGGCCGAAAAAGCATCCTCGACAACGGTGGCAAGGGCGCGGGGCGACTACGAGTCCTTGGAAGAGGACGCCGACGTCTCGGCCGTGGGAGCCCTGACAACACTGTGGTCTGGCGCAAGGGGCAAACTCGCCGATATCGGTACGCATGCCATGCCCCGCCTGAGATCGGGGCTGCGACTCCAACGCTGCGGCACCACCGAAAAGATGCCGACGAACCTGACTACGGTGGACGCGAAGGCGGCCTGGATCAAGCAGACGCTGGCCAGCTCAACGACGTATTTTGAGACGCCCGGGGACGTCATGAGCCGCACCAAGAGCCAGGCCATCGCGGACATGCTGGGCACGCTCTCGGTAGCGGAGTTCATGGACATACAGTCTAAGCTCGATATGAAAGCCGTATTGGAGGCGTTGGAGGATTGGGATGCGGTGCGGGTCGGCACTTTCGGTCCGATCAAGGAGAAGCACGACGAACTTAACCGAATTCGCGCCGACATGATCTTTGAGACTACACGCGACCGCGGCGCAGCCGAATCAGAGGTCGTCACTCATTGGATGTTCAACAATATGGTGGGCGACGATATAGGGGCGGTGCTGACGCTTCTGGGAGCGGACCAACACCTTTACAACACCGTGGACGACATGCCGGCCGTTCTGGAACTGCTGAAACAGCGCGGCATTCGCCGCAGTCGTTTCCACGATCGCGGGTGGAAAGGCGGCGACATCCCAAAGGGGGCCGTGCATTTTGTTGGCTCGGTTCTCGACTCAAGCCAGGCAGCAAAAGATAGCAAGGGCTTTAAATATGGATTCCGGGACCTGGATCTGCCGAAGGAATATAGCGAGGCCATGACAAAGGTCGAGGAGGCCGAATTCGAAAAGGCGCTTTCGCCGGGCAACATGGCGTTCGGCGCGCTCGACTACATCACGTTCGGCATCCCATCCACGATCAAGGGATTCGTCGGCGGCACCATCTCGGGCATCGAAGACATCTCCGAAGGCCACGTGGAGGCTGGAACCGAGAAGCTGACCGGCTCGCTGGTGTTGGTCGTGACCGTGGCGCTGGGTGTACGTGCATTTCGCAAGAGCGCGCGTATGGCCAGGATGATCGAGATGACCGAAGAGGGACACGCAGCGGCAGTCAAGCTGCGGGCCTCGATTGGGCAGGCCGGCATCGATCGCGTGGCGAAGTATGTTCAATCCGATACGCAGGCTGCGTTCCTGGTGCGAGAGCAGGGACTGGCCGGTATCGAGGCGCTCGAAAAGGCCGGAGGCAATGTGGCGGCGGCGCGCAAGATCATTGGTGTGGACGTGGCCCGTCTGGGACCGCTGCTGACCGCCGACACGCTGGCTGGATTGACGCTCGAAACACAGCAGGCGCTGGCCACTCTCTCCGACAAGGCGCTCTCAGGAATGGCCGGAGTCGACTCGGCGACGATGGAATCGCTGGCCCAAACTCTACGTGAGAGCAGCCCAGCCATGCGGGCTCGGCTGACTGCCTTGGCGGAAAGCAACCCTAAAGCCTTCGGCGACCTGTTGCGAACTCAGAAGTCGGCGGCGATCGACATGCTGCGAACGGGGCCGTTCTCGACCGTCGAAGACTTAGCCGGCGAGGTCGGCAAGTCCGCCAAGCGAGTGCGCATACCGGTGGTCAAAGATGGCAAAACCCTCTATGAAAGCATCGATCCGAACAAACCGCCGCCCGGTTGGACCTTCAAAGACACCGTGTTGGGCAAGAAGGGCAGTGTCGTGACCATCCGCACCGACGTCACCAGCGGGGGCGCGACTGGGCATTTTATTCGGCGGTTCAACACGGCAACCGGCGAGTTGGAGATGCTGGAGGGTTTCCTAAGCTCGGAACCAGGCGAGCCGTCGCTGCCCGGCAACGTGCGGGGTGGCGTGGAGCTTCGACCTGGCAAAGGGACATCCACCCAGACCTATGCCACGCTGCGCCAGCTCAGAGGGCTGGGCGTAGAAATGGGCGGGGTGCACAAGCTCGTCATGCGGGATATCGAGAATTTTCGGAGCATCTGCCGACTCGAATGGCTGAAACGAAACTTTCCGGGGCGCTCACTCAACGAACTTGCGGCCAGTACCGATTCGATCAGCTATGCCTCCACCACAGTGGAGCAATCCGGATCGCGCATTGTGGCTGTGCGATTAACGGGCGGCAAGGTTCAACCGATCGGGAATCTCATGGGGGAATATGAAACTCGAGCTCTTGCCCAAGGAAAAGAAGAGGCCGCGAAGGTTCGGGCGGATCATGACGAAATCCTGAAGCAGTATGGCTTCGACCGCGCCACTCCGATGCTGACCAAGTTCGATCTGGAAGCTGATCTGGAGAAGATCCCGGCAGGAGGGGGTGGCACACAATGATTCCTACCGTCCGCTTCACCATCTTGGTGGATACGGAGCTGCCGGCCACCGATATGCAAGGAAACCTGTTATTGTCGCAGGAGCGAGGGGCAGACCGGCTCGCCACAGCAATAGCGGCGCTTGGATATGAGGTGTCCGTTAGTGAGTCGCCGCTGGCTGCAGCCCCCCCGGATGGATGGCTGCTCTATTTCGGCGCCGATCCGGCAGAAGCTTTCGACCGTTGCGGATCAGAGCGGGAGGCGGTGAGGCGGCGACTGGCAATCATTGACCAGGATCGCGTCACGGCACGCGAGCTGATGCAGGAGTTGGCCGTTCCGTTCGTGGTGACGTCGAGCTCTTACTCGAGCTGGCTGCGGAATTCGGTTTCATACGCCCAGGTGGTGGCACCGCCGGCTTTGGCGCGAAATCTCGGCATCGTGCTCCCGCCCGAGGATCTGGCGGAGCCATTCGTACGTTTCAGCGTTGTGGGTATCCCGCTTCCGGAGGGGATTGCCCGCAGTTGCTTGGCCGTGACCCGTCGGCAGGGTCCGTCGAGCGGGGATTAGCCAGAGGCGGCGAATCGCCTCACCGGAGATTTCCATGTATCCCTTTGGGCCTCCGATCACCCGCAGCACCTTTTTGTTTCATGTCCGACCTCGAATCGCCCTAGCCGGCAGGCGGTGGCCCAGCTTCCGCCTCTACGGCGTTACGGGCTTCTTGCTGGCAGTCGTCGAAGCAATTATCCTAACGAAGCATCTGAGCCTTCCTTATCTAGTCCTTGCAGGAATCGTTGGGACAACTATTCTTACATTTCTCGCGCTTGCCATCGTGACCAAGATTCTAGTGGGGCGAGAGCAACTCACCTACTATCATCATGAGTTTTCCGTTCTAGTCATAGCGGTACTTTTCCTTTGGCTGAGCAAGCAGCCGGTGCTTTCCTACCTCGATGTCATTATTCTTGGCCTCGGCCTGTTTCTTGTCTGCGGACGGCTCGGCTGTCTCTCCGTCGGCTGCTGTCATGGCCGCCCCTGGCGCTGGGGCACCACCTACAGTGAAGAGCATGCTAGAGAAGGGTTTCCATCTCATCTCATCGGTGTGCGGCTCTTTCCCGTGCAGGCGATCGAGTCCCTTGCCGGGCTATTGATTGTCATCGCAGGAGTCGCCATTTTGATGCGACGCGCTGCGCCAGGCAGCGCGCTGGCTTGGTATGTAGTGAGCTACGGAATTGTGCGCTTCTGCCTGGAGTTCATGCGCGGAGATGCCGAGCGGCCTTATTGGCTTGGCTTTTCCGAGGCCCAATGGACTTCACTGTTTCTAATGGCCTCGATCGTCTGGGCGGAATGCGCAAAGGTACTGCCTTTTGAGCTTTGGCACTTCCAAGCCACTGTAGGTCTTGCGGCGGCGATGATCGTCGTCGTGCTCATCAGGAATTTTCGCAAAACGCCGAAGCACCAACTCCTTCATCCTCGTCACATCAGGGAAGTTTCGGAGGCGGTTTCCCTCATTACTCGATTCTCGCCCAAGAGGCCGAACTACTCTGGCAGCCATTCCATGATTCACATCGCGCACACGTCACTTGGGATCCGCATTTCTACCGGCGTTGTCGAGCGCGGCGCTACACGGGTTCGCCACTATACACTATCCAGCGAGAAGAACCCTTTGACAACCCAGGCCGCCAGATGTCTTGCCCAACTGATATTGCGGTTGCGCTGCGCCAACGGATCGGCTGAAGTGCTTCAGGGAGGCCAAGGAGTGTTTCATGTTCTCATCGCGGACGGAGCCGGCGACCAAGGGTAAGAGGATCAAAAGCGACTGCCGGCTGGCGATGGGCTGAACGAAGCAGCGTCAAACTATACTCTCATTGAATATCTTCCGGGTGGAGTACAGGGGAAGAATGATCTCTCACGAGCACCGCTGTATCTTCGTTCATGTCCCGAGAACCGGCGGAACGAGCATTGAAGACGTAATCTGGCCCGGGGACAGGAGCGAGGCGCAGTTGTGGATGGGCTGTGTGTCCAGGTATCACAACAAGTACCAAACGGGTGGCTTACAGCACCTTCTGGCCAGGCAGATCAGGCAGGAGGTAGGGGCCTCAGTCTTCGACGACTACTTTAAGTTTGCCTTCGTGAGAAATCCCTGGGATAAAGCGGTGTCGCAGTTCTCCTACATGGCCCAGCGCCCCGACCTCCGCGAATTGATAGGCATGGCGGCCGACGTGACATTCGCGGAGTATTTACGAGCGATCCAGCTTCATCTGCATGTCCAGTGGGAACGCCAGGTGGAGTTCTTGCGAGATGAAAACGGAGAATGCATGGTTGATTTCGTCGGACGGTTTGAAAGCATCCGGCAGGATGCCCGATTCATCTTCGAGCAGATCGGCGTCTCTTGTGAAGAACTTCCTCGCGAAAATCCGTCCTGCCACCGGAACTATCGCGAGTACTTCGATGGCGAAACACGCGAAAGAGTTCGCCAGCTTTATGCGGAAGACATCGAGGTGTTTGGATATGAGTTCGGGTAATGCTGAATTTGTGCGACTCGCCTTTGCCTTGGAAACACAGTGCGCGGCGATGCAGTCCTCACCTCCCCCATCACGCCCGCAGGTGCAAGAATTCAACTCCTGGAAAAGCGAGAAAATCGCCGTCAAACGCCACCAACCGACAGCCACCCGCAGCTGCAAACGCGGCGAGGTAGGCGTCGGTCCATTTGCCGCCGCGTAAGTCAAGCCGGCCGGCCCATTGCCCAAGTAATTCGTCAAGCCCCGCGGGTTCATTGAGCACAGTGATTCGCGGCAGCGCCAGCCACGTCCGCAGCGCGTTCCAGGCTGCGGTTCCGTCTAGTGCTGCGCTGCCCAGAATCCTGGGACTGGTGAGGTGCCGCAGCAGCGCCAGCGCCGTCACACGGCAAAACGCAAGCTCCCCGCCGGCCTCATGGTCCCAGTAGCGCCGCGCTCGCGCGTAGTGCACGTGGTCGGGCGCGCTCAGCGGCAGCCAAACACTTGCATCAAGCAGATCGCGCATGTTTCGCTTCGTCCTCCTCCTCTTCCATGCGCCTGATGTTGGCGCGCGGTATCGCCGGAATGGGCTTCCCACTTGCCGGGATGATCACCGGCGGAGGACCAGATTGCTTGCGAATTCCGCCTTCCCCCGAAGAGGATCGGAGACCCTGCTCCACAAGCCGCCCTACGAGAGTGCTCAGCGAAACCCCGGTCAGGCCGGCGCGCGCCTTGAGCGTACGATAAAGATCCTCTGGAAGGTCAATCGTAGTTCGCATTTCCGAGTTTTAATGCAACGGTGCGTTGATGTCAAGCGAGGCGGGGCGACGGGGGGCATCCGCCGGCATAATGCCACCCCTACTGCACACTTAGCATCTCCCCCTGCTTCTCTGTCGGCTCGGTTTAGCGGTTCGGATCGACTGGCCTTAGCCCACAGGTCTGGGAGCTCTCGGCGGTGAATGAGGGCCCACTCCTCGACGAGCCCCAAGGCCCTTGCAGGCAGGTCGCCAGCGATGACTCTCAGGCCTTCAATGCCAATTAGCGCTTCATGCTCACCGTACTCGGCATGGAAGTGGGCGGCCAGTGGTCGTCAAAGTACATCCTGATAATAATGCCGTAGAAGCGGCTAACTTCCGGCATGGGTGGGTTCGCGCTTTAAGTTTGGGAAGAGTTGCTCGGGGGTCTTTCCAGTAAGCCTCATGTAGATGGCATCAGGGCACAGTTCGATTTCATTGCTCCACCGGATCTGCCGCCCTGGGCCAAGGTGAGCTTGCGCGAAGAATCCCTCATCTTGCCACGCTTTGAAAACACCGTGACCTGCCAAATCGGACAAGTCCACCACGCCTTCGGCTCCGTCGGAAATTGCGACTTGGATTCGGCAGTTCGGCAATGCCCGAACCGACGTCGGCTTAATCATCCTCTTGTATCTCCTTCAACCACAGCTTCGGTCAGGACGAGGATTTCAATAGCCTTGTCCTGCGTGAAGGCTTGCTGCGCGACTGGCCAGGGATCCGCAGAAGAATTCCGCCGCGCCCGGTTGCATCACCAGTGTTGTGAGCGCCGCCGGCACGGTGAGGAGCGGCAAAACAAAATCGACAGAACCAGTTCGTATGGCTGCTTCCGGCATTCCGGATATGACTGCCGATTTTGGATCCTGCACGATGACGACGCCTCCGAGGCTTTGGAGGATCTGTACTCCACTCGCGCCGTCGCTCAGCGATCCGCTTAAAACGATTCCGACTGCTTCCGTCCCGAAGCTGAGGGCGGCTGAGGCGAGCAGGAGGTCACCGCTGGGCTGCCCATTGCGAACGCGCCCGCGCACCGAGACCACTACGATTTGCCGGCCGGAAACGAGCACATGATGGCCTGGCGGACCCACGAAGATGGTCTCAGGGACAAGGCGTTGCCCATCCTCGGCCCAGCAAACCCGCATTTCAGTCCGCTTTTGCAGCACATTAACTAAACAGCTCGGGTACTCCGGCTGAAGGTGTTGAGCGATGACGATCGGAATTGGGAATCCCGATGGCACTCCATCAACGAGCCTTAAGAGGGCTTCTATTCCCCCGGCCGAGCCGGTTACAACCACAAGCGAGAACCGGCGGCGCAAGGCGCTATGTACGCTTGGGAACATATAACTATCGTACTTGCAATCGCCTTTCATGTCCACCTCAGCACCCTCGTGATGCCTCAGTTTCGGGCCCGTAGAGGCGACTTTATGCCGCCATTTCGGGCTGGCGGGGTAAACCCGCCGCTACGTCCGCGCCCGAAACTAAGGCATTGCACACCATCGACGAATACGGTTGCGGCACGGCAGAGGCGGACGGATAATCCAAATGGTTTCACTGCTCCAGGAGGCGCGCTATGGCGAATGCTAAAAAGCGGAAGTACGGAAACGTGATTCTGGATTCCATGCCAGACTCAGAATACCAGGCGTTCCTTGATCAGCTTGATCGTGTAGAAGTGGGAATCAGGCAGGTTGTACACGAACCAGGCCGCCCTGTGAACATCATCTATTTTCCTGTGACTGCCGTCTTCTCCACCGTCGCAGTGACCGACGACGGAGGTACTGTGGAAGTCGCAACCGTGGGGCGGGAAGGGCTCGCTGGTCTCTCCGCATTCTTAGGCAAGCCGCAGAACACCCTCACCGTTTTTTCGCAGATTCCAGGTACATGCTGGCAAGTCCCTGTGCCGCCATTCCGAAAGGCCTTGGAAGACGGGGGATGGCTCCACGAGACGTTGCATCACTACACGCAATGTTTGATGGTGCAGATGTCGCAGAGCGTCATCTGCAATGCGCGCCACACCGTTCTCGAGCGCTGCGCGCGCTGGCTACTGATGAGCGCAGACCGCGTCCAGAGCTCTGAGTTCCTGCTCACTCAGGAGTTTCTTGGACAAATGCTGGCGGCGCGGCGCGGGAGCGTGAACGAGACGGCAACCACCTTCGAGAGCAAAGGCCTGATTGAGTACAGCAGGGGAAGAATAAAGATAGTCAACCGGAAGGGTCTTGAGGGCGTAAGCTGCGAGTGCTATGAGAGGATCGCCTCCGAGTACAAGAAATTCGCGAAGGATATCCGACACCTCAGAAAACGATGAGCCGGGAATGGCGCAAGCGCACGCTCGAAGGAACGACGAATGAGAGGCCGAACCCTATGCCTCGGCATCCGCAGGATGAAGCTCCCGCTCATCAGTGCGAGGAAGCTCAGGCTTCGCGGCGGACCTTCCTCAAGTCCGCACTACGCACGGGCAGCGCGCTTGCCGCTTTCTCGATTGCCCGCTCCGGCTGGAGCGCGAAACGCCGGTCTCGCTGGCGCAGCCACACCATCGCGAGAATTCCCGAAGGCTACCAGGTTGCCGTGGCGGATGTGAAGGGCGGGGGCCATCCCGACATTTTAGCCCTCAGCTCACGGGAGAACATCGTTGACTGGTACCAGAATCCCACGTGGCGTGCGCGGTCCGTGACGACTTCCACAGAGAACAACATCAGCTTGGCACCGTTGTTTCGCCGCGGGTATCCGGCGCAAGGGATGGCGCTAGCCAGCGGCTTCCATCTGAACCACCCTGAGCTGGGCGGAGACATCTGGTGGGCGCAGCCGAAGGCTTCGCTGGATGCTGAATGGTCTCTCACGCGGATTGGCCGAATTCCGGCATCGCATCGATTGCGCTGGGCGAATCTGTATGGCGACGGCCGGCTGGAACTGGTGGATGTGCCCATCGTGGGTGCTGGATCCAGGCCGCCCGATTACTCAGTTCCGGCGCCGATCACCTGGTTTCGGATGCCGAAGACACTTCCGACGGCCAGTACCGAGAGCGTTGCGCAGCAATCCAACAACTGGGTTCCGCATCTCATTGATCACTCGCTGAACATCGTTCACGGGGTTTTAGTCATGGATTGGAACGGAGATGGACGCGACGAAATCCTTACGGCAAGCACTCAGGGAGTGAACCTGTTCGAATCGAAAGGGCGGGGAGCAGGCCTTCAGTGGACCAAAACCCTTCTCAGCCCATGCGATCAGAGTTCCGACCGCTACCACGGCGCGAGCGAAATTGGCGTGGGAAAAGTTCAAGGGCACAGGTTTCTCTCGACGATTGAGCCGTGGCATGGAAACAAGGTGGTGGTTTATCCGCGCGGGGCGGGCGGATTCTCCGAGCGGCACGTGATTGACACGAGCTTCAACAACGGGCACGCCCTTGTCTGCGCCGACCTGGACGGCGACGGCAACGACGAAATTGTTGCTGGATACCGGGGGCCTGGAACTTCGCTGTTTATTTACCACAGCGCCGATGAGCGCGGGAGCAGGTGGGAGCGCGAAACACTCGACACGGACATGGCAGCTTCCTGTGTGGTGATTGCAGATATCAACGGAGACGGCCGTCCAGACATTGTTGCGGTGGGTTCATCAACCGCCAACGTCAAGTGGTATGAAAACTTAGATATCGCGTGAAGGCGACGATCTGACCGCATCCTGGTATAAGTCAATCTGCGATCGGTTACTGATCTGAAGGAGGCAGGCCCATGTCCAAAGCGGTTCTTGCGCTTACGTTTGTGCTCAGCGTGGCGGGGTTCGCACCCGCCGAGCGGCTGCCGCATATCGCCGTCCCGGTTCAATATCAGCTTACTCTCACCCCAAATTTCGTTCATGACAACTACACCGGGAACGAGACCATCCAGGTGCGAGTCCTGAAGCCGACATCGAGCATTACCTTGAACTCCCTGCAAATTCAGTTTCAGAAGATCAGCATTACCTCAAGCGGAAAGGCCCAGGAGGCAAAAGTGACTACCGACGCTGAGCGTGAGATGGCGACGCTCACCGTCAGTCGGCCGCTCTCACCAGGCCCGGCAAAAATCCACATTCAGTTTACCGGGATCCTCAATAACGAGCTGCGCGGCTTTTATCTCGCCCGAGAGAACGGGCGCAAATACGCCCTCACCCAGTTCGAGCCCACGGACGCGCGGCGGGCCTTCCCTTGCTTCGACGAACCCGCGCTCAAAGCGACATTTAACATTACGCTGATCATTCCCAAGGGCGACACCGCAATTTCGAACGGCAAAATCATCTCTGATACGCCGGGGCCGGGCGCTAGCGAGCATACAGTGCGGTTTGCCACCTCACCCAAGATATCCAGCTATCTTGTGGCCATGCTCGTGGGAGACTTCCAATGTCTCAGCGGAGGGGCGGATGGCATTCCCATCCGGGTTTGCGCGCCACCGAAGCAGGTGGCGCTCGGCCAGTTTGCGCTAGAAACGGCCGAGCAGGTTCTTCCATTCTATGAGCACTACTTCGGAGTCAAATACCAGTTCCATAAGCTTGACCTGATTGCCTGCCCTGATTTTGAGGCCGGGGCCATGGAAAACGCCGCGGCCATTACCTTCCGGGAGGCCGATCTGCTGCTGAATACCCGTTTCGCATCCATCGCCACCCGGCAGCGCGTCGCCTACGTCGTAGCTCACGAAATGGCACACCAATGGTTCGGAGACTTGGTCACCATGGATTGGTGGAACGACATCTGGCTGAATGAGGGCTTTGCCACCTGGTTGGGTAAGAAGGCGGTTAACGCGCTCGATCCGACGTGGCGCACCGACGTTCAGGATGTGCTCTCCACCTACGGCGCACTGGCGCTTGATTCCATGGAAAGTACTCGTGCCATCCGCGCCCCACACGCGGAGACTCCCGCCCAGATCAATCAGCTCTTCGATGGCATTACCTATGACAAAACCGCTGCCATCCTCCGCATGATCGAGTTTTACGCAGGGGCGAAGGCCTGGGAGCGCGGCATCCATGCCTACCTTGAGAAGTATGCCTGGTCAAACGCCTCCGCGCACGATTTCTGGAATACCGAAGCGGCAGCCACTCACAAGCCGATCAACCAGATCATGCCCACGTTCGTGATCCAGCCCGGCGCGCCGATGGTGAGTGTCCGTTTCCGATGTCAGAACGGTTCAACCCAGGTGACGCTCGAGCAGCGCCGGTATTTTCTCAACCGGCAGCGATTTCAAGCGGGCAGCCCCGAGCATTGGCTGATTCCCGTCTGCTTCAAGGCTTCAGCGGGCGCTACAACGTGTGTGCTGCTTACGAAAAAAGAGCAATCCTTTAGCCTTCGGGGCTGCTCGCCATGGATCTTTGCGAACGCCGGGGCACGCGGATATTACTGGCTGTCTTATAACCCGGATGCCCTCAAAGAACTCGCTCAAAACGCTGAGAAATCGCTTTCACCTCAGGAGCGGGTCGCGCTGCTCTCCGATGCCGCTGCAATGCTCCACACCGGTAGGATCATGATTGGCGATTTCTTGAATGTCACCGCTAGCCTGGGCGATGACCCCTCCAGCGCGGTGATCAGCGAAGTGACCGCTTCGCTCGACCGGGTGGGCCAGGACCTGGTAAACCCGTCGGATCGTTCCCGCTATCAAGCCTACGTTCGCCGCATTCTTCACCCGGCCTATGAACGGCTGGGCTGGAAGCCGCGACCCGGCGAAACCCCAGACACGCAGCTTGCGCGTGCCGACGTGATTGAGACTTTAGGCTCAACCGGCGCCGATCCCGAAGTGCTGGCCAAAGCCCATAAACTTGCCATCGAATACCTCAAAAACCGTTCAGCCGTCACCCCCTCGTCGGTGGGCACAGTGCTGGGGCTTGCCGCCCGCTCGGGGAATGCCGCCCTTTACAATCAATTCCTCGATCGCGGCAAGGCCGCTGTAGCTCCGGATGAAATGTATAACTTCTTTTTCGCTCTCACGCGCTTCACGAAGCCAGCGCTCATCCGGCGCTCGCTCAAAATCTCGCTGAGCTCGGCAGTGCGCGAGCAGGATTTCACCCTGTTCATCGGCGCTCTCATGTCCAATCCTGATGCCAGGGACATGACGTGGAATTTCATCAAAACCCATTGGAAAGAGATCCAGCCTAAGCTTTCCACCTGGGGCGGGGCCTACCTCATCGGTGACACTCGCGGCTTTTGCGATGCCGCACACCGCGACGACGTCGATCATTTTTTCACCACTCACCCGACGCCTGCATCGAGCAGCACTTTCCGGAGGACTTTGGAGAACATCAACAATTGCATCGATCTCCGCTCCGAACAGGAGACGAAGCTCGCCGAATGGCTCAATCACGCCACAACCGCAGGAACTCAGGCGCAGGCGGGGGGCGGGAACTGACGTGAGAAGGAAGGAGACGGATCAATGCCGAGCGTTAAAAAAGCACCAATATCGCTTGCAACCGTCGATGTGCTGGTCAAGGAAGTGATGACCGAAGGTGCCCACGAATATGGAACTGTGCTCGAAAAGCTGCTGAAGGCTAAGCCAGCGACAGAAAGACATCGTGAGCTTTTGTGCGGTCTATGGGCCGCCGCCGCAGTTATAGAAACAAAGGCCAAGACAGCTCAGGAGGTCATCGACGAGTATTTGGACTCGCTTCCAGATGACGATGAAGACGATTAAAGCAGGTCCAGTAGCAGCCAACCGGCAATGACGGCGCTTTTGAAGAGCCAACGGGCTGCCACAGCCCCCCTCGCCTGAGGCGAAAATTTATACCGTCGGCCGAGCCGTAAGGACGTTGTGGGCGTTGGCAATGAAGCCCTTGGGCGCGCTCACATATCCCGTAATCGTATTCTTTCCCAATTTGTTCACTACCAGCTCCAGCGCGCTCGATGCTCCATCCATATAGAAAAACACCGGCTCGTCGATGGCTTCATTGCGCCTCTGGCTGACTTTGTCGTCAAAGTAGAGATTCACGGTGAAGAGGTTATGCTTGGTGTCGGTTTTCAGAAGTTGCACTTGCAAAGAACCGATCCTCTGTCTAGACCCTTTGCGGGCCAAGCGAAACTCAAAATAGTCTCGATCGGTGCGGTGCGCCAATGCCACGAGTTCCGAGTGAGTGCGGGCGATGGCGCCGGAGAGCTCACCCTTCGCGCCCGTTAAAGCTTCCTTGGTTGCATCCAGATC
This sequence comes from Terriglobia bacterium, assembly GCA_050745365.1. Lineage (GTDB taxonomy): Bacteria > Acidobacteriota > Terriglobia > UBA7540 > UBA7540 > RH2-MAG17b. The sequence continues at coordinate 70,796 of JBOGJS010000130.1, forward strand.
CTTTTGCGTTCCCTGGATGCTCCCGGAAAGCGTACCAAACTTGGTATTGGCCTGGGACTCGAGGTGGTTCACCTGTTGTGTGCTGGCCTTCTCGGCAATGGCGGCATTTAACTGCCGCACGTTTTGTTGCTGCTGCTTCTCAATATTCGCGGCAAGCCGCCGCGCGCGGCTGAGTTCTTGTTGCGTCATGCCCAGGCGCTCCGCAGTCACCTGAAACCGGGCGCTGAGGTCGGCGTAGCGCCGGTCCGTCGAATCGGCACGCCGCGTCAGCAGGTTGATTTGATCCGCCTGCGTGGCAAAAGCCCCCGCTACCTGCCGGCGCCCCGCAATAATCAAACCGAGGTCAGCGCAGGCAATAATCAAGAGGATCACCACCAGCCACTTCAGGCCACTACCGCGGTGCGGTGGCGTCCCCGGCGGCGGCCCTTGGACATAGACATATTGCGGCGGGACGGGGGGAGCTGTTCCGCGCGAAGGCGGCTCCTCGTAGCCGGCGGTCCGAGGACTAGCTTGCGGAGCGCTGACTTCAGGGCGGCCGGTGGCTTGCTGGCCAAAACTGACGCCAGGGGCAGGCCCAGTGGCCCCCGACGACTCTGCGCTCGTTCCAGCCGGGCGTCCGCTAGATGGTGAAACATCGTCCAACCCAAACATCGCATTCGCCGGATTGTGGGGCTTTCTCGGTTCAGACATAATTGCCTCGCACCTTTGGAAAATCTCTTATCTCTGGTATCTCAACGGCACGGCTAAAGCTATGCCCTGATACACATCCTGCGACACTAAAACTGAGGCATTGCTCCTACATTGCCCATCCATCCAGTCGCACAATACCACACTAGAAGTATAATCAGTCAGATGCCGTTTTCACCAAAAAAGTTCGACGTCCACTCGCCTCCAAAGGTTACTTAAAAATGAGGGGCCGCCCGCAATTTACCCTCGCTGTCCGCGGCCGCAAAATTCTCTTGGGTCGGCGCACGCTTCTGATGGGGGTGCTCAATGTTACGCCGGATTCTTTTTCTGATGGCGGCCGGTATTTAGAACCCAGCCGGGCGATCCACCATGCTTTCGAAATGGTCCGGCAAGGAGCGGATTGGATCGACATCGGCGGGGAGTCCACGCGACCTGGCGCTCACGGTGTGAGCGTGGAGGAAGAACTGCGGCGAGTTTTGCCGGTAGTGAAAGAGATCCATCGTGAACTCCCAGCGCTGCCCCTCTCAATAGACACCACCAGGGCCGAGGTGGCAGAAGCGGCCCTCCGCGCCGGAGCCAGCATCGTGAATGACGTGAGCGGTCTCCGGTTTGATGCTCGAATCGCCGCGGTGGTTCGTCGCCACCGGGTCCCGCTGATTCTTATGCACATCAGAGGCCGGCCGGAATCTATGCAGCAGCCACCTTTTGCCCGTTCCATCAGACGCTCGATCAACGATGGCTTGAGCGCCTCTATCAATCGCGCCTTGCATTTCGGCGTTCGCCGCTCACAGCTCATCATCGATCCGGGCCTTGGCTTCGGCAAAACCCGCCGGCAGAATTTCGAAATCCTCGCCCGGCTCGAGCGTCTCCGCCGGTTTCGGCTTCCCATTCTGATTGGAGCCTCGCGCAAATCCTTCGTTCAGGCGATCGCGGCAGGTGATGGGCTTAAGCCGTCGGGATCGAAGCCCATTCTGCCAGCCCCGCGGCGCTCGAAGTGTGCACGCGAGGAAGCGCTCACGACTCTTGATTTCGCCGATGCAGGCACAGCGGCGGCCGCCGTGCTTGCGGGAGCTCATATGCTTCGCGTGCATCGGGTGGAGGCTGTGCTGCCCGCCGTCCGAATTGCAGATGCCATTCTCATCGCGCAGCGCAGCTCTGCTGCTCACGAAGAGTGACGGTAATGCCTCAGTTTCGGGCGCGCAGAGGCGGCTTTATGCCGCCATTTCGGGTGGCGGGGTGAACCCGCCGCTACGTCTGCGCCCGAAACTGAGGCATTACCCGTGATGGGTTACCAGCATTGTCGCGGGCTGTAGGGCAGTGTACTATGAACTAAGCATGACTCCCTGTTGCATCTCCAACCTGCACCTGCCGAAGGCCAGCGCGCTGTATCTCGATTACCTATATCATTACGACCGCGTGGGGCGGTTCTACAGCGGAACGCCGCACGCGCCGACCAGTTATAGGAATGTTGCTCAGGCGATCGCGGGGACGCATCCGCACCGCGAAGCGCTGCTTGAAATCCTCACACGCCAGAACCGGGCGTTTGGCTGCGATCAGATGACTTTCGCCAACCTCGATCATTTGAGGGATTCGCGAACGTTTGCCGTGGTCACTGGCCAGCAAGTAGGGCTCTTTTCCGGGCCTGCCTTCACGATTTACAAGGCGCTAACGGCGGTCATGCTGGCGCGACACCTCTCCCAACAAGGTCTTCCCTGCGTGCCGGTGTTCTGGCTGGCCACGGAAGACCACGACCTGGAAGAAGTCTCTTCAGCATCGATCCTTGACGACGCAGGTGAGATGGTAACGCTGCGGGTTTCAGGAGAGCGTCCGGCAGCGAATTCTCCGGTAGGAAACGTCAAGCTTTCTTCGGAAGTCGATGGCGCTCTTGCGCACGTCGAGCAGCTTTTGCCCACTGGAGAACCCCGGGATTGGCTACTTCAAGGCCTGCGCGAGAGCTATGCAGCGGGCATGAGATGGGGAGAATCATTCGGGCGCTTCATGGCCCGATTGTTCAGCCGATTCGGCGTGATTCTGTTGGATCCGCTCGACGCTCAAGTCCATGAGCTTGCCCGTCCATCTATCGAGTACGCTCTCGAGGAAGCCCCGCGTCTGCGAAGTCTGCTTCAGGAGCGCTCGCAGAACCTCGTTCACTCGGGGTACCATGCCCAGGTTCACGTTGCCGATGATTCTACTCTCTTGTTCGCTACGCGTGATGGAAGCCGGACGGTAATCCGCCAGCGCGGCGAGGAATTCCTGGTAGAGGGCGCTAATCCCTCGCCGCTCCGGCAGTTCGAAGAGTGGGTAGCGCGCAGCCCACTCGATTTCACACCCAGCGCCTTGCTCCGCCCCGTGGTCCAGGACATGCTATTGCCGACCGTCGCTTATGTTGCCGGTCCGTCAGAGCTTGCCTATTTTGGCCAGTCGCAGGTCATCTATCCTGAGTTTGGAAGGCCGGCACCGGTGATCTTTCCGAGGGCCGGCTTCACCCTGGCGAGCCACCGCGAAGAGCGGCTCCTGGAGAAATATCATCTGACGGTAGAGGACGTCTGGCAAGGAGAAGAGTACTTGCGGAGGAAGATCGCCGTCGTCGCGGACGGCGATGGAACGCAAGCTTGGTCGGCGCGTATCGACGGTGGCGAAGCGGAAATGAAGCGACTTTTTGAGGGGCTTGGCGAAGAGATCGGGCGGCTCGATCCGACGCTCACTGAGGCGCTGCGACACACCCAGGAAAAGATGTCCTATCAACTTGAGAAGCTGCGCGGCAAGATCAGCCGTGCAGCCATCAGCCGCTCTGAACTACTAAGCCGTCATGAGCGCGAGCTCGCGCGCTTTTTCATGCCTTCCGGCAATCTGCAGGAGCGGGAAGTGAGCGGCATTCAATTCCTCGGCCAGACCGGGTCTGAGCTGCTGGATCGCCTGCTCGACCGAATCCGGCCCGACTGCGCAGACCACCAGTTCTTTGTGTATTAATGTGCCGTCCCGGCTGATCCTTTACAGCTTGGGTCGATTTGGAAAGGAGGCCGGTATGAGCGTTGAAGCAACCCCGGAAACCCAGGGTCGGGCCCGCGCTTTCACCTTCGACGTTGAAACGCGTTCGCGCGTTGAATTCACGGACATCACGGCAAGGATCGAGGAACTGCTTGAGGCGTCGCGGGTGGAAGGCGGCGTCTGCCACGTTTTTGTTCCGCACACCTCAGCAGCTCTCCTCATCAATGAAAATGCTGATCCTTCACTGCGAAAGGACCTTGATGATTTCCTCAAGTCGCTCGCGCCGCGAGACCGCCATTATGTTCACGATGACGGCAATTGCGACGCCCACCTGAAAGCTGCGCTGCTCGGCTGCTCAAAAACGCTCCTCGTGGAGAAGAATCGGCTCGTGCTCGGGCGCTGGCAAGGGATTTTCTTCTGCGAATTTGACGGACCACGGCAGAGAAGCGTACGCGTCAAGATTGTTGCCGACTGATTCGAACGCATGAAAACTCTCGGCGTTTATGTCCAAGTCCCTTTTTGCGCTTCAAAGTGCAGCTTCTGCAATTTCAGCTCAGGCGTCGTTCCTTCTTCAGTTTTTGATGGATACACGGAGGCGATCGAGGCAGAAGTCTCCCGCCTTCGAAAACCGAGTTCTGAACTCCGGCCGGAAGTGCTTCAGCTCCCAGTCGATTCCCTTTACTTCGGTGGCGGCACACCTTCGCTCCTGGCGACAGGCAGGCTCGAGCGGGTGTTACGCAGGTTGCGAGAAAGCCTGCAATTTCACGGCACGGCGGAGGTTACGCTCGAAACCACTCCTGCCTCTGCGGACGAAGCCTTCCTTGGCAAAATTATTGCACTGGGCTTCAACCGGCTCAGTATCGGTGCCCAGTCCTTTGACGACAAGGAGCTCAAGTGTGTAGGGCGGCTGCACTCGGCGCACGATACGGTTTCCCAGGTGGAGCGCGCCCGCCGCGCGGGGTTCGGCAACATCAGTCTTGACCTTCTGGCCGGCTTACCATACCAGTCGCTCGAGAGCTGGTGCAAGAGCCTGGAAGAAACGGCTCGGCTTCGTCCTGAACACATTTCCGTCTACCTGCTTGAAGTGGATGAAAAGAGCCGCTTGGGAAGCGAGGTGCTGGGCCACGGCAAGCTTTATCATGCAGAGGCAGTTCCGGATGAAGAATTTCTGGCTGACGCTTACGAGGTGGCGCGTGGATTTCTGCTGCGGGAAGGTTACCACCAATATGAGATCTCCAACTTTGCCAGGCCGGGTTATGAATCTCGCCACAACCAGAAATATTGGCAGTTCGAGCCCTACCTCGGGCTGGGGGCTGGCGCGCATTCATTTGATGGCTACTCGCGGTGGTCAAACGAGGCTGCGCCCAACGCCTACGAAGCTAAAATTAAGAGGGAAGAATGGCCGGTCACCGGGTTCCATTCACTCACCACGACGGAACAGGTGGAGGAGTTTTTCTTCCTGGGGCTGAGACAGCGCCGGGGAGTAAACCTGGCCGGGGCCCGAGAGCGATGGGGCGGAGACTTTCTCAGTTGGTGGCAGGCGAAAATCACTCGCCTGGAACAGGAGGGCTGGATGGTCGAAGAGAACGGCTGGGTCCGGCTGAGTGAACGGGCTTGTCTGGTATCAAACGAGATTTTCCAGGAGTTCCTGCACGTGAGCTGAATTCCTTAACCTTTCACACCGCCAATTTCGGAAATCCCGGTGCGGGCCTGGGCAGCTCCTTTTTCGGTCTAAGAGTAATAATGATATGCTGCATTGTCTTAATCGCGACGATGTGGGTTACGCCGCAGGCAGGAAGCTCACCCTCGGCCTCGACTCTGGAGAGTCGCGAGAGCTCCGCCTCGGAACGGAGAGTCGCAGGGGCTGAGGCACGGTTCAAGGATGCGCTGCGGACCAACCCGAACAATGTCGATGCCTTAAACGATCTCGGAGTCATCTACCGGCGAAGCGGCCAAGCCGATAAGGCGATTGAACTGCTCGATCGAGCCGTTGCGCTAAAACCGAACGATCCCCGCATTCGCAGCAACCTGGGCTTGGCTTTGGCGGCGGCCGGCCGCCTGGCTGACGCGATTGCGGAGTTGCGGAAGGCGAGCTCGATTGCCCCAACAGACGCGGAGATTCGCCGGAACCTTGGGATTCTCTTGATGCGGAAGGGCGCGAACCCGCAGGCGGAAGCAGAACTGAAAAAATCGCTGGAGCTTGACCCTCGGGGCTGGAGAACGCACCAGGAGTTAGGCCGGCTTTATGCGCTGGAACAGCACACCGAAGAAGCGGAAGATCAATACCGTGCCGCGCTCCAACTCACAGAGACAGGCTCGCTGCATTATGAATTAGGGGAGCTGTATAAGAACAACGGCCTCTTTCAACAGGCGATCCGTGAGTTTTCGGCGGCGATACGGCTGGAGCCTCAGAATTCGCGTTACTACGAAATTTTGGGCACGACACGGTTTCGGGAAAATAACCTTCCTGCGGCGGAAGTAGCCCTCGAGCAGGCGATCCGCCTGGATCCTAAATCAGGGAAGGCTCACCGGGACCTGGGCGCCGTTTTGTCGAGAGAAGGAAAGCTGCCGGAGGCTCTGAAAGAACTAGGGCTGGCAGCCAAGTTGCTTCCGGGGGACAGCCAGTCGCACTACATGCTCGGCGAAGTTCTTCGAAGACTCGGAAAGCCGGAGGAGGGAGCAAGGGAAATGCATCTGGCGCGGAGCTTGACGCAGCAGGAGAGTAACAAGCCCCTGGAAAAAGCCTATTCCAACGAGGGAGCCAAACTCCTCGAGGAAGGGAAAACCTCAGAAGCTGCAGCGAAGTTTCGCCAGGCCTTAGAGCTCAATCCCCAGGACGGGGATGCGCGTTATAATCTGGGTCTTGCGCTGCTTCTCCAGAATCGCTTCGGAGAGGCGATCAAGGAACTGCGCGCCTTTCTGCGTTCGGCGCCCGACGATCCGGATACCCTCTACTATCTCGGCTTGGCCTACCTTGGCGAAGGCCGAGCAACAGAGGCTTTGGCAGACCTGGAAAAGGTGATCAGCCTGAGACCGAATGACGCATATGCACACAACGCGCTTGGCGTAACTCTGGCGAGGAACCAGCAGTTTAGCCGGGCAGCGGCGGAATTGAAGACCGCCCAACACCTGGGCTCGGGCAACGTTATGTTTGAGAAGAACCTGAATTGCGTTGAACACCACCTCCAGGGCTGCACCCTGTCGCTGTGAAAGACGAAGTTGAAGCCATAGAGGACTTCACCGCGGGCGAGTGAGGAGGCCTGCGGTGCCAATAGCTTTGCGGAACGTCAATCCATAACCGCTGCTGGAGACATCGATGAAAACAAAACTGCTGGTTCTCGCCATATTATTCAGCGCGACGTGGGCAAGATCACAGACGGATCCCGGTGACATTCAGCCCATTCTGGAGCAACGGCTTCAGCCGTCCCAAGCGGTAACATTCCAGTTGCAGCAATTTTTAATGAAACGGGTTCCGTCGCTTCCCCGCCCTTCGAGCGCAGCCCAATGGACTCCTGAGGCGCAGCGGATACGGCAGCATGTTGTCCAGGATGTCTTCTTCCACGGATGGCCGGCGCAATGGGTCAACTCGCCGCCCCAGTTTCAGGACCTCGGCACCATTCCTACTGGGAAAGGGTATCAGTTGCACAAGCTCCGCTACGAGATTGTGCCCGGGTTCTACACCACCGCTCTCTTGTACGAGCCCGACCCCTTAAAGGGAAGAGTCCCGGCGGTGCTGGACGTCATGGGACATTTTCCCGTACAAGGCAATAAGATCGAGTTCGAGCAAAAGCTTTGCATTAACCAGGCGTTGAAAGGGATGATTGCCCTGAACCCGGAGTGGATGGGAATGGGTGAAATGAATGTGCCGGGAAATGAGCATTTTTTCCAAGCGGATCTCAACCTGGTGGGCATGAACGGCGTGGGGCTCTTCTATTTAGCGATGCGGAGAGGCATCGACTATCTTGCGAAAGACCCCAACGTCGACCCGAGCCGTATTGCAGTGACGGGACTCTCGGGTGGCGGATGGCAAACGATCACGATCAGCAGTCTGGATCCGCGGGTTCTTGTCTCAATTCCCGTCGCGGGTTATACCACTTTGCAAGGCCGTCTCCAGAGGCTACCCGGCGAGCCGGGAGACCTCGAACAGAACGCCACTGATTCCCTGGTGGGCCAAGGATATTCCACGCTCACAGCCATGCGCGCGCCACGTCCCACGCTTCTGATTTACAACGCGGAGGACAACTGTTGCTTTCGAGCGCCGCTGGTAAAGCCGTTCGTCTTTGACGCCATCAAGCCGTTTTTCAACTTATACGGAAAAGAAGACGTTTTTGAGTTCCACCAGAACACCAACGTTTCCGCCCACAACTACGGTTTTGACAATCGTCAGCACGCTTACGCCTTCCTGGTGAAGTATTTTCATCTGCCGGCCAGTGGAACGGAGATCCCCGTCGGCAAGGACGTGAAGTCTTATCGCGATCTCCTGATCGGCGTTCCCGAAGGTAACCTTACCATTCTGGGTTTGGCGCGCAAAATGGCGGGGGAGATCACGCGACCGGCGGTGCCGTCGGGCTCGGCAGAGGAAGGTGCATGGCTCACTTCAGAAAGGGCCAAGCTTCGAGAAGTGGTTCGGTATCACCCCGTCACAGTTTCGCACGCCTGGTATGAGCATGATACGTATCACAACCAGGTGCAGTCGATATCGTACCGCTTTGAGCTCAGCAACGGCCTCTCGGCCACGGGAGTTTGGCTCAAGGACGTGCCCACGCGGCCCCATGCGCCAATGACCATCGTGCTGAACGATGGCGGAACAAAAGCTGCCGCCACCCAGCGCTGGGGCAAACTTCCCGAGGTTGCGGATTCGATGGAGCACGGCGACCAGGTTCTCGTGGTCGATTTGTTATTCACGGGTGATGCGGCGCCCGTTCAACCCGACTGGCTCTTCACTGAAATGCTGGCCGCAACGGGAGAACGTCCACTAGGAATGGAAGCGGCCCAATTGGTTGGTCTCGCTCACTGGGCCCGGACCAAGTGGGCGCCGCCGATCATTCGCCTGGAAACCACCGGCATTCGCACCCAGGTGATCTCGCTGACCGCGGCTGCCCTGGAGCCTCATCTCTTTTCCGAAGTCGAGAACGATGGCGGCATGCACAGTCTCGCTTATCTTCTCAATAAGCCAGTTACTTATATAGCTGCTCCCGACCTGTTCTGTCTCGATCTTTACAAGGACTTTGACGTCGACCTGCTGAGGGAGCTGGCCAGCCCCACAACCACGGTCGAGATGCATGAGATCCCGGCATCTCCAGCAGGCCGGTGAATCGTGATGGTCACCCTCCCTGGTTTCTGTGATATACGTAAAAACAGGTAAAAACAATGAAGACACTCATCGATTTGCGAAGTGACACCGTGACCCGCCCTACGGCGGCCATGCGGCGTGCTATGGCCGAGGCTGAAGTGGGTGATGACGTTTATCATGAAGACCCCACGGTCAACCGACTTCAGGAGCGGGCGGCGGAGATTTTCAGGCGCGAGGCCGCTCTTTTTATCCCGTCCGGGACGATGGGCAACCAGACTGCCATCAAGGTCCACACACATCACGGCGAGGAGGTGATTTGCGAAGAGCGCGCGCATCTTTACACGATTGAAATGGCGATGATGGCGGCTTTTTCGGGATGCCAGGCACGAACTGCAAGGGCCGCGGGCGGCACTCTCACCTGGGATTTAATATCGCCGCTAGTGCGAGGAAAATCCGAAAACAGGGCGCGCACGGGCCTTGTGGCGCTTGAAAACACGTCAAACCTGGCGGGCGGCACGGTCTACCCGCTGCAGGTGAGCGAGGAGATCTGTAAGCAGGCTCACGCCGCCGGAATTCCGGTTCACCTGGATGGCGCGCGTATCTTTAATGCCAGCGTCGCCCTGGAACGGCCTGTTGCTGAACTGACGGAGAGTTTCGATTCCGTCACGTTCTGCTTTTCAAAAGGACTTGGAGCTCCCGTCGGTTCCATGCTGGTGGGCAGCCGGGAGTTCATTGCGGAAGCGCGCCGCGTGCGCCGGATGCTGGGCGGCGGAATGCGGCAGGTGGGAGTGTTAGCGGCCGCAGCGCTGGTGGCGCTTGAAGAGTCGCCTCGTCGCCTTCACATTGACCACGCCAACGCAAAGTTCCTGGCCGAAGGGCTCGCTGAAATACCCGGCATCGAAATCGATGCGTCCAAGGTGGTCACCAATATCATTGTCTTTGGCGTGCGCGGCCTCACCGCCTTTGACCTTTCCAGCCGCCTCGCGACCTGCGGTGTGCTGGCCAACGGGCTGGACGCGCACACCCTGCGCATGGTCACACACTGCGATGTGGACCGCGAGGGCTGCGCCCGCGCTCTCTCGAGGATGCGTGAGGTTCTAAGGGCCACCAGCCGGAGCGTGGTTGCCTAGCGCTCAGTTGCAACAATAGGCGCAATAACCAACGGCGCGGATCACACGCGCGCCCCGCTTCGAAATTTCGACCGAGACCCCTCATCCGGGTCGCTACGCGTGCCGGCAGGCAGGCTCCCCACCTTCTCCCCAGGGGAGAAGGTGCCCGACCCTTCGGCTCCGCTCAGGGTAAACTCCGGAGGGCGGATGAGGGGTCGCTTTTCGCAGCCTGCTCAGCACCGCATACCGCTCTAATCGCCCCGCCTCACGGCTTTCCTGGTAGTTCGAGTAGCGGTTTCCGCCGGGATGTGGACTGCCCGCGTCGTTTTCCGCATGACGCTTTAAATCGAGCGCTACCGGCAGGGCAGAGGAAGCATCAAGATAGAGGGGCTCCGGTTCCTCTGCATGACATTCGACACCAAGCCGAGTAGCGCAGACCTCCGCTTTTGAGGCCTGCGGTTTTTGCCCGAAAATCTCGAAAAGCCGCGGACCTGAACCGCGCAGGTCCGCGCTACGCATAGTCATGCCCCAGATTGGCAGCCCAAAGGCTGTGGGCGCTCCGGATGACAGTTTCCGGTTTTTCATCAAGCTTTAGAGAATTCTAATCTCGAGTACTTGGTGGGCAGATATGCTGCGATAAGCGGCGGGATGACGTTGACCCTACCGTGTGATGGCAGTAGAATTCAGGGGTTGAAACTTCAACCCGGTCAGTGGGGGGCCAGGTTCTTCGCTCGGGAGGAGACCGTTTGGGAAGAGCTAAACTCCTAGTTGTGCTGGCGGCGGCTATTACTTTGGTATCTTGCGAGACGGCGCAGCAAAAAAAGCCTTTGGTCAAGGTGCCGAACGCGGCTTTCGCTCCCACGCCGCTCCCTCTGAGATCTCCCACCCACCTCGTTCGCAAGCTTGTCCCATCCAACGCGGTCGCCGCTCACATGGCAGCCATCAGCGCTATCATCGACCAAGCGGAGAGCGCGTATACCGCCGGGCTGAACGACTATCAATCCGGGAACCTGGAAAAATCGAAGCAGGAATTTGACCAGGCGCTCAGTGTATTGCTGGAATCAAAATACAGCCTGCTCAACGATGACCGGCTCGACCAAGAGTTTAACGTACTCGCAGATAACATCAATAACGTCGAGCTTGCGGCCATTAAGGGAGGAAATTCCTTAAGCCAGCATCAGTACGTGCCCACCCCTATAGAGTCCTTTGCAGGGCTCACATTTCCTGCAAACCCCAACGTCGAGCGGCAGGTTGAGGAGGAGATGCGCTCCATCCACTCGGACGTTCCTCTCGTTTCCAACCAAGCGGTCTCCGGAGCCCTTGCCTACCTGCAAAGCCACGCCCGGGGGTATGTGGACAGCGTTCTAGAGCGAATCGGGAAGTATCGCCCCATGATCTCAGAAGTTCTGCGGCAGCAGGGATTACCTCAGGACTTGATGTATCTTCCGGGGCCCGAGAGTGGATTCAATCCTCATGCTACTTCGCGCAAGGGGGCCAAGGGGCTGTGGCAGCTCATGAGCTCAACCGCCGCGCTCTATGGTCTGAAGGAGAATGCCTGGGTCGACGAGCGCGAAGACCCTCTGGAATCGACTGAGGTGGCGGCCAAGGACCTGAAGAGCCTCTACAAGATGTTCGGGGACTGGTACTTGGCGCTGGCGGCTTATGATACGGGCCCGGGTAACGTTCAGCGTGCTATTCAGAGGACGGGATATGCGGATTACTGGACGCTCCGCAAGCTTCACGTGCTGGTGCCGGAGACCGAGAACTATGTACCCATCTATCTCGCCACGGCTTTAATCGCCAAAGATCCGCAGGCGTACGGATTCAACGTCAAGCCCGATGCGCCGCTTCACGTGGATCACGTTCCGGTCAGCGCGCCGACGGACCTTCGGCTGGTCGCTGGGCTGATTGATGTTCCGGTGAGTGAGCTTGTCGAGCTGAATCCGGCGCTACGGGGCATGGTGACGCCGGAAGGCGATCCGGGATTTCTGCTCAACCTCCCGGCCGGTACGGGAAGCACGTTTGAGCTGCGAATCGCGGCTGTTCCTGCTTCGGACCGCCTTGGGTGGCGCGCCCATCGCGTGGAAGGGATGGAGACGCTCGAAAGCGTCGCCCGGGAATACCACGTCACCACGCTCGCCCTCGCCAACGCCAACCATATCGAAACGGGAGCTTCTTTGGAGGACGGGACGCACCTGCTGATACCGCTACGGCAGGTACGCTTTGCTGTGGCGAGAGAAGGTAGGGTTCGGTGGGTGCGGCGGCGGTATTACTACCGTGTTCGCCGGGGCGACAACCTGGATCTGATTGCTGACCGCTTCGATGTGACGACTTACCAAATCCGCCGCTGGAATCACCTGCGCGGCTCGCGCCTCGGCCGGGGCCGAAGGTTGCTTGTTTACCGCCTTGTCCCGATCCGCGAAAGAAGAGGACGCCCTCGGCATCCTCTGGCGAGCAACCGCGTGACTCACCGGCGCGTTCTGGACGCCCGCAGCGCCAACACCCCGCGATCCGCGCGCGCCGCTCTCACTGACCCTCCCCCTGCCCACTGAGTGTCATCTTTACTCTTTGTGAGCAGCTTGGAAGACATCATCGTGAAAGGATTGCCGGCATGTCGAGGGAACGGCTCGTCTCACCCGAGCTGATTTCAAAAGAGGAAGAGAACTTCAACCGTACGCTTCGGCCGCCAACGCTGAACGAGTATATCGGCCAGCGAAAACTCGTTGAGAAGCTTTCGATCGCGCTGGAGGCGGCAAAGAAGCGCGGCGAAGCATTGGAGCACATCCTCTTTTTCGGTCCCCCGGGCCTTGGGAAAACCACACTTGCCTACATCATTGCTCACGCGATGGACTCAAAGATCACCACGACGTCCGGCCCGGCGCTCGAACGCACGGGAGACCTGATGGGCATTCTCACGAACCTCGGTGAGCATGACGTTCTCTTCATTGATGAGGTTCACCGTCTTCCGGTAAATATTGAGGAGTTCCTTTATCCGGCGATGGAAGACTTCAAGGTGGATTTCGTCGTGGATAAGGGGATGTTTGCCAAAACCATCAATGTGCCTCTGAAAAGGTTTACGCTGGTGGCGGCAACCACGCGCGCGGGCAGCCTCTCCGCGCCGCTACGCAACCGTTTTGGCCTGTTCTATCACCTGGACTTTTACACCGCAGATGAGCTGAAGGAAATTGTGTTGCGCTCAGCGCGCATCCTGGAAACAACGATTGACGAGAAAGGAGCCGAGGAGATTGCCCGGCGGGCGCGCGGCACGCCGCGCATCGCCAACCGCCTGCTGCGGCGCGTGCGGGACTACGCGGAGGTGAAAGGCACGGGTGAGATCACAGGGGAGGTGGCTGAGGCTGCCCTCAAACTAGAAGGCGTGGACGATCGCGGCTTGGACGACCTCGACCGCAGGTTCCTGAACGCCATTATCGGGCTTTATCAAGGTGGCCCAGTGGGCGTTGAGGCGCTTGCTGCGACGCTCAACGAAGAAGTGGATACTCTGGTGGATATGGTCGAGCCATTCCTGCTTCAGCAAGGATTCATCAGCCGCACGAAGAGCGGCCGGCGCGCCAATGAGCCGGCGTACGGGCACCTGAAGCTGCCGCTCGCCCGCGCGCGCGCCCCCGAACTGCCCTTTGGAGTTTAATTCTGGCCCGTTAATTCGTAATTCAGAATTATGAAACGCGCCTTTTTATCGCTCGGCTCGAACCGTGGGGATCGCAAGAAGCAACTCGAAAAAGCTCTCGAACGCCTCGGCAGAGCCGGCGTTCAAGTGCTCCGCGCCTCAGGACGTTACAAAACCGAGCCAGTTGATTTCCGCCCCCAAGCCTGGTTCCTCAATTGCGTGGTCGAAGTCCACACCGATCTGATGCCCCTCCAGCTTCTGCGCGCTTGCCAAGCAGTTGAGCGCGCTTTGGGCCGGCGGCATGGAGTTCCGAAAGGGCCGCGTCCGCTGGATATCGATATCCTGATGTTTGAGAACGCCGTCATCCGCTCCCGGGAGCTCACCATTCCTCACCCGCGCATGGAGGAAAGGCGGTTTGTGCTGGTTCCACTCTGTGAGCTTGCGCCGGACCTCCGCCATCCCTTAACCCAGCGGACGGTTCGGGAGATGCTTCACGAGACGGGTGACATGAGCCGGGTGATTCGCCTGGATCAGGGATGATCCTCACAAGCTCGGTGTTATACTTTGAGGCAGCGGTCAAGTTTTTCCGCCTGGACCCGCGTCGCGGACCAGGACGGAACAAATTGAATCATGGGTTCATTGAATCAATAAACCAATGATTCGACGATTCAATTCAGCAGGAGGAATTGCCATGGACCCCGTTTTCGAGGCCGTGAGCCAGATAACCGTCCCGCTGCTGGCGCAGCGGAAACTGAAGGGTGAGAAGATTGCCTGTCTTACAGCTTATGACTTTCCCAGTGCCCGCCTCGCCGATGAGGCGGGAATAGATCTGATTTTGGTTGGAGATTCGCTTGGGCAGGTTGTTCTCGGTTACGACTCCACACTCCCGGTGACGGTTGAGGAAGTTCTCCATCACCTCCGCGCCGTGCGTCGTGCCGTGCGCCGCGCGCTGCTGGTTGCTGACCTTCCCTTCGGCACCTACCAGGCTTCGGAAGTGCTTGCGGCCAGCTTTCGGTTTTTAAAGGAAGGCGGCGCAGACGCGGTAAAAGTGGAAGGGGGAAAGAAGCGCGCGCGCCTCCTTCAGCGCCTTGTCGATGCAGGAATTCCGGTGATGGGCCATATCGGTTTGACGCCACAGTCTGTGCGCGTTTTCGGCGGGCACAAGGTACAGGGCAAAACCCCGGAGTCTGCGGCAGAAATACTGGCAGACGCTCAAGCGGTTGAGGACGCAGGAGCTTTCGCCATTGTCATGGAGGGTATACCGCGAGAGCTCGCGGCCCTGATCACGAAGCGGCTGCGAATCCCAACGATAGGGATCGGTGCCGGACCGGACTGCGACGGTCAAATTCTGGTGATGCACGATCTGGTAGGGCTGAGCCCGGAGCCGCGGCCCAAGTTTGTACGCGCTTACGCCGACCTTGCCGAAACGCTGCGCAGCGCTTTCGCGCGATATGGGGCGGATGTGCGTCAGGGCCGGTTTCCCGGCGACAGGGAATCCTACCACTGGCCTGCAGCGGTGAAGGAAGAATTTGAAGGTGAGCACACGATGTGGGGGGTGAGACAGTCTCAAGAGTAGTGACCGGTGAGAAGTTGTGGAGAAATCAATAAAGCCTGTCATCCTGAGTGAGGCGAAGAATGCCCTCGTTCTGCTTCGAGCGGCAGTGGGCGGGAGCGAGCCGCGATGCACGTGATCTCTTCGATTGATTCGATGAAGACGTTTTCCCGCCAAGTCCGCGATGAAGGCAGGACCCTCGCGCTGGTGCCGACCATGGGCTCGCTGCACGAGGGCCACCTCAGCCTTGTCCGTCGTGCCAAGCAGCAGTGCGACGCGGTCATTATTTCCATTTTCGTGAACCCTCGACAGTTTGGACCCTCTGAGGATTTGGACCGATATCCGCGAAACCTGGAGAAGGATATCAGCTTCCTGGCTCCCTTCAACCTGGAGGCTGTGTTCACGCCACGCGCCGAAGAGATCTATCCGAAAGGTTTCACGACCTTTGTAGACCCGGGCAGCATCGGATCCGTCTGGGAAGGGGCTTCCCGGCCTGGTCACTTTCGCGGTGTGGCCACGATTGTCTTGAAATTGTTAAACATTACCGCACCAGATTTCGTCTACTTCGGGCAAAAGGATTTTCAACAGACGGTCGTCCTCAGGAACCTCGTCCGGGACCTGAACCTGAATGTACGGCTAGTGGTTTGCCCCACCGTACGTGAGCCGGACGGCGTGGCATTCAGCTCGCGGAACGCTTATCTCAAGGCAGAAGAGCGAAGGTCCGCCCGGCTGCTCAACCGGAGCCTCTGCCGGGCCAAAGAGTTGGTTTGGGCCGGGGAAACGGACCCGGAGCGGGTCCAGCGGGAGATGTCACAGATTCTCGGGGCAGACCGCAACCTCTGCGTCGATTACGTCGCCATCCTCGACCCCGTTTCGCTGGTCCCCGCTACACGCATCGCGTTGGGGTCGGTCGCGCTGGTGGCAGCCCGTGTGGGTGAGGTCCGGCTCATAGACGACGCGATCCTCGGCCCCCAGGACGCCACAGAAGAGCAATTACTTCGGGCGGCGCAGGGTTTGGCGGGAGCTGAAGGCGCTTCTGTGCATGCTCCCGGCCTGGAGGTGGAAAGCTTAAGGCTCCGGGTCCAGAATTGCCGGGCTTGCGCGGCGATTCCTACCGTTGTCCTTCCCCCGCGCGAGTTCCTGGTGAAACATCTCAAGCGCGACTATCCCGACTTGAGCTCGGTAAGCGTCCTGGTCATTGGCAGGGACGCGCCCTTGAATCCGGCCCGGTACATTTATTGCAATCCGAATTTAAGGGATTCATTCATCAATAAGCTCTATGAGCTGCTCGGAGTGAAAGACTTCGGGGAATTTACAAAGAGATTCGCAACAACGGACGCCCTGCGCTGCCACGCCGTGATGACACCCGTGCCGGAAAAAGCGCTTGCGAACTGCTCCTGCCACCTGCGCGAGGAGTTAAAGCTTTTTCCGGGCCTCCGCACCGTTGTGATATTGGGGGAGGCGGCCTCGCTTCAGTTCCAGCGGTTCATTCTGGGCCGCAACTCCAAGGAGATCACGCCGCTTAATGTTCTTCTCCGGGACCGCGGCTGGGCGACGGAAGAGGTGAGCCTTGTCCCGGAAGGCGCCCACCCGCTTCAGGTGGTTTACTGTTATCACCCGATAGGAGGGTATCGAACCAGCCCTTCGATTGCGAACTTGCTGGGTTGAGCCTTCTTCATCCCTTTCCCAGCGCTTTTCGGATTTGTCTTTCGACCACAGGCGGGAGTTTCTTGAGGGCACCGCGACCCCTGTCCAGGAGCTTTTCGCTGAGATCGTGCCGCCTCAGAAAGCTCTGATCAATGCGATAACGAACTACCGGCACAACAGAGCCCCCGAACTCACGATGGAATCGCTCAGCCGCTCCCAGGGAATAACGCCTGAAGCCGGCGCCGGAGGCCCACTCGATGGCCTTCCACGAAATGAGGTCATTCGGCTTCAGGTGCAGAAACTCATCGAGCGAGCTATTATTCGCGTACTCAACCAAGCCTCCCGGGCACACCCGTAAAGTAGAGCCGGCAATGATTCTTCCTGAAACTCGAGCGAGGAAGAATTTACGGTTGCGCGCGTTCGAACGGAACCAGCCCTCGAAAAGAGAATAAGGCAGCTCTTCTCCGTGGATCTCTTTCCGTGGGGTTTCCCTCCAGGTGTTGTAGATTTTGTAGAACATCCGGATATCTTCTTCAGTCTTCGCTTCGGAGACTTCCACGCCGTTGCGGATCGCGTATCGGATGTTGTTTCGGCGCTTCTTGTGGAGCTCACTAAACAGAGCTTCAGGGCCTTTACTCAGGTCGAGGATGACCGCGCCGGAACATAGCCGGCCACGAAACCCCTCGGCCAGGAAGCCGTCGCCGGGAACAGCGTGATCCCAGGTGTAGGCGGTGACCAGGGGTTCGGCTCGCCCTTCCCTCCGCAACCCTTGCGCGAGGATTTCGGTAACCGCCACGGCATCGCAGGCTTTGGCCACCGAGACTTGGGAGCAGGAAATCCTCCCCGCCACGACCTCACCCGGTAAGTGAATACCGGTGAGCACGCCGGCCACCTGCCCGTCTTCGAGCGCCAAAACGGCAAAAGGTTTTTTCCCTGCCCAGTAAGGCTCCTCAAAGAATTCCGGTGTGTCATAGTGGGCCGGACACTCAACCCGATTCAGGTAGTCCCGCCATTTTGCTTCCATCTCTGGAGCGGGATAGCTATACAAAGTAAGAGAGTCCAACCGCTGAGACATAAAAAGCTCAATCCTGTAGGTACCACGGAACGGAAATGATGACGGTTCCCCGATTGCCCTTCAGCAGCAGCAACGCCTTCAATAGCTTGCCACGCTGATTGTGAAGGAAATAATGGTACCAGTGCTGCTCCACCAATTCCGGAAGCAGGAGCGCGATTTGCCGCGCCTGATTCTCTTGTTCAAGCTGGAGAATATAGTCTACGATCGGATTAATTATAAAGCGATACGGAGACGGGAGGGTAACCAGACGGGGAGGAGGCAGGTTTGACTCCCGGGCCGGCTCCTCCACGAGCCGCCGCCAATTTCTATAGAGTTCGTCCGTCTCTTCGTCGACTGCCACATGGACGACGACCACTTCCCGGGAAAGCGTCAATGCGAATCGCATGGCGGATTCAACCGCCTTGTTCCAGCCTGTCACCGGCACGACGATCAGTGGTGAGCGAAGCCCAGCCAGATCGAGCGGTTTCGGAGCCGCAATTTCCGCCTCCACACGGCGGTAGTGGCGATGAATCATCACCATAAGGATGATGATGGCGGGGATCAGAACAACCGTTATCCATGCACCCTCGGTAAACTTAGCCAGGGTCACCACCACCACCGTGGTGGCCGTGGCGACGGCGCCTACGCCATTGATGAGCATGCTTCGACGCGCTTTGCGGCTCGTGCGATCCTTGCCGCGTCTCCAGTGCATCACCATACCGCTCTGCGACAGCGTGAAGGCCATAAAAGCACCGATGGCGTAGAGCGGAATCAGCCGGTCCGTGACCCCGTCGAACACGATCAGCAGGACGGCGCTGAGGATCGCCAGCGCGAGAATGCCCTGGGTATAAACCAACCGCCGCCCGCGCGTGGCAAGCGGTATGGGCAGGTAACCATCCTGGGCCACCATCCGGCACAGGCGAGGGAAATCCGCAAAGGCGGTATTGGCGGAAAGAGAAAGCACCGCCAAAATGGAAGCGATGGTGATGTAATAGAACGCATTGCGGCCCGCCACCGCCCCGATGAGCATCGAGAGCACGCTTTGATAACCTGGCTGGCCCGGCTCTGTGGCGCCAATGTGATAGGCGTAGGCGAGATAAGCGATGCCCGCAAGAAAAACAATCAGCAGCGCGATGATCGTTGTGAGCGTCTTCTGCGCGGTTTTCACTACCGGCTCCTGAAACGCCTGCACGCCATTGCTGACGGCCTCAACCCCGGTCATCGCCGTGCAGCCGCTCGAGAAGGCTTTGAGCAGCAGAAATGCGCCGAGGGCCTCAGTGGCCGCGTGCATCGTTGGCGGCGCCACGACGGGCTTCGGATGCCCCCCGGCAAGGAGGGCCTTTATCACCCCTAAGCCCAGCGTCGTGAGCAAGGTGCCGATAAAAATGTAGGTAGGAACCATAAAGGCCAAGCTCGCTTCCCGGAGGCCGCGCAGGTTGACGAGCGTGATGGCCAGCAGGATCAGGAGGCAAATCGAGAGTGTACGCGGTTGCAACGCTGGAACTGCGGAAACCAGCGCGCCCACACCGGCGGAAATGCCCACGGCTGCGGTGAGGGTGTAATCGATCATCAGTGCGGCCGCGGCAAGCAACCCGGCTGAAGGCCCTAGGTTTTCGCGCGCCACCGTATAGGAGCCGCCGCCGGTGGGATATGCCTCAATGGTCTGGCGATAAGAAAAATAGACGATGGAAAGCAGAACAATGATGCAGATGCTGACGGGGATGATGTAGAAAATTCCGGCTGCTCCGAGCGGAATCAGCAGCGTGAGTGCGGCTTCCGGACCATAGGCCGCCGAGCTGAGCGCGTCCAGGCCAAAGATGGGCACTCCAGTCGCGCCGCCTAGCTTTTCGCCCCGATCCTCTGAGGAGCGGAGGGGACGGCCAAACAAGATGTCAACCAATGACATCAGTAATCGACCGGGCGTGTGTGGCGTTTTGCCCCGTGACAGAAGGGCGCATTCCCGGTGAGGCTGTGGACTGTGTATCTGCTGGGAGACAACAGGAGACGTTTGAACATGGATTTAAATGCGTTTTTCTTTGCCCCCTTCAACATTTCCTTCGCATGCCTCAGGTTTTAATAAGATTACCACACGGATGAGTGCTAAAATAACCCGAAAAACGTGGAGGAGGTAATCCCTCAGTTTCGGGCATGGACGTAGCGGCGGGTTTACCCCGCCAGCCCGAAATGGCAGCATAAAGCCGCCTCTACGCGCCCGAAACTGACGCATTACTGGAGGAGCCATCCGATGCCGGTCTATCAATTCGTCTGCAAAGAATGCAAGAAGAGTTTTAATCTCACGATGGGTGTTGCGGAACATGGTAAGGGGAAATTTGCTTGCCCAAAATGCAAAAGCAGGAAGGTGGAGCAGCGGCTGCAGGCGTTCTATGCCGTGACCTCAAAAAAGGCTTAACCCGCAACATTCACTTCGACGGCGAAGCCGCGAACGCCCTGCGGAGTCTCTCGGCTGCATGAGGCGTCCCATCGGCGAGCAAGGCGCAGACCGGGTGAAGCAAGCGGCGTCCCAGGTTTTCACGCGGAAGAGCCACCCAGCTCGCGCCGGCCATAACGCTCGCCTCGAAGTGCGTCGGCGACGGGGTGAATGGAATGCCTCGTTCGAGGCCTTCGCATTCATCGGTTACGAAGACGACGGGCGCTGTAATCTTCTGAGTGCCCACCAGGCGGTTGATCCGCGCGGCAAAGAGGAGGCGCTCCTCGCGACTCAACCAGCTTCCCCGTGCCGGGAGCCCTTGGAATCGCATATATTTCCGAGCAAAGTGGGCCGAGTGGCTCAAACCTTTGTCTTCGGGGAAAAGCTCAGGCAGCGTCTCATCGATTTTGCAGCCGTCGGCGGGATTTCCGGAAAGCGCTACCCAAAGCACCGGAGAGCGCCCTCGACGAATCAGGGGCTCTAAAAAGGCTTCAACAAAGCTGGGGAAACTGAAGGCCTCTTTCACACCACCCAGTTCGGATGCCGTCGCGCGAATGCCGTTTCCAAACTCAAACGTGAGAGCTCCCAACTTCTGGAGATCGAGCATCCCCTGGACGTGCCGGGCGATGGAGGCTGTGGACCGCGCCAGATAATCGTGAGGACTCCTATTTCGCAACTCCGCAGCAGCTTCCGGCGAGAGACCGGCGGGGACGTATGCGTTCACGGGATACCCCGCACACGTCTGGTCCGTCAGCACATCCGGTAACACGCCGCGTCGGGCAAGCTCCGGCACGGTTTCGGAAGCGTTGGCCACGAGGCCTACAGAAACCGGCTGCCGTCGCCGGATGGCAATTTTCAGGATACGCAGCGCCTCGTCAAGGTCATTCACGCAATAATCACAGTAGCCCTCGCGAATACGGCGGGTTATCGTTGCCATCGCGACCTCAATTCCGAGAAAGGCGGCGCCGTGCGCGGCGGCTGCTAGGGGCAGCGCTCCGCCCATGCCGCCCATTCCGGCTGAGACTACGAGCTTGCCGGTGAGGTCTCCGTGGCAGCGTTCCTTGATTGCGGCTAGCACCTCGTAGGACGTGTGAAAGGCGCCAGCCGGCCCTACGTATGCCCAGCTCCCCGCAAGCGGGTGGTGCTTATCATTCATAAGAGTTGGCGCCGGCGCGGGCTCGAACGTAGGGACCAGTCGCTCCTCACTCGCCGATCGCGCGCCAACCATCAGCACACGCGGCGCAGTCCTCCCGGTGCGATGAATTCCTGCTGGCCGGCCCGATTCTACAAGCAAGCTCTCGTCGTTTTCGAGCCGCTTTAAAGTCGCGATGATTTCATGGAAGGCTTCCCAGTCCCTCGCCACTTTCCCCACGCCCCCGGAGGCGAGCAACTCCTCGGGCTCTTCGGCAACCGCAACGCTGTTCATCAGCATTCGCAAAGCGGCCTCCTGCTCCCACCCCTTGCAGGAAAGTTCTGTGCCAATAGGGCTTTGGACCGGCGACATGCCGCGGACTCGAATGTTTCCCATAAAAAACCTTCACTCTTGAATCAGAATGCCAAAAAAAGGCGAGGGAAGCGAGTTACAATGCCACGGTGAATTTGTTCGGTACGGCGCGGAGATGGCTGATTGGAAGTTTCCTTCGGCGGCTTCGCGGCCTGACTCGCGGAAGGGCTTTTCTAACGCATTGCAATCCGTCGATGAACGAAGTGTTAAAACACGGGCGGGCGTTGCCCCAAGCACATTTATCACGCAAGCTCGTGGTCACGCTGGCCGCCGCTCTTTTCCTTACCGGATGCCTTCATCGCCGCCCTCATCGGGTCAGCGTGCCGGGCGGAGCAGCCATCACGAAGGGTGGAATGGAAGGCCTGGCTTCCTGGTACGGGTATCCCTATCAGGGCAGACCGACTGCGAATGGTGAAATTTACAATATGTACGCCATGACGGCCGCACACCGCACGCTGCCGTTCGGAACATGGGTCCGCGCCCATGACCTCGACAACGGCAAATCCGTTGACGTGCGTATTAACGACCGTGGTCCCTTCATTCCCGGACGTATTATTGATCTCTCGTACCGAGCGGCGGAGGATCTCAACATGGTGGGGCCGGGCTCAGCGCACGTCGAGCTCGAAATTCTCAATCCAGAAGCGGTTTATGGACCCAACGCCCCTCCGGGCAT
Organism: Terriglobia bacterium; assembly: GCA_050745365.1. Lineage (GTDB taxonomy): Bacteria > Acidobacteriota > Terriglobia > UBA7540 > UBA7540 > RH2-MAG17b. The sequence goes on from JBOGJS010000130.1 coordinate 93,356, forward strand.
CTACGCCGTGCAGGTTGGCGCGTTTGCCAACCCCAATAATGCGCAGCGCCTGAAAACGCTGATCGAGCCTCATTTCGGACCGATCGTCATCCAGACTTTCGATGGGGCTCAAGGGCTTCTCTACCGCGTCCGTGTGGGGCGCCTGTTTAACGAGCCCGCAGCTCACGAGCTGGCCAGCGATCTGAAGCAGGCCGGCCTGGTTGTGGAAACCTACGTCGTGAGGTTGAACTAGGAATGAGCGAATGTCTTTTCTGCAAAATCGCCGAACACCAAATCCCGGCCAAGATCGTTTACGAGGACACAACCGCCCTGGCAATTGAGGACATCAACCCTAAAGCCCCTGTACACTTGCTCGTAATACCGAGGCAGCATATCGTCTCGCTGTATGAGATGAAGCAGGAAGATGAAAACCTCATTGGGCACCTCCACGCAATAGCGGCTCAACTGGCACGTGAGCGAGGACTTGAGACCCAAGGGTATCGCACCGTGATTAACAGCGGTGAGGGAGCGGGGCAGTCCGTCTTCCATCTTCACGTCCACGTTTTAGGGGGTCGCCTCTTTCAGTGGCCGCCGGGATAGTCGGGTGTGACAGGCGTCGCACACATCGCCAACGGCCCGAGGTATGCGCCGCCCAAACGGCACGCTAGTTTTCTCATCGCGTCGCGACGGTGAACGGCGCGGAGGGCTGGCTTTCGTTGTGCTCCTTGTCGAGAGCGGTAACCCAGTATTCGTATTGCGCGTCAGGCCTGACTTCGGCGTCCTTGAAGACCGGTGTGGGGAGCAACTGGGGATTCAGCCTGCGCGCAGGCTCTCCTCTTTCGCGCCGATAGACGTTATAGCCCGCAAGGTCGGGAGCTGATTCGGGTTTCCAGATCAATTGAACGGCCTTTCCCGTGTATACCGCGGTCAAGCCCTGAGGTGGTGGAGGAGGAAAGATGTGGCGAGGCGCTACCTCCGCTACAGCGGAGTTTCCTGTCTCCGCCGAATATCCATCTTGCGCGAAAACGGCGCGAACCTTATACCGGTAACTCTGGCCGAACTGAAAGTCAGTGTCGCGGTAGTGGGGCGATTCGGTTCCAGCCACCTCCGTGAATAGGCCGGATTTCTCGCTGCGATAAATCCGGTAGCCCGTCAGGCTAAGGCGTGATCCACTTGGGGCGGGTGCGCTCCATTCAACCTCCAGCGCGCCCGGCACTTGCCGCGCCGTAAGGTTCCGCACTGGAAAGCGGACGTTCAAAAGCATGATCCGGGCGACGTTCGAAGGTGTGCTCTCTCGCGGCCTGCCTCTAAACCCACGCGTAAGCGTCACCACCGTTAAGGAAAGAATTTTCCCCACCCATGCGCCAAAAGCGGGACCCGAAATCCTATCTTCGTAGACGAGCTTTGGCCCGCGCTTAAACCGTGAAACCTCTTGAGCAGTAAACTGAAGCCAAGGCTTCGCCGTCACGAAAGAACGGAGGGGTGCCACGCCGGCCGAGGTGACTTGACGGAAGATCTCAGCTTCAACAGGCTTGGTCAACCCTCGCCCATCCGTCGCGCGGGTGGGAATCGTGAAGCTGAGCGTGAGCGTTCGTCCAACTTGCTCCACCGAGAGGTCATCCACTCGCACGGGCCGCTCGATGCGAGGGGGGCGCGGCGGAGCCTCGGCGGCGCAGCTTACCAGAAAACAACAAACATACGCGAGGAGAAAAAAAGAAGGTGGATCAATTCGCTTTGTGAACTGACCGTGGGCATTTTTTCGGGTTGAGAGGGCGGGTAGCGCAGACTTCACGTTTTTCGAAGTCTGCGGCTTTTCCATGGGCATTGAAGCACAAGCCGCAGCGTTTCCCAAACCCCGGAAACTCTGCGCTACCACTCAGAAAAGCGCTGGCCGCCGTGGCCGCCGGCTTGCGCCTCAGAGGATATACCGGCTGAGGTCCTGGTTCTTAACGATATCCGCCAGTTGTTCCTGAACGTAAGGCACGTCAATGCGGACAGTTTTTTTCTTCAGGTCGGGACCCTCAAAGGAAATCTCATCCAGCAGCTTTTCCATGATGGTATGCAATCGCCGCGCGCCGATGTTTTCTGCCTGTTCGTTCACCAGGGCCGCGTAGCGGGCGATCTCCTCGAGCGATTCGTCGGTAAAACTCAGCTTGATGCCTTCCGTCTCGAGCAGCGCGGTGTACTGCTTCACCAGGGCGCTCTTGGGCTCCTTGAGGATGCGGATAAAGTCTTCCACAGTGAGCGAGCTTAACTCCACGCGGATCGGGAAACGACCCTGAAGCTCCGGGATAAGGTCTGACGGCTTGCTGACGTGGAAAGCGCCGGCGGCGATGAAAAGAATATGGTCGGTCCTGACCATGCCGTAGCGAGTGTTTACGGTGGTGCCTTCGACAATCGGCAGAATGTCCCGCTGCACGCCCTCGCGGCTGACGTCAGGACCATGGCCGCGCTCGCGGCCGGCAATCTTATCGATCTCGTCAAGGAAGATGATGCCATTTTGTTCCGCGCGCTCAACAGCCATGCGCGTCACCTGGTCCATATCAATCAGTCGGCTTTCCTCTTCCTGAATCAGGTAATCCATCGCCTCGGTCACGCGCATCCGGCGCTTCTTCGAGCGTTGGCCAAACAGTCCTGGGAGAATATCCTTGATGTTGATATCCATCTCCTCGACGCCTTGGGAGGAGACAATCTCGAAGGCCGGGAAACTGCGCTCGCGGACGTCTACCTCCACCTGTCGCTCGTCCAGCTTGCCGTCACGAAGCTGCGCCCGCAACTTCTCCCGGGTGCGCTGTTGCTGCTCTCGCTGTTGATCTAGCTCTTCCGGGGTTGACCTGTCCGAGCGCGGCGCCAGAGGAGGCAGCAGAAGGTCCAGCAGACGCTCTTCCGCGTTCTGTTCCGCCTTCTCAGCCACTTCGTTCACCTTTTCCTCGCGCACCATATCGATCGAAATTTCGACCAGATCGCGGATCATGGATTCCACGTCGCGGCCCACGTAACCGACTTCGGTGAACCGTGAGGCTTCCACTTTGATGAAAGGAGAATTCGTGAGGCGTGCGAGGCGCCGGGCGATTTCTGTTTTCCCAACCCCGGTTGGCCCGATCATGATGATGTTTTTGGGAAGGATCTCTTCCGCCAGCTCTTCAGAAAGCTTCTGTCGTCGCAGCCGGTTGCGCAGGGCCACAGCTACAGAACGCTTGGCCTGTGCCTGACCGACCACATACTTATCCAACTCCGCCACGGTCTGGCGGGGCGTCATCTCTTCGAGCGAAGTCGCGGTTTCAATGCTTTCAGGCAAGTAGAAAACCATAAAAGCAGGGCTTAGGGATTAGGGGTTAGGGAACGGACGACTAACCCCTAACCGCTATCCCCCAACCTCTGTTTTTCAAAGTTCCTCAATCACCAAGTTCTCGTTGGTGAAGATGCAAATCTGGCCCGCAATGCGCAAAGCTTCCTCGACGATAGCCTTGGGCGCCAAGCTAGTGTGCCTGGAAAGCGCGCGGGCAGCAGCAAGCGCGTACGGACCTCCGGAACCGATGGCCACGATGCCATCATCCGGCTCGATGACGTCGCCGTTGCCGCTGACCAGATAGGTGTTTTTCTCGTCTGCCACCAGAAGAAGCGCTTCCAGGTGACGCAGAGCGCGGTCCGTGCGCCAATCTTTAGCCAACTCCACCACGGCGCGGCTCAGGTTGCCGTGATACTCTTCAAGTTTTTGCTCAAACCGGGAGAATAGCGATAGCGCGTCTGCCGTGCTTCCGGCAAAGCCCGCCACGACCTTGTCATTATAGAGTCGCCGGACTTTACGCGCATTCTGCTTGACAACGCTTTCCCCCATCGTGACTTGGCCGTCACCGCCCAAGGCAAGATGCCCGTCGCGCCGGACACCCAGGATCGTCGTCGACCGCACACGCTGACTTTGGCTCACGCAGCCCCCAAATTTCATTATAGCAGACGAGAATTAAGAGCCGGGCTGGAAGAACCCGGGTGGGCACGCCTGGTTGTGCCGGACCCGTGTGCGGAAAGTTTCCGCAACCCGGTCACCGTTTACGTAGCGCACCAGGTGCATGGGCGTTTGTACCCCTTCGACCTCCTGGTAATCGGCATAGACGTCGGTATAGTCGTCCCAATAGTGGGTTTCAGGATTCATGAGCCGATAAGTAATCTGAATCGGCAAATACGTCACGCTGTTGACATAAAGCTTTACGTCGACCTGCCGGGCATCGATAATGTCCACAATCAAGGCGGGGCGGTTATTGACGAAATCCTGCCCGCCCTTTTGGATTAGAGTTCCCGGCTCGTGAATGCGCACGCGAAGCAGATTTTCCAGGCTGTAGCGGTTCGCAAGCCTCCATGCCCTTATCTCTTTCTCCGACTGCTCGATCAGGCCGTAACGGTCTAGCTCCCAGCCCTGATTGCCATTATTGATGAGTGTGACAGCCTTACTCCTATTGAGGCCGTAGGAAAGGCGCCGCTCATCAGGAAATTTAACCGTGCTTTCATACTGAACGAATCCTTGCGTCACACCGTCCATGAGGGAAAAAGCTCGGCCTTGGGTTTCTAGCGTCTTCGAGCTCAGGAAGGCGGTGCCGCCGAGCGCCTGCGTCACCTGGCTTAGAAGCGCCTGCGCTGCGGGATTAATATACGAAGGGGGAACGGCACGATGCTGCGCATCGAGATTCGCGCCGCTAAAAAGCAAGCCCACCATTAATGCGATTATCCAGTTGCGTCTCATAGGCCGGCACGGAAAGTCGTGAGGTGTCCACGAATTGGGCACAGAACCTTTTCTGATGGGTGGCGCAGACATCGCGCACTTTGCGATGTATGCGCCCTTGAAAATCGCAGATATCCCAAAAGACGGCATGTCTGCGCCACCCAGATTATCTTTATACTTATTTCGTAGACACTACACCAGAAATAAGTCGAGAGTTGAAAGTCCGGAAGGAGAAGCCTTTCAATTTTTGACTTTGAACCGTTAACTTGCTGATCACTCACACCTGAAACCTGACACCTGACTTTCTATTTTTATCGTTCGACTCTTGATTCGTTCTCCGTCTCCGGCTCAAAGCGCCGCAAAATCGTCTCGCGTACCTGAGATGAAAGCGTTCCGACATCCTCCAAAGTTAGATTCGAGGTCTGAAGGAGAGGATGGATGATGACGTCAACCACACCGGGGCGGACGTCGAGTGAATCCGGCCTCAGGACCGCTCGGCTTCCGCTGATTGTGATGGGTGCCACCGGCACGCCGGCCTTGATCGCGACGTAGAAAGAGCCGGTCTTAAAGGTCCCCAGACTGCCGTCCCGGCTGCGGTGGCCCTCGGGGAACAGCACTACGGGACAGCCAGCCCGAACCCGCTCCGCCGCCTGATCCAGACTCTTCATAGCCTTGTGCGGCCGATCGCGCTCCACCGGAATGTGGCCCGAGCGCCACAAATGCCAGCCGAGGAACGGAACGTTAAAAAGCGAGCGCTTGGCCACAAACCGGAATTGGACGGGGAGACAAACAAAAAGAATGGGAATATCCATCGCGCTCGGGTGATTCGCACAAAAGATCACCGTTTCGTGTTGCGGTATGTTCTCCAATCCCTGCACGCGCAGCCGGATGCGGCTGGTTTTAAGAATCAAGGACGACCAGAAGCGGGCGCATCCGTGCTGCCAGCGGCCGTGAGAGTCAAAAAGCGATCCCGCAAGCGAGGCGGCTCCGCAAACTGCCGTGTAAAAGAAAATCAGCGGGTCCGTGAAAAGAAGCGATCGCAGCAGGCTCAAGGGCTCCCTACGCCGCCCGCTCATGGAATTCGTCTTCACAGTAGTCGCTCACGCCGCCAACCCGAAGCATGAAAATTACCCCTCACCCGCCCTCCAGAGTTTACCCTGAGCAAAGCCGAAGGGTCGGGCACCCTTCCCCTGGGAGAGGGCTATTCTTTCCGGTTTTAAGCCCTCTCCCGTGGGGGAGGGTGGCGAGTCCGCCGCGGCGGACGAGTCGGGTAAGTGGTCTCGCGCCGAATTTTTCGGGTCAGGAATCAATGAGAGCCAGCCAGGGCGGGCGAGGGCGGCAGCACGAGTTTGCCTTCGCGGAGGGCCTTTTCGGCAGCGCCCACAAGAAACAGTGAGCCAGCCGCCAGCACGACGTCTTCGCTCACACTTGCCTCCAACGCCATTCGGAGCGCTCGCGCAGGATCAGGCTCGGTAAAGATCCGACGGGCTCGCGAGCCGACACGCCTGAGGATCTCTTCGGGCGAAGCGGCGCGCGCCATCGAAACTTGAGTTACATAAATCTCGGATGCAAGGGGAAACAGAAACCCGGCGATTTCCTCAATGGCCTTGTCCCGCATCGAAGCGTAAACCAGCCGCAGCCGGCGTCCCCGGAATTGCTCCTCGACGAAGGCAGCGAGCTCCCGTGCCGCGGCGGCATTGTGTGCGCCGTCGAGCAGCACAAGCGGCTGGCGCGAAATCGCCTCCAGACGACCAGGCCAGCGCGCTTCACCTATCCCTCGCTCCACTGCATCTCTCGGGATATCGAAACCCTGCTGCCTTAGCTTTAAAGCCGCGGCGATGGCGGCCGCCCCATTTCGAACCTGAAACCTGCCGGAAAGCGCCGGAAGCAAGCCCGAGAAGGATTCTCCTTCCAGGGTCAGGTCGAAAGCAAAACGCCCATCCCGGTTCTCCACATTCGAAATTTGTGCTGCTTGAGGCAGTTCCAGCAGGCTCGCGCTGACTTCCCGGCATCGCTGCTGGATCACCTCGCGAACCTCCGGCCGGTCGCTGCCCGAAATCATGGAAGTGCAGGGTTTGATCACTCCGGCCTTTTCCCACGCGATCGAAGTGCGCGTGCTGCCGAGAAACTCCTGGTGGTCGAGATCGATATTCGTGATGATGGCGACCTTTGGATGAGTCACATTGGTTGCGTCGAGCCGCCCGCCCATTCCGACCTCTAACACAGCAAAATCCACCCGTTCGCGCGCGAAATGTAGAAAAGCCGCTGCCGTCAACAGTTCGAAGAAGCTGGGTTGCTGCGCGAGCGTGCCTTCCGCGAGGAGCCGCTCTGCACGTTCGCGGACTTCCGTCAGCAAATCTGCGAACGCCTCATCGGCAATCTCCTCTCCATCAATACGAATCCGTTCATTCACCCGGACAAGATGGGGCGATGTATACAACCCGGTGCGGTAGCCGGACCGCTCCAGGATCGAGGCGAGCATGGCGCAGGTCGAACCCTTCCCATTCGTCCCGGCCACAATTGCCGTGGGGTATTCGAGATGGGGGTCACCGAGCGCGGCAAGAACATGGCGGATAGCAGCCAGATCGAATTTGACGCCCCGTAATTCGTGGCCTGATTCGGTGAGATAATTCAGGCACTCAACGTACGTCATAAGAGAGGTGCCAGGTGTCGGGTTTCAGGTGTCAGGGAAAAAATAAAACGGCTAGCCGCAGTCAGATTTTTTGCTGAGCGTGGGCCTGCCGCGGAGAGAAAACCCGGTCAGCCAGGAGAACCGTGCCTACCCTTTTTTGCTCGGATGCGGCGCTCGCGTTCATGAATTCGGGGCGCAAAGAAGGTTCAGAACGCGGCCCAGATAAGGTTTCAAATCTTTGCGCGGAACAATGGCATCCAGCATGCCATGCTCGAGCAAAAACTCCGCGCGCTGAAAGCCATCGGGAAGCTTCTGCCGAATGGTCTGCTCGATCACGCGCGGTCCCGCGAAGCCGATCAGCGCTCCCGGCTCAGCGATATTCAAATCACCCAGCATCGCGTAGCTTGCGGTCACGCCGCCCGTCGTGGGGTCCGTCAGAACTGAGATATACGGCTGGCGGGCCTCGTCAAGTCGAGCAAGGGCCGCGCTGATTTTCGCCATCTGCATCAGGCTGATGACACCTTCCATCATCCGGGCGCCTCCGGAACAGGAAAAAATGATCAGGGGCGTCTTTCCGCCGATTGCACGGTCGACGGCGCGGGTAATCTTCTCTCCCACCACCGCCCCCATGCTGCCCCCAATAAACTGGAACTCCATGGCGCAGATCGCTGTGCGCCGGCGGTCCAGCAGTCCCTCGCCGCTGAGGAGCGCGTCTTTCAATCCTGTCTCTTTTTCTGCCTTGTTCAGGCGGTCGCCATAGCTCTTTGTGTCTTTAAATTTAAGCGGGTCTGAAGATTGGAGGTCGGCATCGTGCTGCGTGTAGACGCCGCCGTCGAAAAGCATCCGCAGCCGCTCCGCGGCGGAGATGCGGAAGTGATGCCCGCACTTCGGACAACAATGCAAATTGGCTTCGAGATCCTTTTTCCAAAGCGTCTGCTTGCACTCGTCACACTTCGTCCAGAGTCCTTCGGTCTGGACGCGCTTGACCTTCGGTGCTTCTAGCGGCTTCTTCTCTTTGCGTAGCCAACTCATAATAAAAATAAGTCATTGAATCATTGCGCCATTTGCTCATTGAACTGCGCCGCGCCAAACGATCCAATGAATCAATCACCCGATGGTTCAATCTGTCAATACTCAATCCCCCGCTGTGCCATGATGCCTTTCTGGTAAGGATGCTTCAATTCGCGCATCTCCGTCACCAGGTCCGCCACGTCCACCACAGACGGATGCGCATTGCGGCCGGTCAAAATCACGTGAACCTCCTCCGGCTTCTGCCGCAATGCTTCCACCACCTGTTCCGGATCCAGCATTTTGTAGCTGATCGCGTAATTGATCTCATCCAGAATGACCACGTCGTACTCACGGCTCGCGATTTTGGCGTTGGCGAATTTCCAGGCCTCTTCCACCAGGCGAACGTCTTCCGGGTCCGGTTTTTCGACGCCCACTTTCACAAAGCCCCGTCCCATCGGCAGGACCTCAAGCCGACTATCACCCAACATCCGGGCGGCGTCCAGCTCCCCGTAATGCCAGGAGCCCTTGATAAACTGCACCATGAGCACTTTCATGCCTTGCCCGACGGCGCGCAAGGCAGTGCCCAAAGCCGCAGTCGTTTTGCCTTTGCCCGGTCCCGTATAGACGATGATCAACCCTTTGCGCGATTCAGGCAAACTGCATGTCCTTCATCTAAAAAAGGTAGCGCAGACCTGCTTCTCTAGTTCTGCGGCGTGTCCAATAACCCGAGGGAAGCACCGCGGACCTCAACAGGCCCGCGCTTCCTCAGCGCGGATAGGGATGCCCCTGCTGAATCGTGAATCCACGATAAATTTGCTCGAGCAACAGCGTCCGAGCCCAGTCTCGGGTGAGGGTCATACGGCTGAGCGCGAACAGCACGTCCGCATGTTCGCGAAAGGCTTCGGAAAAGCCCTCGGGACCTCCTACCAGAAACGTCACCTCGCGGGTTCCCCGCAGCGCGCATTCGCTCATCCACGATGCCAGATCCTGCGAGGTCCACTCCTGGCCCCGCTCATCGAGCACTACCTTGCGGCCGCGTCCCACTTTCTCGAGGAGCAATCGTTCGGCAGCCGACGGTCCCTTGTTGTGTCTAGCGCGCGCCGGGATTTCTTCAATCTTCAGCTCCGTGAAATAACCAATTCGCCTCGCATAGTCTTCCTGAAGCGCGCGGAGGCGTTCATCCCGGGTCTTTCCCTCCCAGATCAAGCGAATTCGCATTATCCCTTATTCCGAAATTTCAACCCGTCTGGCGTTCTTCCACAGCCGCTCGAGATCGTAAAAGCGGCGTGTCCGCTCGACGAAAATGTGAACGACAAAGCCGAGATAATCCAGCAGAATCCATTCCGCCTGCCGGTAGCCCTCGACGTGCGCCGGAGTCAGCCCCAATCTTTTGAGTTGCTCTACGATGCCGTCGCAAATCGCCTGGGTGTGCCGGGCGGACGTTCCGCTGCAGATCAGGAAGAAATCAGTAAACGACGAAGCTTCCGTGAGGTCCAGCAGACTCAGGTCCAGGGCCTTGCGGTCCTGAGCGGCGCGCACCGCCTCCTCAAGACCTGTCGTCATCTCCGCGACTTGCCGCAAGGTCAAAGCCGGTATACGCCCTCCTTCATGATGTATTCTTCCACAAGGGGCGGAAGAAGGCCAGTCACCGGTTCTCCTCGCCGCAATGCGGCGCGAAGATCACTGGATGCGACCGGCACGTGGACTCCGCTCAGGACGTGTAATGTGCTGCGCCGCAGCCGGACCGTCTGCGGGCGCCCGCGACGTGGCGACTGGTTGACCATATGCTTTGGGATGACGTTCATGACATCTCGGATGTGGAAGCCCGGCCGCGAAACGACGATGAAATCCGTCTGGTCCAACAATCGCTGCGGTTCTCTCCATTGAGGAAGATCTAAAAAAGCGTCGGCGCCAATCAAGAAATAAAGGCGGTTTCCCGCGCCAAGCGTTTTTATCAGAGCCCGCGTCGTCTCCACCGAATAATGGGGACGCCGACCTGGAGCCTCAAGCAGCGAGGGAACAAATTTCGGCTCTCCGGCGCACGCAAGGGCCGTCATGGCAAAGCGGTGCACGAAGGGTGCAAGCTCATCCGCCCTTTTGTGCGGAGGATAACCCGAAGGCACAAAGAGAACGCGGTCCAACCGAAGCCGGCGGCACGCCACGCGGGCAGCGCGGAGGTGCCCAATATGAATCGGATCAAACACTCCGCCGAAAAAGGCAATATTCACGGGAGTTTAGTAAGTTGCAAAAGCAAAACCTCTCGGAAAGGTGCCAACGTGCAAAGGCAAGTCCAAACTTGAATATCGAAAGTTTGAAGGAGCGATCTCCTTTAAGTTTTGACTTTCGACTGCTAGCTCGTCTTCACCACAGCGCCTTTGCAGGTTTCTTGGGTGTTAAGAGCGTGCACACGAGCAATAGGAGGTAGTGCAGCGCGGCATCGCTGCAACCAAAGGGACTGTCATTCTGAGCGATCCCGCGAAGCGGGAGAGCGAAGAATCTGTGCATTTCTAAACCGAAATACAGGGATTCTTCCGCTTCGCTCCGCTCATCGTCAGAATAACAGGCTCCAAAATGTTTGCTAAAAAAAGAAGAAATTACGACCTTGCAATTCAGACCTTGTTTAAGGTCTGCGGTTTTCGAAAAGAAAAACCGCGGACCTTCAGGAAAGCGGAGGTTCGCGCTACCACTGCAGTACCCACCTGGTCGTTCAAGGTATTCATGCGGGCCCTAAGCAAACTGTTTCACGTCTTCTCGCGGCTCAAGCGCCGCCCACGCCGCCTCCTTCAATTCGCTCAACCCTTTGCCCGTCAACGCTGAAATTTCGCAAAGCTTTTTCCCTTGCTCCTCGGAGAATTTCCGCAGCCGTCGGAGCTTTGCGCCCTCTCCTGCGGCATCGATCCTGGAAGCCACCAGCAGCATCGGCTTTTCCCTCATCTTCGGGCTGAAGCTTTCAAGCTCCGTCAGAATCACCTGGAAGTCTTCAACCGGGTCGCGGTTAATTCCCTCGGCGACATCGACGAGATGCAGCAACAACCTTGTCCGCTCGATGTGTTTGAGGAATCGGATTCCAAGACCACGGCCCTCGTGCGCGCCTTCGATAAGGCCGGGAATATCCGCCATCACGAAGGAGCGCTCACCATCCAGCCCCACCACGCCCAGCAAAGGCTCCAAGGTGGTGAACGGATAATCCGCAATCTTCGGGTGCGCAGAGCTTAGCCTTGAAATTAACGTGGACTTGCCCACGTTCGGAAAACCCACGAGTCCCACGTCCGCCAGCAGCTTGAGTTCGAGATGGAGCGTTCGCTCTTCTCCTGGCTCACCCGGGTCGGCGCGTCGCGGAGCCTGATGAACTGAAGTCGCAAATCGCGCATTGCCCCGGCCGCCACGCCCTCCATGCGCAGAGAGGAACCGCTGACCCGGTGACGTAAAATCCCACAATCGCTCACCCGTGGCGTCATTATACAGAATGGTTCCCGCCGGCACTAGGATCGTGCAATCCTCGCCGCTTCTGCCGTGCCGGTTGGAGCCTTCGCCGTGTCGTCCCCTTTCCCCCTTGAACTCGCGGTTATACCGGAACTTCAACAGCGTGCTCAGATGCTCCGTGCTCTCAAGATAGACGTTGCCTCCGTGGCCGCCGTCGCCTCCGCTTGGCCCCCCTCGCGGAACGTATTTTTCGCGCCGAAAAGCCATGCAACCGTTGCCACCGCCCCCGCCCATTACCCGGATTTTCGCTTCATCGATGAACATGGGCAGAAACAAAAGTGCGGTGAAAAGCCCGGAAGTGCTTTAATCCGCAGCCTTCACCGCCATCTTGCTTATTTTGAAGTGGACGCAACAATACTCACATAGCGGCCGGAGCGACCCTTATCCTGAAACTGCACTTGCCCCGTCACCTTGGCATACAATGTGTCGTCCTTGCCGATCCCTACATTCTCTCCGGGTTTCAGAGGGGTTCCCCGCTGCCGCACGAGGATGGAGCCACCCGGAACGAGCTCTCCAGCGAACCTCTTTACACCCAAGCGCTGCGAATTCGAATCCCGCCCGTTGCGCGAGCTTCCAAGCCCTTTCTTGTGCGCCATTTATGCAATCTCCTTAACCAGAACCTCGGTGAAGGATTGCCGGTGGCCGATGGTCCTGCGATATTGCTTCTTGCGCTTGTATTTAAGCACCCGGACCTTCCGGCTCTTCCCGTTCCGCACGATCACGCCGATAATTTTGGCGCCGTCCACGAGCGGGGCGCCGACCCGCAACTCTTGTTTGCGCACTGCAAAAACGTGATTAAACTCCACCTGCGAGCCTTCAATTCCGGGTAGTTTTTCCACCCGAATCACGTCTCCAGGTGAAGCCTTGTATTGCTTCCCGCCCGTCCGAAAGATCGCGTACATAGATAGAAGCACCTCTCAGTAAGTCCAAAAACTTAAGTGTAGCGGCCCATTGTGGGCGCTGTCAATGCAACGATTTTTAGCTTTTAGCTCACGGTCAATAACAACGCGATTGGGCGGGGCTGCAAGGAGGATTTTCCACCAGCGTGGTCTTGGGATGAACGGGCAGGACCAGGGGCGGCCGGGGGCTCTGTGAAAAATCAAAATCTTTCATGAGGTTTCCGAGCTTCGGATTGTTTTCCCTTACGTCCGGCCTGGAGTCCGGCCGCCCGTCCGTCTTGGGGTTGAGCCGTCGGCCATGAAGGAAAACGTCCTCGATAAATTTGAGGTAAGCGTCAGAGCTGAGCGTCTGATGATCGATATAACCCCGTTTCGCATAAGGACTGACTACGAGTCCCGGCACTCGCATGCCGTAGCCCAACGAATCGAACCGCGGAGGAGCCACCTGGTCATAGAATCCTCCCCAATCGTCCCAGGTGATAAAGATGGCGGTAGTCTTCCAGTCGGGACTTTGCATCGCGGCATTCACAATTTTTGTCACGAAGGATTGCCCCACACTCACCTTGCCGGGAGGGTGTTCACTATCATTGCCGTTCGGGGAAATCCAAGAGACGGCCGGCAGTGTTCCCTGCTTAGCGTCCACAAAAAAGCGGCTCAGGTCTGCGATATCGGCGAGTTGATTATCTTCATGGACGTCGGTAAAGCCGGGCAGCATGTTCCATTCCCAGGGAACGCCGCTATTAGCATTGTCGGGGCTCGCTGTACTCGACCCTTGCCGGGCGGGTGGTTGCTCCGCGCCGTGGTCCAGGTAGTAAACCCAGCTCACATGCGCTTTGTGCAGCAGGTAAGTGACATCGGTCCATGCGAACGGCGTAGGATTATTCAGCCTTCTGTCCTTGGGCTGGAGCGCGCTCACGCAACTCATGGGGTTGTGAGATTTGGCGCAATCTGCCGACCACGCGGAAACGAGATACAAATGCTGCGGAAAGCACGAGGAATGTACCGCCTCAAACATGTGATCCTGCAGCACAAAATGTTTTGCATAGGCCCAGTAATTCGGGATGTCTCCTCCGTCGTGGTAACCCATGACGGCATCAGACTCTTTTGGGTTCGTGGGCTGCTTACAGTATTTAAGAGCCCAAACGAGCTCATCAAAGATACCGAATCCTCGATATACCTGGACATCCATGATGAAACCATTCATCGCTCCGTCATTCACATCGGCCAGGGAATTGGCCGAGTTATGCGGGCCGCCGCAGTTCACGTCGTTGTGATCGAGATAAGGCTTGACGCATTCTCCGGTTTTGGGATCTGGAACACAGACCGTGGGCATTCCATTGCGCATCTGAATTCCGTCTGCCCCGGGATACGTGCCAAAGTACGAGTCGAATGAACGATTCTCCTGGAAAATGACGATGACGTGCTTGATCGGAATATCTTTCACTCCTGCGGCCCGGCTCGCGGTTGCAGCTCGGGCGGCAGAAGCCGCGAGTATGCCCGTCACCAGCACAAGGAAGACACAGACTCCAATCCGCCAACTGCAGTGATAAGCGCGCTCACTCATCCGTAACCATCCTCCTCGATCTAAACGTTTTTCGCTCCGCAACAATGCCCGAGTCATACCGCAGATTATACATGAGCATAGAAGACGTCTTGAACGGACCTCGTCTGAGCTTGTCAGAACGAAAGCTTCAGCGCAAATCGGACCTGCCGTTGACCGGTGGCGGCGCTGATTGTGTCGTAGCCGTTGAGCGCCGTCACGGTGCCATTACTGAACGAAGCGCCAGACACATTGGCAGACGGATTCGCAAATTGGGGTGTATTGGTCAGACCATACGCTTCCACGCGAAATTCGAGCTTAAAGCGTTCCTTGATGGTGAAGTCGCGCGCGAGGCTCGCGTCGATATTGAAAAAGCCCGGACCGCGAAGAATATCTCGGCCACTGGTGCCGAAGCGCACAGCCGTGACGGGCGTGCGCGGTCACCCACATTTAAGGAACCCTTTCGTGCAACGAACCAAAGCTGCTTGAACGGAAACACCATGAACGCAACATCCGGCCGTGCGCCATGATCCGGCCGAACGTTTGTGGCGGCTGTTACATAATGCCGAGCAGCGCACAGGCCAGGCACACGTAAACCACAATCACCACAAGTGCGCACTTCACGAGCTTTCTCACGGCCGCGTCCTCTCTCTCGTCAGGCTCGCCACGGGCAGCGGGCGGCTTGCCTGGCCGGTTTCCGATGTGCCCATCACCGGCCCGACAACCTGAATTCCCGTGATCACGATGGCATGCGAGCCGCCTTTTTCGTAGATCTTGCCGGTCACCATAACTCTCTTCCCTGCGAAAGGCATCAGGAGCGCGTTTTGGCTTTTCGCGGGCGTGCGATTCGAGATTGGCCAGTAAATTGTGCCGTCAGCAGCCAGAATCACCAGCGGCGAGCCGGCCTTGGCGCAGGCGACAGCACACGCCGGGCTGACCGGCTTTTTGAGATTCTTAGTGAACCAACACGCCGAGTCAATCACGTAGCCGTTCAGGGTAACCGTTCTGGGAGCGGAGTGTGCCATCCCGGAAACGGTCGCGCCCCAAAGAAGCAGCAGGCTAACAGACAATGCTCTCTCAGACCTCGGTCGAATCCAAGTCACGGTTCATCTTCCTCCTCGTTAAAATAAAAATTTCAACGCCAACTGGATCAAGCGTGGCGGTGACGCGCTCTGAATTTGCCCGAAGCTCGGGGAGTTAATGTCGTTGACCGGAACACCGAAGTTTGGGCGGTTCAGGAGATTGAATATCTCGGCGCGAAATTGCAACGATTTTGACTCTGCCACGTGAAAGTTCTTGAAAAATGAGAAATCCCAATCCACCAATCCCGGCGCCTGCACAACATTCCGACCCGAACTGCCGAACTGTCCCGGCTGTGTGACACGCTCGAATGCCTGAAGGTTGAACCAATCCTCCGGAGTTTTGGGACCGTTATTGGGATTACCTACGAGATTTGGCCGATCACCATAGAACCCGGAAATCTCCGGTGATTGGCCTTGGAGGGAAGGATCGCTGGAGTCGTAGACTGTGAATGGGGTTCCCGTTGAGGCCGTGAAGATCCCGTTTGCCTGCCAATTGCCGAAGGCATACTCGTACCAGTTATGAGGCTGCTTCCAGAGAGGTATTTGCCAGATATAGCTTAGAACGAAGCGGTGGCGTGCGTCGAATAGCGAGCGGCCGTACTCAGCTTCCAAATCGAATGGGTTTTGTGCCAGGTCATTCTCGCCGGCGCCGAGCTGTGGAGATGAGCCTGTAAGATTGAAGGACGACACGTCGTCGAGCGTCTTAGAATAGGTGTAGGAAGCCATGAACTCGATCCCGTGGTTGAAACGCTTCTGTAGGCTGGACCGCAAGGCATTGTAATCCGAGTTCGCGATGCCGGAAATCAGCCCAATGGAGCCGTAGGCACAGTTATTCGGCTCAGCGAGGGTACACCCCGAGTAGAGCCGCCGCTGATTCACATTATCTTCCGTCGATTGACCTGGGATGTAGAGGGCGGGGTCACTTTCGGCCATTCGCGTCAGTTTCGTTCCCTTCGTTCCCACGTAGCCAATATTCAAAAGCCACCCCTGGCCGAAGGACCGCTCGACGGTAAAGTTCCAATCCTGGGCGTAGGGCAGACGCAGGTGCGGGTCGAGGGTCAGCAGGGTGAGCGTCTGCGAATTCGAGAAGTTGGGTGCAAACGGATTTTCTCCTGATGGGAGTGGGTTGGCGAAACTGGATGGCGGCTCTTCCTGAATCGTTTTGAGCCACGGCGGAGCGCTGATGGGCGCCTGCAATGGCCCGCCCTCGCCGTTGTAATACGGGTCATAAAAGATCCCGTACGCGGTCCGGACCGCCCAGTGGCCGCTTCCGGTAGGATCCCAGGCGAGCCCGAAGCGCGGCGCAAAGCCCCGATCGTCAGTTTGAATCAACCTAGGCGGCACGCCGGGATCACCGGGGTAAAGCAAACCGGCCGGCGCGGAAGACATCACCTTCGACCGGGCGTTCGGCTCAAACAACGCCGTTTGATTCCCAACCACCGAATACGGGATGGGGAGCTCGTATCGCAGCCCCGCATTCAACGTCAGGCGCGAGTTTACCTTGTAACTATCCTGGGCATAGAGATCGTAACTGTTTGCCCGTAACGCCCGGCCGGAATCGCCCCCGCCCTGCAGGAAGACAACGGGCTGTCCGATAAGGCAACTGGCAAGGGCGTTGCTCACGGGAAAGGGTGTAAAAGCGAAAAACCCATTCGAGGCGATACCTTGGAGGACGTTGATCTGGCTCCGTTGGTAGCCACCGCCTATTTTCACGTCGTGTCTCCCGTGAATCCAGTTTACGGAATCCGAAAGAGAAAATGTGTTCTGATACGCGTTGTTCGGTCCGGTAATCGGATCACCAACGGAAGCATATCCCTCGACTTCAATGAAAGGGGGCCCGGCCTGGGAGGAAAGGTTAGAGGGATACTGAAATCCCAGCGACGAAAGCGGTGTATGGTTGAGAGCCTGGTCAGAAAGAAGCTTGTTCCGCAGGAAAGAGAATGCAGCCACATTAACCACCGTGGGCGAAAACGAGTGGGTCTCCTCGATCGCGGCGTTTTGAGCGCGATAGTCTTCACTCACGGGGAATCCGGGAACATTCGCTCCCGAAATGGAAAGTGGGTCCACCTGCGAGCCGTTCGAGAACATGTAGCGGACAAACATGCTATCGCGCGGCGAAAGGTAGTGGTCGATACGAGCCCCAAACTCGTCGGAGTCATTTTGGAGCATCTGGGTGGTCACAAATTGGCTGACCCCATCGTTTGGGAGCGGGTAGAACTGAAGCACGTTCTGAGAGATCGGGTCGGTGGCAGGCAATTGGTTGCCGGGAAACGGCTGGCCCGTCAGCTCGTTGATGAGCGGGAGAACTTTGCCTGTGGAAGGATCGATCGATTGGGAGAAATCCCCCTGCCGCTCCGGGAGCGATGGCACGGTGGCGGCTTCCGTCTCTCCCTGCCGGTTCCGCAATCCTTCATAATATACAAAAAAGAAAGTCTTGTTCTTCCGGATCGGTCCGCCAAGGGTTCCGCCGAACTGGTTCTGCTTATAGGGTTGAACATCCGGGGAAAAGAAGCTGCGCGTATCCAGAGCGTCATTCCTTAGGAAATCCCAGGCATCTCCATGAAACTGGTTGGACCCTGACTTGGTGACGATATTGGTTGTGGAACCCGCATTGTGACCAAACTCAGCCGGAGCCGTATTGGTGAGAATTCGGAATTCCGCGATCGCATCGGGCGGCGGTTCGAGCACGAACCCCGCGTCCACGGTGTTGTAATTTTCCACGCCATCGATAAGGAATTCGTTCGATTCAGGCCGCTGACCGTTCACGGCGTAGGATTGGCCGGATCGTAGTGTGCCGCCGGCTTCCAAAAGGCCGGGGGTAAGCGGAACATCGCCCGGGAGTAACAACCCAAGTTGCGTGAAGTTTCGTCCGTTCAGCGGCAAGTCCACGATTTCCTGGCCTCGCACGGTCTCGCCCAGGTCATTCGTAGTAGTTTGAACCAGCCCGACATCCGCCTTCACCTCCACGGTCTGTTGCGACGATCCCAAAATCAGTCGGAGAGGGATGACAGCCACTTGATTAACGCTAAGGATGATTCCGTTTTGAACGTATTTCCTGAAACCTGGCTTCAGGGCTTCCAGGCGGTAGTGGCCAATAGGCAGCAGAACCAGCGAATAGGTTCCGTGAGCATCGGTCCGGGCGACGCGCATGAACCCAGTCTCCTGCTGCATCGCCCAAACCCGCGCCTGTGGCACCACGGCACCGCTTGGGTCCGTCACCATGCCACGGATGCTCCCGGTTGCCTGCTGTCCCCAAACGCCCTGCGCCAATGGAAACAGCGCTATCAGCGCCACTAAAATTCCTCTTGCAAGTACCCTCGACGTCATTTCAGCTTTCGCTCCGCAAAATAGATCGTCACGTCGGACTGGCCGGCTCTGGCTGGCCGCCAACACGATCAGGGAAGTAGCAAGATTATGAGCAGGCGGGCGGGCGGTCAATATCGCTAATCGAGTAGCTTCGCGACGCAATTCAGTTAGAGCGCGGAATTTGGGTAATTATTCGGCGGAACTTTGGATGCGCCCACCCGCCGATAAGCGCAGACACCACAAGACGATGTATGCGCCACCCGCGTACCAGAAGACCCTCTGATCGCCCACGGTGGTCGAATACAGCGCGCAGGTGACGGTAAAGACAGACGGCGGGGAATCCGACCCGGGGTCAGCGGCTGTTCGATCCGTGTTAGGATGAAGAAAAAAAACACCCGAAAGGAGACTGCTTATGAAACGACTTTTCACTTCCTCTCCAATGCTTGCGCCGGGGTTTCTGAGGTGGCGGCCGGCAGGTGCGTTCCAGCTTCGCCAGCACGGGGAGGCATCCCACCGGGCCGGATGGCGGCCGATCTGTGTGCTTATCACGCTTGCTCTCGTGGAAATTGTAGGATCTGGGCGGCCCTTGGCTGCTGCCGGGCCACAGAAGCTCCTGCTCGAAACTTCCGCATTCCAGCCCGGCGGGTTCATCCCCGGCAAGTACACTTGCTCGGGTGAAAATATCTCGCCTGCCCTGAGCTGGCGAAATGCTCCTCGCGGGACTACGGCTTTCGCTCTTATCGTTACCGACCCGGACGCTCCAGGGCATACCTGGGTTCACTGGGTCGTCTACAACATGCCTTCTACGGCGAGGCAGTTATCGGAAGGGGTGTCAAAAGCGGCCACGATCGAAGGCGGAGGGCTTCAGGGTTCAAATGACTTTCGCGACCTCGGGTACGGCGGGCCATGTCCTCCTCCGGGTAAGCCTCATCGGTACTTTTTCAGACTCTATGCGTTGAACGCCCATCTGAATCTGAAGTCTGGCGCTACGCGCCACGAAGTGGAGGCGGCGATGAAAAGCCACGTGCTCGCGGAGGCGGAGTTGATGGGACGCTATGGGCGCTGAGCCGGCGATAATTCGCGAATGCCGCGTTCAGTGCGCCGTGGGCCGACGCCGGGCCGAGCTTGCCGCGGAAATAGCGGCGATCCCATCCCGGACGGCTGTGTGTGAGTCAGGGAGTGGAAAAACTTCAAATGCCAGATAACCTCGATACTTGATCTCGGAGAGGACCTCCAGCACGCTGCCCACATCCAGGTGCCCATGCCCAGGCGCCTCGCGATTGGTATCGGCAAGGTGCACGTGGCCGATTGAATCGCCAGCGGCTCTCAGGCTGCCCACCAAGTCCGCCTCCTCGATGTTCATGTGGAACGTGTCGGCGAGGAGCCTGAGATTCGCGGCGCCAATTTCAGCCGATACCTGCAGGCCGTCTGCCAACGTGTTGAGGTAATCGCACTCGTAGCGGTTCAGCGGCTCAAGAAGCACGGTGACGCCTGAGCGCCGGGCGAATTCGCATACCTCTCGGAGAGACTCCAACGCCTGTGATCGCCGACCAAGCCTCTCTTCGCCCGAACAGTCGCCCAGCTTACCGCTCAGACTCCCAATCGTGATGGCCGAGCCGACTTCTGCCGCAAACTCGATGTGACCTCGCAGTCGATCGACAGTTCTGGCACGGACCTCTGGTTGTGGATCGGCCAGGCTGAGGCCATCTCTGGCGGCTAGCCCGGTACCCAGCGTGGGAATCCCCAACCCATAATCCGCGGCGAGCCGCTTCACGATTTGAGGATCTAAATCTTGCGCCCGCCGAAGATGTATTTCGACACCTTGGCAACCCCATTCGGCGGCTTGGCGGAAGGCGCCCGGGATATCCCCACACACGAGCAGCGGCACCTGGGATAAGCGGCTCGGCGTGGCCGTGATTCCAATCCTTGCTCTCAATTCTTTAGACGGTGTGGTCATTTTCGCAATATGCACGGGATGCAGGCGTGCCATACGGCGGCAGCGAGTCAAGTGGCCGTTAGCTCCGGCCTGCGGTCATGAGGGATGAACAAAAGGACCACAGCGACGGCGCACACGATCATTACGGAGCTGACAATGAAGACCGAACCGAACGAGACGTATTGAACCAGCCAGCCAGTGGCCAGGGTAAAAAGCATGCCTCCAATGGCTGCCGCAGTACCGTCGATACCCGTGACCTGTCCCACGAGATATCCGGGAAACAAGTCTGTTGGCAAGCACAGCATGTTGCTTGCCCAGCCGGTGAAGCCGAATACCACAATGCTGATGAAGGCCAGGGCGAGGCTAGCGCTCTTCACTTCGAATGCCGGGACGCCGCACAGCATCAGGAGGGCACCGACAACCATCACCATCTTCCGCGCCCTGACGGGACTGACGCCCCGGCGAAGCAAAAAATCCGAGGCTAATCCGCCAAGCCAACCGCCGAGTCCCGCGAAGGCAAACGGAATCCAGGCCGTGCGTCCAACCTCGCGGAGGCTGAAACCGCGGCTCTGAACTAAATACTCCGGCAGCCAGAAAGCGTAGAACCACCAAATCGGGTCGGAAAAAAACCGCCCCACCATGAGTGCCCAAACGGCTTTATCGCGCAGGAGGGCACGCGTAGGGAGATGGCGAAAATGAACTGCCGCCGCTCGGGGCGCTGGCTCTTTTCGGTAAAGCTTATTCCACCAGAAAACCCAGATCAGGCCTGTAATACCAATCACCAGAAACATCGGTCGCCAGCCCCATATCGCCACGATCGCGACCACCAGCGGCGGAGCAATGATCGCGCCGACCGTAGACCCGCTGTTGAACACGCCAACACCAAAGGCCCGTTGCTCAGGAGGAAAATTCTCCCCCACGCCTTTCACGCCTCCCGGCCAATTCCCTGCCTCAGCGATGCCCAGCAGAAATCGCAGAACACCCAGGCTAACGACGCCTGTGATGAGGCTATGGAACATGCTGACGACGGACCACAGAGTAACGCAGTAGAGCATGCCCAAGCGCGTGCCGACCTTGTCCATCAGCTTTCCGTCAAGCGTTTGACCGATGATGTACCCCAGGAGAAACAGGGAGACAATGCGGGAATAGCCCACGGTCGAGAAGGAGAGCTGTTTCTGGAGCAGCGGCGCAATGACGGAAAGCGTCTGGCGGTCAAGATAGTTGATCGCGGTTACGGAGAAGAGGAGGGCGAGGACGACACGGCGGTAGCTTAAGGAAGACGAAGTTGGATGCGTTTCCATTCTCGGAAGTTCACTGCGGTGATCCCGCATTATACCGCTGGCAGAGAAGCGAGGTGAGTGAGTAATTTTTTGGGTGTCGGTAGCACATAATATGTCCGGTTCAATTAGCAAGTGAAATGTCCGCTTTTCAAGCGGGGCATGGTAGAGCTTCATGTCGGAGGCGACATGAGCTACTACGGT
>JBOGJS010000131.1:0-13096 GCA_050745365.1 Terriglobia bacterium
GAACAAGGGAGACTGGACTCAAGGACGAGCTGGGAGAAGACCGGAATCGTTCGACAACCAGAGCGGGTGAGAGCCGAGCCCGAAGCAGCAGAAGTTTTTACGCCGTTTGAGTAAAATATGCGGGCGACTTTCGCAAGAGAGCACCTGCACTGGGAGATATCCTTAGCTTTTTCTTCGCGACTGTGTTTGGTATCCGCCGTGCTATGCGGGAATCAGAGGGTTATTTCTTCGTACAATCGAGTAGACCAAACACCTTATTCAGGATAACCCAAGGAGAATTGAATGGCCATCGACGATGTACCCGACTCGCCGCAGGCGGTTACAGCACCCCACCGGCAGAACCACACGGGCACCTTTATAGCGATCTTCGTAGTCCTTGCCCTGCTGATTATCGGAGAGATTTATGGGTTCAGCCGGTTTTCTTCTCTGCGCACTGCCCTGGAGTCGCAGCAGGCGCGGATGACAACTCAGCTCAGCGCCGAGCTCTCTTCCAAAATCCAAGATCTTCAGAACGCCAATACACAGTCGTTAGAGGAACTCCGCAGCGAACTGGACAGCACGGCGACCAGAATGAACACCACGGAAAAGCAGGCGTTGGCCCATGCGCATTACGCGGGCTACCTGGTGAGAAGGCTGCAAAATGAAGAGCGCCAGAACGCACAGAAGCTGCAGCAAGCGATTGCTCAGAAGGCGGACCAGCAGCAGGTCGGCGCGCTCACTCAGGACGTCTCTTCCACCAAGACCGACTTGGCTTCAACCAAGAAGACGGTTACTGTGCTGGCCTCGGACCTCGGAATGGCGCGAAGTAACCTGGGAACGCTGATCGCCACCAACCATCAGGATATTATGGCGCTCCAAAAACTTGGCCAGCGCGACTATTTTGAATTTACACTAGACCAGAACCAGCGAAAAACGGTGGCCGGGGTTGCGCTTACCCTGAAACATGCGAACACTCGTCACCACACTTACAACGTCGACATGTTTTACAACGACATAAAAATCACACGCAAAAACCTGGCCATTGATCAACCCATCTTTTTTGCCCCGCGGTATACGCACCGATTCTACGAGCTAGTTGTGTACCAAGTGAAGCCGCGACAGGTGGAGGGCTACATCAGCACTCCCAAAGGCGCGTCACAGCAGGTCGCGTCTGCCCGTGCGGAATAGGCGGGCCCTGCGGCTGCCAGAGAACCGTGAAAATGGCAGCCGTTGCGGCGCAGAGTCGGTGTCTTGACCGGGCGGATTTTGTCCGAACCAGCTGGAAAACCGAAGCGGTATACTGCTGGGATACAAACGACCCTCCCTAGTTCCTACCCCTAATCCCTGTATTGAGAGAGCCGCGGCGGTAACCGTCGAGGTCGATCGTCGCATAGGCGAAGCCAAGCGATCTGAAAATTTCCGCGAACCTGCGCGCCATCTCCACGTCCAGCGCGCGGGCCATCTCCTCCGGCGCTACTTCCAGCCGGGCGAGGTTACCGTGGTGCCGGACGCGGAATTGCCGGAAGCCCAGGCTCCGGACGGATTCCTCTGCTTTTTCTATCACCGAAAGACGCTCTGGGGTGACTTCGAGTCCGTATGCGATCCGGGAAGCAAGGCAGGCGGACGCCGGGCGATCCCACACCGGCAAGCCCGCCTCGCGGGCCAGCGTTCGGATATCAGCCTTGCCCAGGCCGCAATCGACTAGTGGTGTGAGAACCCGATGCTTCCGGGCGGCACGCTCCCCCGGCCGCCAGTCACCCCGGTCGTCTGTGTTCACTCCATACGCAACCGCGTTGAAGCCCTGGCGGGCCGCTAGCTCGTCGAGCTTTGTAAAGAGTTCGTCCTTGCAGAAAAAGCAACGGTTCGGGTTGTTCGCGCGGTATTCAGGGTTCGAGAGTTCTTCAGTTTCGATGAACTCGTGAGGAAAACTGAACTGCTGGGCGGTGGCTTCAGCCATCGCCCGGTCGCGGGAAGAGAAGCTTGCACTGAGCGCTGTCACCGCGAGCATCCGCCCGCCCAGCGCGCGGTGCGCCGCGTAGGCGAGGTAAGCAGAGTCTACCCCGCCAGAATACGCGACGATCAAAGGTGAGGCGTTCTTGATCTCTTCCTGAAGCCGCCGAGTTTTTTCTTGAAGAGCGCTCATGGGCACCCTCAAGCATAAATCGAATTGTGAGCGCGATCAAATTGGCGTGCGCGATCGCTCCAGGATTCTATTGCGTTGCCGTCGCCACAGGTGCCGCCTGCGCGGACTGTTGGCCGGGGATCTGCGGAACAAACACCGTGACGTCCACCCGCCGATTTCCCGCTCGCCCGGCCCGGGTACGATTGGAATCTGCCGGTGATGCCTCGCCATAGCCCAGCTTGTAGATCTTCACGAGAGGAATATGCCCGTCCAGACTCAGAAAACGGACCACCGCGTTGGCGCGGCGCTGGCTCAACCGGAGGTTGTAGGCGTTCGTTCCGGTCTTATCCGTGTAGCCCTGAACCTGGATTGCGTAGTGTTTCATCGTTTCCACAGTCTCGACCAATTGAACCAGTCTCTGCTGGTCTTGAGGCGTCAGCATGCTTTTGTTAAAGGCGAATAAAATCGTAACATGTTGAGAGGCGCGATAGTTATCAAGATTGTTCGCCGTGTCCTGCGCCCTGGTAGCTGCAGAAATCCCTTTTTGGGCTGACTGTTGCGCGGTTTGAGCGTTTTGGCCCGCCTCGGTAGCCGCTGTATTGGCCTTATCCGCCGAGTTTTGTGCGTTGGATATTCCCAGCTCAGCCCTGTGGTCAACGCCTCGGATTCGCTCAGCATTCTGCGCTGTTTTTTGGTTCACATTGTTAAGTTTAACTTCCAGCGGGTTAACTGATTGCTGGACCGATTTCTGGACATATTTTTTTGTTGCACAGCCCGCGGTGCCCAACACAACAGCGGCGATTCCCACGGCCATGAATCTAATCGATTTAGTGCGGTCCATTTTTACACTCTCCCTTTATAGAAATCCCTCCCGCGCCGAATGGAGCATTCTGGTTGCCAAATTGCACTTGAGGTTAAATATCCTGGAATCAATGCGAAACGTCTGAATCGCACTTGCCACAATGGGTTCAAGAGGAGCGAGGTTTGTAAATTTTTCCTCAAGAGTCACTCATATCCTTTTCTGGGCCATCCTGACGCAGAAAGTTGCAGCGCCCCCATTCCGGCAGCTAAGACCGCGCCACCCTGCCATTTTCGGAGCTGAAGCGTGAATGCTATTCACCTGTTCTGGTCGGTTGAGCCTACTCAGGTTCGCACCCAGACGGGAGACCTCACGTACGCGTCCTCCTGGGGCGCCCAAAACGGCCCCGAGTGTACCGTCAGTGCTGCTCATCGGCGGGTACGTTGACGCCGTGCTTCTGCCGCCGTAGTATCAGGGAAGAGGCGGGAGCATCGAGAATGATTATAGGGACAGGCATCGACATTGCGGAAACCCGGCGCATCGAGCAGAGTTTCAGGCGGTACGGCGACCGCTTCCGCGACCGCGTCTACACGCCGCAGGAAATTGCCTATTGCGAGCGATTCAAGAACCGGGCAGAGCGTTACACGGCTCGCTTCGCGGCGAAAGAGGCTGCGTTTAAGGCGCTTGGCACCGGATGGCGCTCCGGCGTGCGGTGGGTGGACGTTGAGGTTACGCATCTTCCGAGTGGCAAGCCGGAGCTTTCACTCCAAGGGCGTGCCCGGGAATTTGCGCTGGGGTTGGGCGTCACTCGCATGTCGATCTCTCTTTCTCATGCGGACCATTATGTGGTGGCCCAGGTTATTTTCGAGTCGGGGAACGAGTGAACGGCGTTTCGGTTCGGGGATTGCGCTGTTCCCCGCGATGTTGCTTATTGCGGCTTCTGGGTTTGCCCGAGTTTGCATTTCCTCTTCTCCGGTCGAGCCTTTTGAGATTGGCCGCCGGTTGGCACACCGGTTGCTGCTCAACGAGGTCCGGCCCAAGTATCCGCCGCTCGCCCAGATCAACTACATCCACGGTCATGTACGGTTGCTAGTCACCGTGGCCTGCGATGGAAGGGTTAAGAGCATTCACGTGCTGCGCGGCCATCCCTTTCTCGCGCTGGCCGCTTTGAAGGCGATCCGGCGCTGGGTTTACCGGCCATTTATGACGAGGTCAGGACCGGCGGAGTTTCAAACCATGGTCGATGTCAACTTTTCGCTGGTGAGCCCGAACCTCGAGAATTTTCCGCCTCAGCCGGACAAATTCGTGGCACGTGCGGTCCAGCCGCCTCGGGTCCGGCACAAGGCGGCCAGACCAGCGGCGGCCGGGGCTGTCGCTCGACTTCGTGTTCTTGTCGACAAAAAAGGTCACGTCGTGGACTCCACGCTCCTTTCGGGTACTCCGGCAGAATTTACGGCAGCCAAGAAGGTCGTTGCGCGCTGGAACTTCCAGCCCGCCCGATGGGGAAATCTCAGTGTCCCCTGGTATGCGGACGTCAATGTTCCGGTGCAGTCGTCCCTCCGCTCGCGAGGCCCGGAACAGGCAGTGCCCTGGTTGCGGTGAACGCGAGGAGACGCACGGCAAGCTCCGCGAGCCAGGAACGAGCGGAATTCAGTTCTTGAAGCAGATTCAAGATGGCGAGTTTGATTCGCCGGAAGGAACAAAATGAAGGACCCAAAATGGCAGAGAATCAGCAGATCGCTGCCTGCGGCCCTCGTAATGGCATGGCTGGTTATCGCTCCGGCTCTCGTCAGGGCCAACGCGGAACAAGCGGATTTTACGTATGCCGGCGGGACTGAAAGCATCCAGAATGGATGTGAGGGAAAACTCGAACTTGCGGACGATGCGATGACTTTCCAGTGTCCTCAAGCTTCTGTCACCATCCCCTATCACTCCATCACGCGCATGGAATACCGGCCAAAGGTCAGCCGCGCGGTGCGTCGCATGAAGCTGCCGTGGAAGGTAAAGCCTTCAGGCTCGGGAGGAAAGTCCAATCTCTTTTTTACGGTCCTCTTCAACCAAGGCGGCAGCACACAGGCAATCGTTCTCCGGGTTCTTCCGCGAGAAATGCGGCCCTACCTTGCCCAGATTGAGCTGAGCACCGGAAAGCGGATCGCCGTATGGGATTACCGGGGATATGACTAATACTTACAACTGAGCCGGCGTCGCAATTCGCCGTGTCAGTCGCTCTGTCTTCATGAAACTGACCCACCACCGGACAGGGATTTTTCCCCTATTTCCCAGGCACTATAATAGATGATTTGGCCTAAATCGCGGGAGCTTCGCCGTTGATCAAGTATGAGCCAATTTCCTGAAACACATGCCGACAACCCGGTAGGCGTCTCTCCCCTGGACGATTTTGTCGCTCGAGGGATGAGCCTTACTGATCCTGGGGATTCTGGGCTTCCTGATATGTGGGCGAGGGGAGGCCAGGCAGCAATTGTGGTGCGCGGGGCGCGCGTCCACAATCTGAAAAACGTTGACTTCGAAATTCCGCATAACTGTCTGACGGTGATTACCGGAGTTTCCGGGTCCGGAAAGTCCAGCCTGGCTTTTGATACACTTTACGCGGAAGGCCAGCGCCGCTATGTGGAATCGCTTTCCGCCTATGCGCGTCAGTTTCTGGAACGCATGGAAAAGCCGGATGCGGACGAAATCACCGGCATCGCACCCGCCGTCGCGATCCGGCAAAAGAACACCACGCGCAATCCTCGCTCGACCGTGGCCACGGCGACGGAAATCTACGACTACCTTCGTCTTCTCTTCGCGCGGGTTGGCGTGACGCTGTGCCCGCGCTGCGGCGAAGTGGTGCGCAGAGATACGGTGGACGAGATCGTGGAGCGCGTTCTGGCGCTTGAAGCCGGCCGCCGCTTCCAAGTGACGTTTCCGATGCCGCTGGCGAAGGAGGCTTCGGGAGTTGAGGCAGGCCTCGAAGGCTTTGAGGCCCTCGCTGCCGGAAAGAAGGCAGCCAAAACGCTGCGCAAGCTCAAGGGGCAGGTGGGGGGCGACGGTGCGAAAAGCGCCCGAGGCGCAATGTCTCCTGACGAGGCGACGCGGCAGACACTCTTTTCTCTCCGCCAGCGCGGATTCAATCGCCTCTGTCAGGACGGGCGAATCTTTGAATTCTCGGTCCCGGAGTCCTTGCTGGAAATTGACTTCTCGCGCCCTGTCTCCATTCTGGTGGATCGCCTTTCAATCAGTTCCGAATCGCGGCAGCGCCTTATCGATTCGGTCGAGCTCTGCTTTCGGGAGGTAGGTGAAACGGTATTGGAATTTCCGCCGTTAGAGGGCGGAGATTCTCCCGAGCGCCTCGTGTTTAACGAGCGCTTCGAATGCAAGCGCTGCCGGGCATCCTTTCAGGAGCCCGAGCCGCGGCTTTTTTCGTTCAACAACCCCTTTGGAGCGTGTCCGCGTTGCCAGGGTTTTGGCAACACAATTGATTTAGATCTTAAGCTCGTCATTCCCAACAAAAGCAAGACGCTTGCAGAGGGGGCGATCGAGCCTTGGACCAAACCGCGCTACAAGGATCTTTTTCTGGAGATGAAGCGGCTGGCGCGCTTGCGCGGCATTCCCTTGAACGTGCCCTATCACGACCTCGATGAGGATCAGAAAAAATGGCTTATCGACGGAGACGAAGATTTTCCCGGCATTCGCGGCTTCTTCGAGGCGCTGGAGCGGAAGAAGTACAAGCTCCATGTGCGTGTCTTTCTCAGCCGCTATCGCGGTTATACCCTCTGTCGTGAATGCAAGGGCAGCCGACTGCGGCAAGAGGCGCTGAACGTCCGCGTTAATGGAAGGAGCATCGCGGAAGTCACCCGAATGGCGATCCGCGAAGCTGAAGAATTCTTCAGCCGGATTCGTTTTTCACCTGCGCAGATGACCGTGGTGGAGCAAGTGTTGGAGGAAATCCATTCGAGGCTGAAATACCTGAACGAGGTGGGCTTGGATTATCTCACGCTTGACCGCCTGGCTTCGACGCTGTCCGGTGGGGAGTCACAGCGCATCCAGCTCGCCACCTCGCTCGGATCGAACCTGGTGGGTGCGCTCTATGTGCTGGATGAGCCTTCCATCGGCCTTCATCCGCGCGATACGAATCGTCTCATCGGCATCCTCAAGCGCCTTCGTGACCTGGGCAATACCATCGTGGTCGTGGAGCATGACCCGGCGATGGTGCGCCAGGCGGACAAGGTGATTGATCTAGGGCCAGGAGCCGGCGAGTATGGTGGAAAAATCGTTTATCAAGGTGACCTCGAAGGGCTGCTTAACCATCCTCACTCGCTCACCGGACGCTATCTCGCCGGGGAGGTTGAGATTGCCGTGCCACACCACCGGCGAAAGCCGGAAAAGGGATGGCTGAAGGTTCGCGGGGCGCGTCAACACAATCTGAAATCCATCGACGTGGCCATCCCGCTGGGCCTCATGACGTGCGTGAGTGGGGTTTCCGGATCGGGAAAATCCACTCTCGTGCACAGCGTTGTTTATAACGCGCTGATGGCGCGACGGGGTGTTGCTGTGCCGCCGGCCGAATACGAATCCCTTGAGGGTGACGGAGCGCTGGCCCAGGTGGTGCTGGTGGATCAATCGCCCCTCGGGCGCACGCCCCGCTCGAACCCCGTGACTTACATTAAAGCTTTTGATGAAATCCGGCGGCTCTTTTCCGAAACCTCCGAGGCCCGCAAACGTGGCTTCACGCCCGGCTACTTTTCTTTCAACGTCCCGGGCGGCCGCTGTGAAGTGTGCCAAGGGGATGGCGTTGTCACAGTGGGGATGCAGTTCCTTGCAGACGTTGAATTGGTCTGTGAGGAATGTCGCGGACGGCGCTTCAAAGCCAGCGTGCTGGAGGTGCGCTACAAGGGCAAAAACATTGCGGACGTCTTGCAGATGACCGTCCGCGAAGCGCTGGCTTTCTTTGCCGGCGCGCCCAAAATAACCGGCAAATTGAGCGTGCTTGACGAAGTGGGCCTGGGCTACCTGCGATTGGGGCAGTCGGCCACCACGCTTTCCGGCGGCGAGGCTCAGCGGGTGCGCTTGGCGGCCCACCTTGCGCTTGAAACCAGCGCCGATACGCTTTTTATTTTGGACGAGCCGACCACGGGGTTGCACCCTGACGACATCAACAAGCTGCTCTCCACCTTGCGCCGTCTGCTCGATGCCGGCGCTACGGTGCTGATTATCGAGCACAACCTCGACGTGCTGAAATCCGCCGATTGGATCATTGACCTTGGTCCGGAAGGCGGAGAAGGCGGAGGCCGCGTCGTGGTTGCTGGCCCTCCGGAGGAGGTGGCGCAGCACCCTGCCTCTCACACTGCGAAGTTCCTGCGATTAGCCTCGACGCGGTGATTGCATGGTCTGTTCTAACCCGCTTGCGGGAAAGGGGTGCCGAAGGCTGGCGTGATCAGCCTAACCCGGCTTTCGCAGTTGGGAATTATTGTAGGCAAAATTTGAGCGGGTGGTCAGCCGAAATTGTTCCTGATCAATCCGGCCTCGACAAAACGCGGCTGTAGTGCCGACCTACCCGCTTTGCAGGCAGGGAAGGGATTTGCCACGATGCGCGCTGACGATGTTTTACGGAGCAAGCGACGGCGCAAGGATGGCAAGGAACAACGCTACTGGAGCGTGGTGGAAAATCGGCGGGTGAGGTCGGGGTGTGTGTGGTACAACGGCAGTTTTATTTGTGGGCGAGATCAACGACGGTCAGCAGGCGGCGTGGCGGAAGACGCTGGAGGTGTTTGATGAAGTGGAGCAGCGGGCGCGAGCGCTGAGCTTATTTCCGGAGGACCGTAAGGTTCCCGCTGACGCGCTCACCGCGGTGCGCGAGCTGACGAGCGCGTAGCGGAACGGCGTTCCGGTCCCCGAGTTGCTCGGGCGCTTGAACCGACACCTGAGCGGCTGGTCCAACTACTTCGGATACGGCTATTCGCGACGAGCCTTCCGCCAGATCGACAGCTACGTACAATGGCGATCGTGGAAACTTCTGCGGCGTCGAAGCCAGCGTCCTTTCCGCCCTCCGCAGGGTACGACGGTCGATGCTCAGATGAAACGTCTGGGGCTGCACTTGTTGTGATCTTGCGGCGAATACGGCCTGCGATTGCTTGCGGCGACACGCTTTGCGTGAGCCGGTTACTTCTCGCCGTATCTTGACCTCGCCTCGGCGCCGCGAGTGTCAGCCACGAGCCAGAGAATGGCTCCTGCAGCGCATATTGTCATGCCGGAGCTGACGATGAATACCGAGCCGTAGGAGACGTTTTGAACAAGCCAACCCGTGGCCAGCGTGAATACCATGCCTCCAATGGCTGCCGAAGTACCGTGGAGACCCGTCACCTGTGCCACCACCTCTCCAGGAAAAATGTCTGCCGTTAAGCCGAGAATGTTGGTTGCCCACCCTGTAAAGCCAAATACCACGACGCTGATTAAAGCGAGGGCCAAGTCGTGGTTTCGCACAAGGAATGCTGAGACGCCGCACAGCATCAGGGCTGCCCCAATAACCATAACAATCTTCCGTGCTTTTACGGGCGCGAAGCCCTTGCGGACCAGACCGTCCGAGGCTAATCCGCCAAGCCAGCCGCCGGCTCCCGCGAACGCAAATGGAATCCAAGCGGTGCGTCCAACTTCAGCCAGGCTGAACCCGCGGCTCTGGACCAAATACTCAGGCAGCCAGAACGCGTAAAACCACCAGGTAGGGTCGGAAAAAAACCGCCCAATCATCAGTCCCCAAACAGCCTTATCGCGCAGCAGAGCACGCGTCGGGAACTGGTGGAGATCGATCGCCGGAGCCGGCGTTGGTTCTTTCCGGTAAAGCTTATCCCACAATAGGACCCAGGCCACTCCCGTGACACCAATGACCAGAAACATCGGTCGCCGGCCCCACAGCCCCACAATCGCGACCACGAGCGGGGGAGCAATAATCGCGCCGGCGGTAGACCCGCTGTTGAATACGCCCAGGGCAAAAGCCCGTTGCTCAGGAGGAATAGTCTCCCCTACGGCCTTCGTCCCTCCAGGCCAGTTGCCTGCCTCGGCGAGGCCTAGGAAGAAGCGCAGGATCCCGAGGCTGATCACGCCTGCGACGAGGCTGTGGAGCATGCTTACGGCTGACCACAGCGCGACACAGCAGAGCAGGCCCCGACGCGAGCCGAACCTGTCGATGAGCTTGCCATCGAGCGTTTGACCGATGGTGTATCCCAGCATAAACACGAACACAACACGGGAATAGCCAATGGTCGAAAAGGAGAGATGCTTCTCAAGCAGCGGCGCAATGACGGAAAGCGTCTGCCGGTCAAGATAGTTAATCGCTGTGACGGAAAATAGCAGGCCTACGACGATGCGGCGGTAGCGGAAAGAGGGCGAAGTTAAAGGTGCTTCCATCATCGAGAACCACCAGTGTTTGCGGCGTATTGCGACGAAAATCGATGAGGAGAGATTGAAGAACCACCTGTTGGATCGCCGAGGTGAGGAATCAACCGGCTGCGTACATTACTCTGGACCGGCGTAGGCAGCTTGCCGAATCTTTGTGGGTTCAG
The DNA here is from genome assembly GCA_050745365.1 of Terriglobia bacterium. GTDB lineage: Bacteria > Acidobacteriota > Terriglobia > UBA7540 > UBA7540 > RH2-MAG17b. The sequence goes on from JBOGJS010000131.1 coordinate 10,457, forward strand.
CAATCAGGATCAGCCGGTCCAGGTCAAAATACCTATAGAGATCGAGGCAGAAGAGTTCAGGCGCGTTGCGGAAAGGCACTGGCGTGTCGAGCAGGTACGCCAGGCTTCGCATCCCGCCATGGGTTACGACTTCTGAAAATAGAGAAGACTCGATGGCGGCTGCCGTAAGCGCCACAACCTGGCTGCGAATGCCCGTCGTTTCCAGGCGAACCTGTCCACGGCCCGAGACCTGCTTTAGCCACTTGGCGGCTCCGATAAGTTGAGCCACCTCAAGACCGAGATCCCGCGCCCCGGTGGTTTCGACAAGGGGCTCGTAGTCCACCCGATCGGGATTCTGCGGACGCATTTCGCCGATGAAGATCGGATCCAAGGCAAGGACCTGCTCGCCACGGTTCACACGGTCTGAGACAACATTACCAGACGCCTTGCGACCGTTATCATTCAGCACGATGGTTGCAGGAGCCGTTCGAGGCACCGCGATCGCTTTTAACCAGACCCCGGTCGCGCTCAGTCCATTGTTGAAGTCAAAACGATACGCGAGCGTTTCCACCCCCACCGCCTTCGTATATCCCATTCTCCGGGCGTGCTCGACGATGATCGGTTGGTATCGGATCACCGATTCGAGTTTTCTTCTCCCTCTCGAAGCCCAGCGGGCGCGGGCAGCCGGTGCCGTGGGAATCGGCATCCGGCGAATCTGCTTCGCGAGCTGTCGCGCGAGACCCAGCACGGTGAGATTGTCAGCGGGTACGCCGACTTTCAGTTCGTCGAAGCTCTTGATCTCCGAGTCGCTCGGAATCTCCTTTGCCGTAACCGGCATATTAAAATAGCGCGTGAAAAAGGCGTAGGTGTGCTGGCGATTGTCGAGCTGATCGTTATGTGTCCCTGGATGGAGGTTTTCATGCCAGGCAAGCGCATCATTCTCTCCATAGAGCCTGAAGAACGGCTTGACGTCATCGTATATATACGGCTTTACGATCCCAGACCGGTAGTCTTGGTCCTTTGCATTATGAATCAGTAAAGTAGGGCGAGGAGCCCGCATGGCGACCAGGTAGGAGTAGTCCTCGCCTTCACACAGGTCAGGGGCATCAATTTCAACCTCCCTCATGGCTCTTGGATTAATCGCCCCGGAAAACAAGGATTCAAAGCCGGCATCTTCCACGGCGACTTTCACGCGTGTATCGAGCGCACCCAGCACGATGGTCTGCCAGCCGCCGCCGGAGAGCCCCGTCACGCCGAGCCGGGTGATGTCTACTTCAGGAAGGCTCGCCAAGTAATCCAGCCCTCTTCGCATCGCCAGATAGAAAAGCCCCAGCACGTTCGCCCCAACCAGGTCGAGATGCGCCCCGTAATCATGCGAATCGTATGGCACGGCCATCTCGCCATAGCCAAACCATTCCAGATTGAGCGCTAGAATGCCTCGCTTTGCAAAGTTGATGCACCGCTTCTGCACCCATTCTTCTGCTTTCCCTGGCCGAAAATGGCCATCCACGTTCAGGATCGCAGGCACCTTGCCCCGGACGTGCTCAGGTTCATACAGAAGCGCGGTGGACCAGAAGCCGGGCACGATTTCATAGCGAAACTTGAGCAGACGGTACTTTCCATCTGTCTCGATCGAGCCCATCGGCTCAAAGATAGGCGATGAGTTAATCCACGCCTTCGGCCATCCTTGAAAGGCAATATCATTCAGGACGTGCTGTCGAAGCCGGGCCTCTTCAGCGGTCCATGCCGCGGCTCTCGCCGGAATAGGAGGAAGTTTAGCAACACGGCGCAGTATAAAGTTTTGTACTTGGAATGCTGTAACAGAGGTGGCTTGAATCTGCTGGGTAAGAATAGGCTGCAGAGATTCGGGAGTTGTCTGCGCGATCGCAAAGGGAAGACCGACAGAGGAGAGGAGCAACAGAATTAGGCAAGATTTAAACCTCATCTCGGAGAGCCGGTTTCCTTCTGAGAACCCTTTTCGCCTTGTGCATGCGGTCTCTGTGCCGCATTGGGCCCGGCGCCTAAAACGTCAGTTTAAGCGCCATTTGGATAATCCGAGGATCGCGCGCCGAAGTAATCTGGCCAAAGGTCCTGTCGATCAACTCGGTGGCCGGGTTATTTAGCTGAGTGTTGTTAAGCAGGTTGAACAATTCCGCCCGGTACTGCAGCTTGAACCGCTCGCTGAGCGAGAACGTTCGGTGAATTGCAAAGTCAACGTTGAAAGTACCCGGCCCGATCAAAGTGTTGCGGCCGACATTTCCGAAGCTGTTTGGCAGAGGCTTGGCGAAGGCATTTGTCGTGAACCACTCGCGAACTCTCTGGCCACGCGAGCCCGTGGTGTACTGCCAAGGAGCGATCTGCTGAGCCTGGTCGTAGCCGTATACGTTACTCTCTCCCAGGCTGTACGACGTATCACTTCCCGAGTTGATGTCTAACGGAAAACCGCTCTGCCATGTCCAGATCCCGGTCGTCGACCATCCACCGAGGAGGCGTTTTGCCAATCCGTGTTGAGGCGACGGAAGTTGCCAGAAATAATTCAACACAAAATTCTGCGGCACGTTGAAATCGGAAACGCTTCGATACGCATTCACATTGTATGGGTCAATTACGGTAATGGCTCCATTCATGTCGACCATTGAGGAAACCGTATCAATGCTCTTG
>JBOGJS010000132.1:0-3369 GCA_050745365.1 Terriglobia bacterium
AAAAGGATAAGCAGCTTTCCGGGAAGACCCTCTTTCAAAAAATGATGACCCTTATGTCTCCGGGATCAAGCAAAAGCCTCCCTGTCTCAAAGATGAACTACTTCGGCGTGGGCGCGAAGATGCTGCGCTCCATGATGAAGGAGAAGAACGTCAACTCGCTCGAAGAGATGATTACCCTCGCGCGAGAACTGGGGGTGCGGATGATCGCCTGCGAGATGTCGCGGGACGTAATGGGAATCAAGCAGTCTGAACTTGTCGCCGGCCTGGAGTGCGGCGGAGTCGCTAGCTTCCTTGCCGATTCCTTGAAGTCTCGGACGAGCCTTTTTATTTGACGTGTCGCATCAGGAAGTTACTGCAGGCGGTGGCTGCCCATAAGGTAGAGGTCAACGGCGCAGCCACCATTGAAACCTTTTAAGAAGGTCCGGACGATCAACTACTGACCGCGACGCATATCGCCGGCGACAAAGAGGCGGCAAAAAGGGAGCGGCAGCTTCTCGTCCACCCCCGGACAATTCTTCGGGATACAATCCATGCTGACCCGGGAATGACAAAACGGAAATCCTGGTTAAGATTCCTCTTGCGGGATTCGCCTATGCCTGTTGGCAGTACCAGCCCGGGCAGCTCCTTCGCCCTAAATCCTCCCGGCCTTATTGACTCGTCGGAACGGCCTTCCGCTGCTGATACCGGCCGCCGCTAACCATTCTTCGAGCACTTGTCGGACCCAGCCGGGGAGCGGGATCGTGCGGATGTGGCCCCGCTTTGCGCTACCGTTTGTCCGCCAATCGTCCAACCGTTGATCATCTCACCTAAGGTCTTGGTTTTCGCAAAGCTCGGAATCGTGTAACTGTAGTTCACGAGAAACACGTGGGTCTGGTCGAAATCCGCCGAGGCATAGTTCGCTTGCGGAACCAGTGGATTGTCTCCTGCGACGAACAGGCCGAGCCCGCTCTGCTCGTCGAGAACGTGCGACCATGTATAAGAAGCGGTGAATTGCAGCCCGTTCGACATCCGCTTGGTCGCGTTGTGAAGCCGCCCTCGTCGGCACTTCCGGATCGGTCCCGAGGAGGCCTCTGCTTCCCCGTTACGGCGCCGGACCCGGCAAAATTGGAATTTGAAGCCGCACGAAACGAGCTCGTCTAAACACCGCGCAAGCCCAGGACGGCCTTTTCTGGCGCGTTGACGGAGTATGGTCGATCTCGGCTGACCACTATATCTTGGGTCTACGAGAGCGAAGTGGATAGACCTCTTCAAAATATTTCAGGAGTCGACCACCGGGTTTCTGCTGTTCTCCTAAACGGTCTCGGGCCGACCACTTGCCACTTATCACTCAAAACTATTTTTGCAATTTGCAATTGGTGATCCGTAAATTTTTCCGGTATCTTTGTGATTGTGATCTTGCGATGATCAGGGACCGCACAGATCGCAAACAGCGCGGTCGAAGCGCTACCCGTGGTTCATGATCGGAGCCGAACCGGGCCCATCATGTCCGGGTACAGAGGCAATCCGACGGGGCTTTATTTATCAACAAACTGAGTGAGATGAAGGGAGAGCTATGAAGAAAATATCCGTTGTCTTGACGATGTTCACTTTGGCGATGGCGTGCACGGTCCTCTTTGCTCAGCAGCGTCCGGGCGGAATGGGCAGAGGCATGCACATGGAAATTCCACCTGCGACGGGCCCGATGCTCCACGTTGCAGACGAGATGGTCCACGCCATCAATCACCAGGACGCAGTCGAACTCCAAAGGATGCTGGCGCCTGATGCCGTGTACCTCGACGAAGACGGGAACGCACCGCCGGCCCGCGCGTGGGTCCACAAATTGACCACGGGCAAAAAACACATGACCATTTCGTCGACCCATAGTCAGATGTGGGGCGATGCCGGGTGGGTTTCGTTCAATTACGCCCTCACGGAAGACTACCAGGGCAAGTCCACCACGCTGCTGGGGACGACGGACGTCGTCTGTAGAAAAGAAGACGGCAAGTGGCAAATTCAAATGGTTCACGGAGCCTTGAAACAGACGGTCGCTGGCTTTGCGCACCAGTAACGCGGTCCTCCTGTTCTGAGGTCCGCGGTTTTTCTTCAGCGGGTAGCCACCGAGAGCAGCAGAAAGTCGGTGGGCAGATGGGTAAGCCTTTCAGAATCAATGCAGATGCCATTGCGGTTATCCTGCGGACGTAGGAGAACGCCGATGTTTTTTCGAGGTCGAGACGCGTTCATTTGGATTGTTGTTCCATAAAATCAATGGCTTACGATGCAAACCACCGACTTTCTGCTGCTCTCCTTGATACGTTGAGCGACTGACCCAGAACTCAGCAACCTCCCGAATTACCGGATATCCCTATCGGGCCCGGCGAGCCTCAAGGGGCGGAAACTTAGGAAATGGAGCGTGAGGCTCCCGCTGATACCAGTATGTGATCGAAGCAATATCGTCCGCCCGGCCGCTTCAGTCGCCAAGATCCTTCCTAGTTTCATTTATCTCGGCTCGTGGTTCGCGCTCGCGGGCGTGGTGTATTTCTTTTTTGGCATCGAGACGAGGAGGAAGTCCTTCGAAGAGATCGAAAGCGAACTCATCTGACGGTTGTGACAGTCGTGCAGGCGCTGGCCTGCCCTGATATAGGGCAGAATGAAGGCTCCGTAGAAACCTTCGTTTGCTACGGCGCTTTGCTACGCTGATTCGGCGCGGGTGGTAAACAATCGCCAGGAGCATCACAGTCGCAAGTCCAACGGCGGCCAAGCGCTGAGCGACGGGGCAGTGTTGCTACCGCGGGGAGAGCGATTCCGATGGCCTCCGCGAGGTAGGTCCCTGTATGTATGTCAGACAAACGCTATTTTCCTGTAGTAGCGGACTCTGTCGCCGAGCCGAAAGCACGAATAGGCCGTTTTGCGGCCAGGTGGATTGTTTCCGAGTGGGCCGTGATCCGACCGGAACCCAATGCCGGGAGCACCCGAATATCTGGACACACTCATATCGGGCGGAGCTTTAAGGTAGAACGGCAACCGGAATCATTTATAGCGGCGAAGTATTCGTCATAATCGCACTGTTAACTTATGGCTTGTCTCCCCCCGATCCAAGTGGTGCACGCGCGGCTCAGAGCCCGCAAGCTGGGGCGTTGTCGACCTCACGAAGCACATCCCCGATGACGTTTTTCCTCTTGAAAATCCTCAGACCGATATTCCGCGAATCGCCAGAGACGCGGGGCTTACGCAAGAGATCGAGGCGGCGGTGCGGAAGATTCCGACAACCCATAGCCTCAGTCTCGGTGATGCGCACTGCATGAGCGGATTGTCTCCGGCGAGCGTTCACCTCGTGCTCACCTCGCCGCCCTACTGGACTTTAAAGGAGTACCGCGACTCCGAAGGACAGAT
>JBOGJS010000133.1:0-1577 GCA_050745365.1 Terriglobia bacterium
GTGACCGTGGATGCTGCCGCTGCATTATCTTCTCCGGACTGCCCCGTTTCCCTTTCCGAAGTAAGTCAATCTTCAGCCAAGGACATAAAAGCATGCGTGGACTCGTCAAAGAAAGGCTTTTCACTCCCGGCCCCACCCCGTTGCTCGCGGAGGCGCAAGTGCGCGCCGTCACGCGGGACCTGCACCACCGCACCGAAGATTTCCGCCAGGTGCTCAAGGAAACACTCGAGCTGTTGCACGAATACTTCAGCACCAAACACGACATCCTTATTTTTGCCAGCTCCGGCACAGGGGCCATGGAAGGGGCTGTCTCCAACCTGCTCTCGCCGGGCGACCGGATGCTGGTGGGAACGGCCGGGAAATTCGGCGAGCGCTGGCTGGGGATCGCGCAGGCCTATGGGATTGATGCTGTCAAGGTGGAATCGCCGTACGGGCAGCCGGTCAACATCGGGCAAATGAAGCAGCAACTTGAGAAATCCGGACCGTTTCGCGCCGTCTATATTCAAGCGACGGAAACCTCGACCGGCGTCAGCCACGACGTGAAAGCGCTTGGCGCCGTGGTAAGCCAGCATCCGGAGACGGTCCTGGTGGTGGACGCGATTACCGGCCTGGGCACGACGGACCTGCGTCCTGACGAGTGGGGGTTGGACGTCGTGATTGGCGGTTCCCAGAAAGCGACGATGATGCCGCCCGGATTGGCCTTTGTGAGCGTTTCGGAAAAGGCTTGGAAGGCGGTCGAAAAATCCAAATTGCCGCATTTTTATTTCGATTTCGCCAAGGAGCGGAAGAACCAGTCCAAGGCCGAAACGGCTTACACCCCTGCCACATCGCTGGTGGTGACGCTTCACGGGGTGCTCCGTTACATCCAGCAGATGGGGCGAGAGAACCTGATTGCGAACGCCGCCATGCTGGCCGAGGCCACGCGCGAGGCGGCCAAGACTTTGAAGCTGAAGCCGTTTGCGGAGGCGAGTCCGGCCAACGCCGTCACCGCCATCTGCGCGCCAGAAGGGCTGGACTCGGGCGCCATCATCAAGGAATTGCGGTCGCGGTTTGGCGCTATCGTGGCGAACGGCCAGGGCACGATGAAAGGCAAGATTTTCCGGATCGCTCACCTCGGCTATTTCGATGCCATCGATTTGTTCGCTATCGTTGCCGCGCTGGAAATCGCATTGACCAGCGTGGGCCACAAGGCGGAGCTGGGTACGGGCGTCCGCGCGGCGCAGGAGGCTTACCTCAAACACGCCGAAACCGCGCAGCGTGTGAGCGGCCGGGGGTAAGGAAAATCAGAAGTCAGAAATCAGACCAGAAAAGGATGAAAAAACCTGCCCTCGCCCCCTTGGGGAGAGGGTGGCGCGCCGCGCGGGGTGAAGGGGGTCATTTTCCGAGGACAAACATGAAAATCCTTATATCGGACAATGTTTCAGATCGGACGTTGGAAGTCTTGCGGGCCGAACCCTCGTTTAACGTGGTGTATACGCCGGGTGACAAGGAAGCGCTGGCGCGGGAGATTCGGGATGCGGAAGCGCTGGTGGTGCGCAGCGCCACGAAAGTGACTGCAGCAACGCTGGCCCAGGCGG
>JBOGJS010000134.1:0-11832 GCA_050745365.1 Terriglobia bacterium
GGCTCGACGCGCGGGCGATACCACTCGTCATAAAGGCCCGTGGCGCCGGTCGCAACCAGCCCGCCGCCGCCTTTTACAAATGCGCGAATTTTTCCAATCTGCTCCTCGGAGAGGCATTCTGAGCCCGGTAGAATCAGAACTTTCAGCTTTGAAAAGTCCGGCAGAGGCTCGTCGAAGATCAGATGGAAGGGAATGCGCGCCTGAATTAACGTCTGCTCAACCAAAAGCGCGCTCATCTGTGCAGTCCATTGGTGGTATGTGATCGAAGCATAGGAGCGGAGCGAGCCCACCGTTGCCACATCCTTAGCGCCAACATAAAGGTCACGATTCTTGCGATAAAAGGCCAGATATTTCGCCAACATGGGCGATATGGGGTGAGGCTTGGTCGACATGACTCCGCCCATGTCCGTACCTACGGTTTCGTCGATGCTGCCGAAGCTCTGATTGAAGGCGAGGCCTTCCGCCACCTCAACTTCCTCGGGGTGGCTCGTGAGCAGAACGTTGTTGAAGGCTCGAGCGACCTTATAGCTGCGGATTTCCGTCGCGAGCCGCCCATCCGGCAGGTACTCTGCCTTGATCCGATCGTCTGTAGCGAAAAGATCCGTCGAGGTGAAGAGGCGGCGATGGTCGGTACCCCATGTCCAGGGGCGATTCTCTCCGCTGATCGCGTGGCAGTTAATCGCGATCGCCACTTCGGCATTAAGCGATTTCGCATACTCCGCCATCTGGCGCAGCGCATCGGCCATCACCTGGCACCGAAAATCCACCCACTCCTGGAACGCCGGATCCTGGATGATTTCCATACGCTCCGGGGGATTCTGGCGATTCCATAGTGGTGGATTGACGTAATCCACATTCTCAAAACCAAACCGCTCCCGCCGCTTCTCCGGCGTGTACTTCGTTTTCAGGAAAACCCGGAAGCCTTTGACGCAAACTGGACAGTGGCAGGAATCCGGCTCGGGATTCAAATCGAAGTTATCGAAAAAAATGTAGTCTGTCTTGACTTCCTCAACCGCGTAACGCACGATCTTGGTTTTTAAATAATCCACATACTCCTGGTGAGTGAAGCATGGTCGGTAGCGGAAGGACTGCTGGTAGCCATACGTCAGCCCGATCGGCAATCCATTCGGATCGCGCTGAATCCAGTGCTCGGCGCGAGGCTCTTCCGCAAAAAATGTTTCATACATCATCGTGTCCCATTGAATGTAGGTACCCACCCTCATGCCGTAGCCGTGGGCGATCGCGGCGGCTCGCTTGGTTTGTTCCATCTCCGGCATCGCGGCCGCCATTCCAAATCCCTTGTAAAGATGAGTGTAAAAAAGCTCGGCGCCCAGATCCTTGAGCTGACGAATAAACATTTCGCTCTGTTTCCAGTCATAAGCTTGGCGTAAATTGAGAGGGGGACTGCCTCGCCGAACCAGGAACAAATAAGTCTCGTGTGATCCTGCGCCATAAATAAGACCGTTCTTCAACCACTGGACACGCGGAATTGGCGTCAAGGTGCTGCGATCCAGAGGTAAAGGCATTTTCAAGATCTGAGCCGCTGTCACTCCCGCCACCATGCTTCCCATGAAATTTCTCCGATTCATCTGTTCCTCCTAACCCGGCGTAGCCGGAACAAGAAAATGTGACCCCATGTCAATTGCCCTCCAACATGCATGGATACCGGGCAAAATCAAGGACCTCGAAAATAATCTGCCACGGAGCAAGAGAATGCAACCATTGGGCGATGGAATTTCCTCTTGCGCGATCCCGGCATCGAGGAGACCCTTGAGAACGAAGTACGGCCGTGAACCGACAAGTCCGCTTCTCACGTCGGATACGGTCGCTTGCGGTGCGAGCCGGTTTGTATGATGATGGGACACGCCGGAGTAGAAGCAGAATGCGCGCGGTCGTTCAGAGGGTAACGAGAGCGGAAGTTCGAGTAGAAGGCCAGACCGTGGCCCGAATTGGTCCTGGACTCTTAGCTCTAGTTGGCATCGGCATGAACGATACCCCTGCCTCCGCCAAAAACCTTGCCGAAAAAATCGTATGCCTGCGCATCCTGAATGACGAACAAGGCAAGATGAATCTTTCCATTATGGAGACGGGTGGCGCCATTCTCTGCGTTTCGCAGTTTACGCTGTTTGGCGACGCGCGCGGTGGCCGCCGCCCGAGCTATACCGCCGCAGCTCCATCCAGTACGGCCCGGACGCTATATGAAGTTTTACTTGAGGATTTGCGGACCATGGCCACCCCCAAAGGCGTCACCGTCGAGTCCGGCCGCTTTCAGGCCATGATGGAAGTGGAATTGGTAAATGACGGACCGGTGACCATCCTGCTGGATACAGAGAAGGCGTTCTGAACGAGAGCGACGTTATTCGTTTGGCAGTAGGGAAACCGCCTTCGATGCTAGCAGGCGACGATCAGCGGTCACGAGAGTCAACCCAAGGCTCCTCGCCGTAGCAACCAGAAAACGATCCGCCGGATCAGGATGGGACAGGCTGAATCGACCAGCCTCCAGCACGACCTCCGTAGTGAGCGGAGCTTCCTTCAGTGGCTTGACCGCCCTCGTGACCCACTCCTCGACACTACAATTCAGAACGATGCGGCGCTTTTCAACTAACAACATCAGTTCCCACACGCTGATGGACGAAAGCCAAACCTCGTTCGCCGCGCCGCCGAGCGACCGCCGAATCCTCTTTGTCAGTTTATCAGGCGCAATTTGGCTCCAGATCCAGATGTGAGTGTCGAGTAATAGCTTCAGCGGCTCGCCTCCCAGTCGCTTTCCTCATTCACTGAGGAGACAATGTCACCCACGATCTGCGCCGTTCCCACCATAGCCCCAATCCAGGTCTTCGGTGCGGGTGGCGCGGATGGAGGAACTATTTCCGCCACTGGCTCTCCGAAGCGAGTTACACGCACTGGCTTCTTGGTGCGCCGCACCCTTTCGAGAACCGCGAGGCAGGTTGCTTTAAACTCGGAAATAGCCATGCTTTCCACTGGGAAATCCCCCCTGGTTAAAACGTATCATGGTCTATTCCCATGGTCAAACCTGCGTTTCATACGCATCACCGCTACTCTAATGTCTGTCGCTACAGCACTCCGATCCGCTTCAGCGTTGCTCGCAGCTCTTCGCGGTCCCCGTCGAGCATCGGCGCGAGCGGTGGCCGCACCGGGCCCGCCTTCATGCCACACAGGTTCATGGCTTCCTTAATCACCCCGGTTGTGTAACCCGGCCGCTTCTTCCGCAGATCGAATACGGGCATCGCTTCCGCTTCCACCACTCTTGAAGCTTCCGCGAGCCTGCCTTGCTGGATCAAGTCCCAGATGCGTCGCGGGGTTTGCGGCATAAAATTGACAATGCCACTTGTGAAGCCCTTGACGCCCAGCGCAAAATAGCTCGGCGCCAGGATCTCACCCACTCCGCAAAGCAGCTCAATCCGGCTGCCCACGGCCTTCCATTGCCGCACGAACTGCTTCATATCTCCGTGTTCGTCCTTGAAACCTACAATGTTAGGTATCGTTGAGAGACACTCCAGGAGCGGCACGCTAAAGTTGAAGCCTGGAGTCTGAAAGAGAACTAAGCCAAGCCTGGTCGCCGAAGCAACCGAGCGATAGTATTCCAACAATCCATCGTCCCCGGCGGGCACAAACTGGGGCGGCAACAGCAGAACGCCGTCTGCTCCGTATTCTTCAGCCGCGCGCGCAAGCTGGCTCGCGACGGGCAAGGCAAATCCAATCCCCACCACCACCGGCTTTCGGCCGCGAACTTCCTCGACCACGGCGCGTCCTACTGCTTTGCGCTCTTCCGGGGTAAGAGAATAGATTTCGCCGTTGTTGCCGAGAGGCACCACGACGTCGCAGTGCTCCGCGAGGAAAGCTGCGTTCGCGCGCAGGGCGTCAAAGTTGATGCTGTAATCGTCGTGGAACGGCGTTACGCCGAATCCCACGATACCGCGCAAGCTTTGCTTCAATTCTTCGGGTTTTCGCATTTCAAGAGCCTCCAATCTCAACAGCAGTGATGAGTAATGAGTGACAAGTGACAAGTGACAAGTGATAAGAATTGAATCATCGCTTCATTGATTCATTGGGTCAATGAAGCGATGACTCAATGAACCGATTGTCATCACTCGTCAGTCATCACTGCCTTTTCACAGCCCACGTTCCGCCATCTCCATAGCTTTAAGCAATGCTTTAGCTTTATTGAAAGATTCCTGGTATTCAAGGGCGGGAACAGAGTCCGCCACGATGCCGGCCCCGGCCTGGAAATAAGCTTTGCCCTTCACAATCGCCATTGTGCGAATGACAATGCAGGCGTTTAGATTACCGGAAAAATCAAGATAGAGGACGGAGCCGCCGTAGATGCCGCGGCGCGTCGGCTCAAGCTCGTCAATAATCTCCATCGCGCGCACTTTCGGCGCGCCCGTGAGGGTCCCGGCCGGAAAACAGGCGGCAAGCGCAGCATAACTATCCGAATCCGGGCGGAGTTTGCCCTGAATCGAGGAAACTAAGTGCATGACGTGCGAATATCGCTCGACGAACATGACCGCGCGCGGCGCCACAGTGTGGAATTCGCAGACGCGGCCGATATCATTCCGACCCAGATCAACCAGCATTATGTGCTCGGCGCGCTCCTTCTCATCGCTTTTCAGCTCTTCCTCGAAGCGGCGGTCTTCCTCCTCGGTCTTGCCGCGCGGGCGCGTGCCGGCGATCGGCCGGTATTCCACCTGCCGCCCGGAAACCTTCACCAGCATTTCGGGCGACGAACCGAGCACTGAAGCTTCTCCCAGTCGCAGATAATACAGATAGGGCGAAGGATTCACGACACGCAGGGCGCGATAAATCTCAAACGAAGGCACCCGCGCAGGCGACTGAAATCGCTGTGAAAGCACAACCTGGAAGACATCTCCCGCGCGGATGTATTCTTTCGCTCGCGTCACCATCGCCTCGTATTGTTCCCGGCTGACGTTGGACTGAAAGCGCAGCGGGCCGCGCGGACGCTGAACGCGCCGGGAGGGAAGCGGACGCTGGAGAAGCTTTTCCATCCGGTCCAGCCGGAGAAGCGCGCAATTATACTTTGCGCGCAGACCACCCTTCCCCTCCTCGGTGAGCACGTTTGCAATCAAATAGAGCTGGTGCTGGACATGGTCGAAGGCGATGAGATCGGTAAAGTACATGAAAAGCGCATCAGCCATCGCAACGTCCGGGGGCACGCGCGGCGGTAGATTTTCCAGTAGCCGCACCGTTTCGTAGGCAAGGTATCCAACGGCCCCGGCTGAAAAAGGCGGCAGCCCCGGCGAGGGGACAGGGTGATAGGGCCGGCTCGCTTCGCGCAAATATTCGAAGATGTTGCCGATTTCCTCTTTGACCACGCCATCCCGCTCGATCCGGATCGACCGACCGCGGCATGAGATCAGTTTGAACGGGTCGGCGCTGAAGAACGTGTACCGACCGACGCGTTCGCCGCCTTCAACGCTTTCGAGCAAAAAGCTGAAGGGGTTTCGAGCTTTTTCGGGAGCGACGCGCAGGAAGGCCGAAACCGGGCTCAGCATATCGGCAATGATGGTGCGGTAAACCGGGACGACGTTCCCGTGAGAAGCCAAGCCGCGAAATTCCGCAAACGACGGGAATGTTTCGGACATAAGGAGAGGCCACCCTCTTCAAGAGGGGCTTTAGGTTTTGTCGCCGTGCCGACATGCGCTCACTCCATATCCGCGAGGTCGACACCTTGGCGGACGGCCTGTTCCATCAGTGCGCGTGGGGCGGACTGGCCGGTCCAGATTTCAAATTGCCGCGCCCCCTGGTCCACCAGCATTTCGAGACCTGAGATGGTCGTGAGCCCCCGGCTGCGGCCTTCGAGAAGCAACCGGGTCTCTATAGGATGATAAACCATATCAAAGACAACCCGGACACGCAGCCGGGCCAAGTCAATCGGCACGGCTTCCGCGTAAGGCGCCATCCCGATGGGTGTGGCATTGATCACGGTATCCACGTCGAGACCGTCTGCCCGTTCCCATGAGATGAACTCCGCGGAAACTTCCCTTGCCAGCCGCTTGGCTGCCGACTCCTTCCTGGCGGCAATAAAAACCCCGGCACCCTCGCCCCGAAGCGCGTACGCGGCAGAACGAGCCGCCCCTCCCGCACCGAGAATCAGAACCCGGCTTCCGGCAAGCCGCAGCCGCTTGGCCAATACTTCCACCACGGCAGCGGCGTCCGTGTTCCAGCCCAGCCATTTGCCGTGCTGTACGGCCACAGTGTTGCACGCCCCGATTTGCTGGGCGAGCGGATCGATCCAGTCCAGTTCTTCCAGGATCGCGCGTTTATAGGGCATCGTTACGCTGAAGCCGGAAAATTCCAGGCGGCGCGCAAATTTCAGAAAGTCTTCCAAATGCCGGGCTTCACAAGGCAGATAAATGGCGTTCACTCGCTTGGCGTTGAAAGCCGCATTTTGCATCGAGGGCGAAAGCGAAGTCGAAGCCTTCGATCCCACAACACCGAAAATGCGGGTGCGATGGTCCACGTGTTCCACCCGGTAAATGGAGCGCATCAACGAAACCGGCAACTGTCCCTCAGCCACTGCCCCGTGGCTCCCGGGCGATGCGTATGTGAAGGCAGCACCCCACTGCAGGCCTAACACCCTGGAGGGTATTCCTGATGGGCCCATTCCAAGAACAACCAGTTTTTGTCCGCGCGAGCGGTGGGCCTTTAAGAATTTCTCGATCTTAAGGTTATCCACCAGGCTCTTCGTCCGAACCGCGATCTTCACCGCCTCCGCCGGGAGGTGTGCCAGTTGGCGGTAAACATCACCGAGCGCAGGCATTCCCCGGTAATCATGCAAGGAGACCAGCACATGGCCCGCTCGGAAACGCTCGAGAAGTGGAGCACCCGCGCTTTCGACGGATTCAATCTCCACGTCCACCCAATGGCACCCCGCACGCAAGGCCGCTTCCAGAATTCTGGCCTGCTCCTCTACAGACCCTTTGAACTGCCCACCTGCTTGCTCCCTCCGGCACGTCGCGATGCTGTGCGGGAATCGGAGCCTGAAGAGCGCCTGGTGCAGGTGAGTCTCAAGATCGTCGAACGCCTGCAGACAGTCCAGCCTCCACTCAAACCCCACTTGCGAGCTACCTACGCCGGCCGCCTGGTCCTCCATGATGCCAAGCGAGGGCCCGGCGAGCGTGACGAAAATGCGCGGATGCGCGTGCTTGGCCACGTGTCATTCCCCTTGTTGATCCCGTGATGACGCAACGGGCTGGCCAATGCGTGCCAGTCCGAACGCCTCACCTTGCCAGGTTTTACTGAGTCTGTCACTATATGTGTTTTAAATTTAAAAAGGCAAGAATTTTGATCGAGTTGCCTGTTTCAGATACAATCCGCGAATTTCCTAGCCAACCAATTCTGGGCGTTGGTGGCGCGGTGATTGACGGCAACTCTGTGCTCTTGATCCGTCGCGGTCATGCGCCTCAAAAGGGCGAGTGGACGCTGCCGGGCGGCATGGTAGAGCTCGGGGAAAAACTGATTTCTGCGGTCGAGCGCGAAATCAGGGAGGAAACCGGGCTCGCTGTGGAACCCGTTGCGTTGATCTCCGTCTTCGAACGTATTCTCCGCGTTAGGAGTAGAATTCGATATCACTATGCGGTCGTCGACTATCTTTGCCGGAAAAGAAGCGGACGGCTCAAGGCCGCTTCCGACGCTTCGGACGCTCGATGGGTGCGCCGGAAGGATCTGAGCAGATATCGCGTCAAGCGCTCTGCCGCGAAGCTAATCCAGCAGGCGTTCGTGATGGCGAATAACCTAAAGTGATACTTTAATGAAGTTTTTTGCTACGCTTTTTGGGGCAGGACTGGTATGTCTTTCCTCTTTGGCGGCTACCGGCCTCCCGATCTCTCCTCCGGATTTCCACCTTCTTCCCCTTTCTGTGATCGAGCAGCGCTTAAAAGATGCCCCCCGGTCTAACATCTTACGCGAGCGAGCCCTCAAGTATTTGTTTAAGCAGGCAGGCTGTGCAAAGTTAGCAGAGCAGAAGGTGAATCCCGGCCAGCCTCCCAATGTGATCTGCACCTTGCCGGGTGAAACTTCTTCGCTGATCATCGTCGGCGGCCATCTGGATCACGTCCGCCGCGGGAATGGGATTGTGGACGACTGGAGCGGAGCATCCATGCTTCCAAGCCTTTACCAAAGCGTTCGCGGCGACGAGCGGCGACACACCTTCTTGTTTATTGGCTTCACTGAAGAGGAAAAAGGACTGGTCGGCTCAAAATATTACGTCGATCATCTGTCTAAGGAAGAACTCCATCAAATCCGGGCGATGGTAAACCTTGAGTGCTTGGGTATGGGTGCCCCCGAAGTCTGGCAGGACCATGCCGACCCCCGGCTCTTAGTCGTGCTCGATGACGTCGCGAAGAGCATGGGAACGTATTTTCCCGCTGTGAACCTCGCCGGGGTCGGGAGAGATGATGCCATGTCATTTCGCGACCGGAAAGTCCCTACCATCACGATCCACTCGCTCACGCAGGGAACGGTGCGCGTTCTGCATAGCTCCCGCGACACCTTTGCCGCGGAGGATATGACCTACTATTACGGAAGCTATCGCCTCGTCCTGCGCTACCTTACACGTCTGGACGAAGCTCTTCCCTGAGGCGCACTATTTCAGCAGTCCCATCGTCCACTCGATGCCATTCTGCATGAGCCTCTGGAACCGGGCGCTATGCCAGGTGGAATCTTCGTGGCCGAGGGCGCAATAAAACACTCGGCCTTTGCCGTCGTGGCGCGTCCAGGCCAGAGGCCAGCCGTAAAAGCGGAGATGAACGCCTTTTTTATGGAGATCGACGGAGGCAGGGTCTAGTTTGAGCAGCACGTGTGAAGTCTTATATTGAAAATCAGCAGTTTGATAAATCTCGTCGTAGATCTGGAACGACTTCGGCAAAAAGCTGACGATAGGATTGGAAGGCGCCACGACGTCGACCGTGACCTTTTGATGCCAGGGATGGTCGTTAAAGTAACCGCCGATCAGCTCCAGGTAAGGCTCCCAGAGGTAGAACGTATCCGTGGCGCTATGCACGCCGACGAACCCGTGACCCGATTTAACGAAGTGAAGGAATGCCGCTTTTTCGGAATCCGTCATCGGCAACTCACCGGTGGTGTAAAACATGATCGCATCGTAGTGACTGAGGTTCTGCGGCGTGAAAATCGAAACGTCCTGAGATGGCGTCGTATCCCATACCCCGGTTCTCTTTCCGATCCGCGTGATCACGTCGACGGCCGTGGGCACGCTCGCATGCTTGTAACCGGCCGACAGAGTGAAAAAGAGCAGGTGCTCCTTTTTGTGTGGGCGGGCATTCAGTTGAGGCACAAGAAGAAGCATGCATACACCAGCCACGAGAGTGAAAGCAGGAACGAGTTTTCCCATGGAAGCTCCTTGGGCAGGCCGCGTTACCCCTGAAGTAACATCGAGCCTTCCCCGCCCTAGAGGCAGCGGGTTTTTTCTAAATTTTCGAGTGAGCCGCAAGTGTATACACCAGGACCGGTATTTGCAATACCTCACCAGGGCGATGCAGGGTTCCGTCAAAGTCTGGTTTTTCGCAAACTTTTGGACTTTGTCATTCCGAGCGTCCACAGCCTTCGGCTGCCAATCTGGGGCATGACAAAGCGTAGCGCGGAGACGCGGTAAATTTCGATCGGGGCCCCTCATCCGGTTCGCGGAGTTTACCGTGAGCCCCTTCGCTCTGCTCAGGGCGATTCGATGAGGAGCAAATCGGCTCCCCACCTTCTCCCCTGGGGAGAAGGTGCCCGACGTAGAAGGGCGGATGAGGGGTCGTTTTTCTCACGCTGAGCAGGCGGCATGTCATGCAGAGCGGAGTGAGGAATCTCGCCAGGGCGCGCGTTCCAGCAAGAGGCCACGGCAAGATTCCTCGCCGCTCCGCTGCTCGGAATGACGTTTGCCTGATTCACTGCAGTGCTGCAGGCCGAAGTTGAAGCCACCGCCTCGCCTACCTCTAAGGCTTTTTTAGGGCGCCGGGTTTCAGTAGGCTCAGTGCCTACCCTCATAACAGACACATTCTAAACGGGTAAATGCCAATTGAGCAGCCAGTTAACTGACTCGCAAAAGAGTTTGACAGGTAACGAATACGGCAATATCCTTATAGGGAGAGGGAGAACTGCCGATATAGAACCGAGGGCGGGCGCATGGCCGACTTTGGCGAGAATTTACGACGCGAGCGGGAGATGCGTAGCATCACGCTCCAGGAAATATCTGAGACCACCAAGATCAGTGTTCGCTTTCTCGAAGCGCTCGAGGCGGACGAATTTTCAAAACTCCCTGGCGGAATCTTTACTCGCAGTTTTATTCGCGCGTACGCCAATTACATTGGTCTAGACCCGGAACAGGTGATGGCGGAGTATGAGCTTGCGGCCCCGCGCAAGGAAGAAGATGATTTTTCAAGGCTCGGCGTCAACCATAGCGGCAAAAAGAAAGGCCGCATTCCTGTGTTACCTTGGGTGATTGCGATCGTATTGCTGGGCGGAGGTTACTTCACTTTCCGTTATGCGCATCGCTCTGCGGAAGAACCCATAACCTTCGCGAATCCTACGCCAGCCGCAACCGGTGCTTCCGCCGGAACGTCGCCAGCCTCACCGAACCCATCAACGCCGCTATCCCCTTCATCCGCTCCGGCGGCCACCGCGCCCAATTTCTCCGCTGAGCCGGCCGGAAATCAAAACCCATCACCGGCGGAAGGAAGCCAGCCGACCCTTCCCCGGTCGGATGTAAAAATGGCCTCGGCCACGACAACCGCAGCGGGCGTCACCCCGACCTCCGCCTCCAGCACTCTTGCGGCACTTGAGACTCAAAATCCCGCCGCTCCCACCGCACCTGCCGCGCGGGGCGAGTTGGTGCTGCAAGTGGCGGCAACCCAGCCGTCCTGGGTGGCGGTGAATGCGGACGGAAAGACGGTGCTGGAGCGCACGCTCGATCCAGGCGACGTGCGCACGTTGGCGGCAAAGACTTATTTCGATGTCACCACCGGGAACGCGCTGGGCACCGTGCTGACTCTCAACGGCGTCACGCTCAAACCCCTGGGACGCTATGGGGAGGTGAAGACGATTCACCTCACTCAAAATGACCTCAAGAACTCCACACCCTGAAGCGAGTCCTGAAGCCCTCAAAACTTCTCCGGTGGCCACCGCCTCGGATGAGCTATCGGCAGCATCCGCTGGCCCCGATGAAGAGCAGCAGCACGAAACGACGCTTCAAAAACTCAGCCGCATGACGGCGCCCGAAAAAATCAAGTGCGCTCTGATGGGCACGCAGGAACAGCGCTTCATCCTCGTCCGAGACGGAAACAAGATGGTAGCGCGCGCCGTGCTCCAATCGCCCAAAATCTCCGAGACGGAAATCGAAGCCTTCGCTTCAATGACAACCGTTTCTGAGGAAGTGCTGCGACTGGTTGCCTCCAACCGGTCTTTCATGAAGAGTTATGGCGTGCTTCGCGCTTTGATCAATAATCCCCGAACCCCTCTCGACGTTACTCTGCCCCTTATTCCGCGTCTCAATGTGCGCGATATGAAGACTCTTTCCCTCAACAAAAACGTTCCGGATGCGGTGCGCGTTACTGCCCGCAAACTCACTTCCGCGCGCGATAGCGCAAACGCTCCCTCGTATCTGAAGAAGCGTTAGCACCGAAGCAGAAAGGACGTACGGATGTTTTCTGTAATGCCTCAGGTTTCGGGCGCGGATGTAGGGGCGGGTTTACCCCAGGCTTGTCCAAATTAGGTTTTCAAAATTGGGGCGGAATCCCTTATAAATTGAGGTTGAGTTTGTCGAATGCTTAATCTCAATCAAAGGAGATTCCG